>JABDEZ010000001.1 GCA_013286835.1 Bacteroidota bacterium
AATGTGGCCATTGTAAATGCCATAGGTCAGGAAGTGTATAGCCAGCAGGTAAGCAACAATAAGGTTGAAAACATTGACATCAGCAAGCTCCCTGCAGGCAGCTACATACTGCGTGCAGGCACTACCAATGGTACTATTAACAAGGTATTCCAGGTAATGCATCAATAATAAAATACTTTAATATAATTCCGGCAGGCTCATGATTTCATGAGCCTGCTTTTTTTATTTTATATTTGCGCAAATATTGGCCAGAACGCCTTGCACACCGTTGCCCCATGGAGCTGACAGATAAGCTGAAACTGAAGAAAGACCTGCCCTTACTGCTTGTGGATGCACCAGCCAGTGTGGCCCCGCTGTTTGCAGGTTATAGTCCCCATACAGGTAGCTGTTCTGTAATGCAGGTACTGCTTTTTGTGACACAAGCTAAGGAGCTGGAAGCTGCTGCACCACCACTGCTGAACAAGCTGGGCGATAGTGCACTGCTGTGGATCGTGTATCCTAAAAAGAGTGGCGCCATACCCACTGATCTCAACCGTGATAAGGGTTGGGAAGCTGTCTTCAACCTGGGTTACGAGCCTGTAACATCGGTTGCTGTTGACCAGGACTGGACCGCCCTGCGCTTTAAGAAAAAGGAGCAGATAGCAGGTTACATAAGGGGAGTGCCTATGGAAGAGAGGCAGGCAGAGGGGATAGACTTTAAGAACCGCACCGTAACCTTGCCAGCCGATGCATTGCAGGCCGTGCAGGAACATGCCGGGATGGAAGCATTCTTTAATGCGCTTGCCTTCACCCATAAAAAAGAGCATGTAATGGCCATAACAGATGCTAAAAAGCCAGAAACCCGTGCAGCAAGAATAGTGAAGATGGTAGTAATGCTGCAAACAAAGATGAAAGAAAAAAAGAATAAATAAACATGGATACCCGGCCCGAAAAAGGAAAGTTAGTTGAGTGGATAAAGGAGCATTACCTGGGTAGAGAAGTGAAAGATTCGCGGTCTGAAGCAGGCAACTGGATGCAGCTGACGCTGGAAGAAATAGAAAAGGGCAGGGCTGTAATATCTATGACCGTGCGCAAAGAAATGACTAACCCATATGGCAACATACATGGTGGCATGATGAGCCTGGTAATAGACGAATGTATAGGCTGGGCCATAGTAAGCCTGGAGGCTGAAAACCACTATACATCACTTAACCTGGGCGTAGATTTCTTATATGCCATAAAAGAAGGTGACCGTTTGCGCAGCGAGGCCAGGGTAGTGAGGCACGGCAAAAAGATAGTGAATGCAGAATGCCATGTATATGATATGCAGCACAGGTTGCTTGCGAAAGCCAGCAGCAACCTGATAGGCACCCATATGAAACTCAAAACACAAAATGAGCAGGAATGACAGGCTTTGTTAGAATAAGATAACCAACCTGCTGCACACAAAAATATTTAGTTTATTTTCGACATTACTATTTGATACATGCTGAACGGAAAAAAGATTGTTATTGTACTGCCGGCCTACAATGCCGCACTGACGCTGGAACGTACCTATGGTGAAATACCGCATGAGGTAGTAGATGAAGTAGTGCTGGTGGATGACAACAGTACGGATGATACCGTAGGGGTAGCCAGGAAGCTGGGCCTGAAGCATATAATAAGCCATGAGAAAAACAAAGGTTATGGTGGCAATCAGAAAAGCTGCTATAAAAAAGCCCTGGAACTGGGAGCGGATATAGTCATCATGCTGCACCCCGACTACCAGTACACCCCCAAGCTGCTACTGGCCATGTCTTCTATAATTGCCAACGAGGTATATCCCGTAGTCCTTGCATCAAGAATACTGGGCAACGGCGCTCTTAAAGGTGGTATGCCACTTTATAAATATGTTTTCAACCGCTTCCTCACTTTGTTTGAGAACATACTGCTTTGGGAAAAACTAAGCGAGTACCACACCGGTTACCGCGCCTTCTCTGCCGATGTACTCAGGTCTATTGACTTTACCCACAACAGCGACGACTTTGTATTTGATAACGAAATGATATCGCAGATATTTATGAATGGCTATGAAATAGCCGAAGTAACCTGCCCCACCAAGTACTTTGATGAAGCTTCGAGCATCAACTTTAAAAGAAGCATGAAGTATGGACGTGGAGTGCTCCGGGTATCGCTCACTCACCGCCTGCACAAGTGGGGCTGGATCAATAGCAAGTTATATAAAAAGAGGTAGGATCCCATTTCTTTTGCCAGTTCTTCATAGTCTGCCTGGCATAAACAATTGGGTGCCCTAGTTCCTGGTCACACCTCCCCACTATTAACTTGTACATATATACAAGGCTTTCATAGTGCCCGTAATATATAGTGAGTTATATAAATAATGGCTGTAGCTTTAATGGCATTGTTTTTTTGAAGCAATTGTCATACTATGAACGTTAAGTCTAATTCAGTTTACGATATTTTATTGCGTATGCGTGTGTATTTCCAGGGCTATAGCCCTGCACAGAAATACATTCATGAAGATCCGCTCAGGTCTGAGTTGCTCGCTTCTGAACAGATGGAGCAGCAAGGCAAGATTGTAGCTGCATCGCATAAGCTAACGACAGCGAAAGCTCCTGCCCAACTTATCAAGCGTCTTAGCGACAATGAAAAGGTGTTGCTGGAGGTAAGAGATCTGCTGGTAGATGCTGTAAAGGAAAATAAACGGATAACACCTGCAGGGGAATGGGTGCTGGATAATTTTTACCTGATTGAAGAGCATATTGTAATAGGTAAAAGGCATTTACCCAAAGGTTATAGCCAGAGCTTACCCAGGTTGGCGGCAAATGGCCCCTCGGCAGGGTTGCCCCGTGTTTACGATATTGCTCTAGATATCATATCGCATAGTGATGGCCGCATAGACATAAGAACCCTTACCAACTTTGTTGCTGCATACCAAACTGTTACCCGGCTTACCATTGGTGAGTTGTGGGCAATTCCCATCATGCTGCGGCTGGCGCTGATAGAAAATCTGCGACGTGTGGCTGCACGTATAGCAATGGATAAGATAGACCAGGAGCTGGCAGACTATTGGGCAGGGCAGCTTATAGCCTCTGCTGAAAAGGATGCAAAGAACCTGATACTGATCATTGCAGATATGGCGCGGTCTGCACCTCCATTAGCCAGCCCGTTTGTAGCTGAAATGACCAGGCAATTGCAAGGTAAAGGGCCGGTACTATCCCTGCCGCTTACCTGGATGGAACAGCAGTTGTCAGAAGCTGGCATCAGCAGCAATGAGTTGGTACATCTCGAAAACCAGAAACAAGCTGCAGACCAGGTATCTATAAGCAATAGTATAGGTAGTCTACGCTTCCTGGGCTCTACCGATTGGCGCGACTTTGTAGAAACCCTGAGCAGTATAGACGAAGCCCTGCGTGAAGATATTGATGGTGTTTACAGCCGCATGGATTTTTCAACGCGCGACCATTACCGGCACGTAGTGGAGTCGGTTGCTAAAAGAAGCGAATTGACTGAAATGCATGTGGCGCGCACTGCTATTGCGCTGGCCAAAACTGCAGCAAATGAAGGGGGACAACCACGTACTACCCATGTAGGTTACTACCTGGTAGATAAGGGCCTTGAGCAATTAGAACGTTCGGTAAACATACAATTTAGCTCCCTTAATAAACTACAACGCTGGACTGCAAAACACCCGTTGACTTTTTACGTATGGCCTATTATCCTCATGGCGCTCATGTTCAGCGCATACGCCATATTGGTGGCTGCTAAATATGGAATGGATACCTGGTTATTGCCCATAATAGGTCTGCTTACATTCGTTTCTTCCACCCACCTTGCAGTATCGATAGTGAACTGGCTGGCAACATTGTTGGTAAAGCCGCAATTGCTGCCGCGTATGGACTTCGCCAAAGGCATACCGGCACCATTACGTACCCTTGTGGCGATACCCACTATGCTTACTAATAAAAGTGGGATAGCAGAACTTGCCGAGGCACTGGAAGTGCGCTACCTGGCTAATAGTGACCCACACCTGCACTTTGCTTTAGTTACAGATTTTGCAGACGCATTGCAGGAAAAAATGCCTGACGACGATGAGTTACTTGCGGCAGCAAAGGAAGCAATAGAACTGCTGAACAATAAATATAAGAGTAGTGGCCCGGATATTTTCTTCCAGTTTCACCGCCCACGCAGGTGGAATCCCCGTGAAGGTGTATGGATGGGGTATGAACGCAAAAGAGGCAAACTTTCTGAATTGAATGAATTATTACGTGGTGGTGCAGCAGGGTGTTTTTCTAACATTGTAGGTGACTATAGTGTGCTTTTGAATATCAGGTATATTATAACATTGGATACCGACACGCAACTACCACGTGATGCAGCCTGGAAGTTTGTTGCCACAATGGCACACCCGCTAAACCAGGCTGTTTATGATGAGCAGAAGCAAAGGGTGACGCAGGGTTATGGTATATTGCAGCCAAGGGTAGCCGTAAGCATGCCGGGCTCCGAAAATTCGTTTTATGCACAGATGCACCAGAATGATTCCGGGCTTGATCCATATACCCGTGTTACGTCTGATGTTTACCAGGACTTATTTGGCGAAGGTTCCTTCATAGGGAAGGGTATATACGATGTAGATATTTTTGAAAAAGCACTCAATAACAGGTTTCCTGAAAACCGTATCCTGAGTCATGATCTGCTGGAAGGTTGCTACACACGTTGCGGACTGATCAGTGACGTGCAACTGTACGAAGAATATCCGTCAACTTATCGCGCTGATGTAAGTCGCCGTCATAGATGGGTACGTGGCGACTGGCAGATAGCATGGTGGATGCTGCCATGGATACCAGATAAGAACAGGCACCTGGTACCCAATAAACTTTCGTGGCTGGCAAGATGGAAGATATTTGATAACATACGCCGCAGCCTTTCTCCAATAGCGCTTGTAACATTGTTGTTGCTGGGTTGGACCATATTGCCGATGCCTTGGTTATGGACACTCCTGGTAACAAGTATGCTTTTGCTCCAAACCGTTATGACCTCTATTTGGCATGTGGTGCACAAGCCTAATGATCTTATTCTTAAAGAACATTTACTGGAAGCATCGCGGTCTGCTTTTTCCAGTTTGTCGCATATCATTTTCGCTATTGCCTGTCTCCCTTATGAGGCATATTATAATACAGATGCCATCATTCGTACCAATTGGCGTATGCTGGTCACCAACAGGGGATTGCTGGAATGGACCCCTTCGACCAGCCCTAAGGTAAAAGGGCGCAGCACCCTTCTACGCACGTACCGCCGTATGTGGGTAGCCCCTTTCCTCTCTATTATGATATTGGCTTACCTGTGCAGTTATGATCCTATGACCGTAATTGTAGCTGCGCCTATACTTATATTATGGGCTGCATCGCCTGCTATAAGCTGGTATATAAGTCTTCCGCTGAAGCGTAAGGCGGCTAACCTAAGCCTGGAGCAACGTATTTACCTGCAAAAGCTGGCACGCAAAACCTGGGCATTCTTCGATCGTTTTGTGGGTGCCGAAGATAACTGGTTACCTCCTGATAACTACCAGGAAAATCCTGTAGAAGTCATTGCCCATCGCACATCGCCTACCAACATAGGCCTCTCCATGTTGTCTGGCATTACTGCATACGATTTTGGGTACATCTCAAATAAGACTTTCCTGCAACGAACTTCTGGTACACTGGATACAATTGACAAGCTGGAAAAATATCGTGGACATTTATATAACTGGTACGATACGTTAACCCTGCAACCTCTATTTCCAAGGTATGTATCTACGGTTGACAGTGGCAACTTTGCCGGGCACCTGATCACGCTGCGGCAGGGCCTCTTTGAAATATTGTGGGGTAAAATTATAAACCCACGCATTTTTGAAGGGATTTCAGATACACTATATATAGTTGCAGATTACATAAAGACGCGCCAGGACAAACTGGAGAAAATGCGCATTGAACTGGATGTGGTGCGTGCCCAATTGCCACATACATTGAAAAATGTAAAGGTGGTATTAGATACTATGGCTGCATATATTTTGCCGGTATATAATGAGCAAACCCGAGAAGCAGATGAAGGCAGTGAGTGGATATATAAACTTTATGCACAGGTACAGGATATCTTAAATGATATAAATGAGCTTGCACCATGGCTTCACATCGACATGCCAGTTGGTTTCGCATTTCCTGAGCTGGATAATCCTTCATTGGCAGATCTGGCAAAGGCTGAAGTGACATTGCTGCCCATGCTGGATGAGATAGATAAAGGGAACAATGAAACCTTAAAGCCATGGTCCTCTGCTGCCCGCATGCACATTACTGCGGGGAGCCGCGCGGCTGCAAGTCGTGTTGCGCTGATTGAAATAATGGGCAGGCAATGTATGGAGACGGCAGACATGGAATACGAGTTCCTCTATGATCGTTCTAAAAAGCTTTACCGTATTGGATATAATGTAGAAGAACACCGTAATGACCCCAGCTATTACGATCTGCTGGCATCAGAAGCCCGTTTATGTGTGTTTGTGGGAATAGCCCAGGGCAAAATGGAGCAGGAAAGCTGGTTCTCATTGGGACGCCTGCTTACTAATGCCGGTGGCGACCCTATATTGTTGTCATGGAGCGGAAGTATGTTTGAGTACCTGATGCCATTGCTGGTAATGCCAACGTATGATAATACGTTATTGGACCAGACAAATAAAGCTTCAGTAGCACGGCAAATAGAATATGGCCGTCAGCGTGGCGTACCATGGGGCATATCAGAGTCTGGATACAATACCGTTGATACCAATCTTAACTACCAGTATCGTGCATTTGGTGTGCCCGGCCTGGGCCTTAAAAGGGGGCTAGGGGACGACCTGGTAGTGGCACCTTATGCAACCATGCTTGCATTGATGGTAGCCCCGGAAGAGGCTTGCAGGAACCTGCAGGCCTTGACCAATGATGGCTTTGAAGGTAACTATGGTTTCTTTGAGGCAATTGACTATACGCCAATACGATTGCCAAGGGGAGCAAGCTGTGCAGTTATAAAGTCTTATATGGCTCATCACCAGGGGATGGGGTTGCTTTCTTTGTCTTACCTGTTGTTGGATAAACCTATGCAGCGGAGGTTTGAGGCAGAGCCACAAATACAGGCAACATTATTGTTGTTGCAGGAACGCCTGCCAAGAGCTACCATATTCTACTCCCACACTTCTGATATAGTAGATACCCACGCAGAAGCCAGTGAACCACAGATGCGTATTATGAGCACGCCAAATACACCGGTGCCTGAAGTACACTTGTTATCCAATAGCAGGTACCAGGTGGTGATCACAAATGCAGGTGGTGGCTACAGCTGCTGGAAAGATATTGCCGTGACCCGTTGGCGCGAAGATACCACGCGCGACAACTGGGGTATGTTCTGTTATATTAAAGATGCTGAAACAGGTGAGTATTGGTCAAACACTTATCAACCTACACTAAAACCATATAAGAGTTATGAAGCGGTATTCTCTATGGGGCATGCGGAATTCCGCAGGCGCGATGCAGGTATAGAAACATATACGGAGATCGTAGTATCGCCCGAGGATGATATTGAAATGCGCCGTTTACGCATCACTAACCGCACGGCTGTACGCAGGGTAATTGAGGTGACCAGTTATGCAGAAGTGGTACTGGCTACAAATGCTGCAGACATGGCACATCCTGCCTTCAGCAATTTGTTTGTGCAAACAGAGATCATACCTAATAACCCGGCTATAATATGTACCCGGCGTAAGCGTAACGAAGATGAAACACCGCCATGGATGTTTCACCTGATGACCGTGAATGGTGCTGACGTAGAAATGGTATCGTACGAGACAGATAGGATGAAATTCATAGGTCGAGGTAAAACTGTTGCCAACCCACAAGCTATGGATGACAATGCGCAGCTTTCGGGTAGTGAAGGTTCTGTACTTGATCCCATTGTTGCAATACGCTATCGTATTGTATTAAAACCTAACCAGGCCGTGACGGTTGATATGGTGTTGGGCATAGCCGATACGCGAGAGGTATGTACAGGGCTGATGGAAAAATATAAAGACAGGCACCTGAAAAACAGGGCATTTGAACTTTCATGGACACACAGTCATGTGTTGCTGAGGCAGATAAATGCACTTGAGGTGGATGCCCAATTGTATAGCAGACTTGCAGGTTATATTATATATTCTAACCCAACATTGCGTACCGATGCGGCTATGATCAACCGCAACAACAGGGGACAATCGGGCTTGTGGAGTTATTCTATATCAGGAGATCTGCCTATAGTATTGCTTCGTGTTCAGGATACTGAAAATATAGAGATCGTGAAGCAAATGGTGCAGGCGCATGCTTACTGGAGGCTGAAGGGTTTGTATGTGGACCTGGTGATATGGAATGAAGACCATGGATCTTACCGCCAATTGTTGCAGGACCAGATATTGGGACTCATAACAGCAACAAGTGGTGTTTATAATAATGACAGGCCGGGTAATATTTTTGTACGCTCTGTTGACCAGGTGTCTGAAGAGGATCGTGTTTTGTTCCAAACAGTTGCCCGTGTTATTATTAATGATAGCGATGGCACACTGGTGGAACAAATAAACAGGCGTATGATAGTGAAGGCTTTGCCGCCGCTGTTGCTGCCTTCTTTAAACTATGCGCCTGAACGTGTGCAACGTTCGGTATTACCATCCAATCTGTTGTTCTTTAACGGATATGGTGGATTTACCCAGGATGGCAAAGAGTATATAATTGATGTTAAAGGCGCTAAAACAACACCTGCACCCTGGGCGAATGTAATAGCCAATGCCGACTTTGGTACTGTAATATCAGAAAGTGGTGGTGCCTATACGTGGGCAGAAAATGCACATGAATTTCGCCTTACCCCATGGAATAACGATCCGGTAAGTGATACTTGCGGAGAAGCCTATTACCTGCGCGATGAAGAAACAGGCCATTACTGGTCACCTACACCTGCCCCGGGTGGCACTACGGAGTACATCATACGTCATGGTTTTGGATACAGCGTTTTTGAACATGTAGAACATGGCATTCGCACTGAGATGTGGGTGTATGTTGATCTTGAGGCAAGTATAAAGTTTGTGGTACTCAAGATCAAAAACTTATCGGGAAGGGCCAGGAAGTTGAGCGCGACAGGATATGTAGAGTGGGTGCTGGGCGATCTGCGTGCAAAGAATATGATGCATGTGGTAACGGATACAGACCCTGTTAGCGGAGCAATGTTCTCCCGTAACCGTTACAATACCATATTTGCAGACATGGTAGCCTTTTTTGATGTAGATGATAGTAGTAAACGCACTGTTACTACAGATCGTACTGAATTTATTGGTCGTAATGGTACGCTGCAAAATCCCGAAGCCATGGGCAGGACAAAATTGTCTAACCGTGTAAGTAGCGGCCTTGATCCTTGTACTGCATTACAGTTGCCTTTTGACTTGTATGAGGATCAGGAAAAAGAAGTGATCTTCAGGCTGGGTACAGGTAAAAATGAAGAAGATGCAAGACGCATTGCACTACAGTTTAAAGGTTCAGCTGCGGCTGGTGAGGCGCGCACAAAGGTGCATGACTACTGGAATGAAACACTGAATGCTATACAGGTGGAAACCCCTGATAAAGCCCTGAACCTGGTAGCTAATGGTTGGCTTACCTACCAAACATTGAGCAGCAGGATAGTAGCCCGTAGTGGGTTTTACCAGTCAGGTGGTGCATGGGGCTTCCGCGATCAGTTGCAGGATGTTATTTCTCTTGTACATGCAAAACCTCAACTGGCACGTGCACAGATATTGCTTTGTGCTTCACGCCAATTCAGGGAAGGCGATGTGCAGCATTGGTGGCATCCGCCTACAGGACGTGGTGTGCGCACTACTTGCTCTGACGACTTCTTGTGGCTCCCCTTTATTACATCACGATATGTAACAGCTACGGGGGACACTGGGGTGCTGGATGAGCAGGTGAATTATCTTGAAGGACGTTTATTGACTCATGGTGAAGAGTCTTATTACGATCTGCCACTGAAATCGGCACATACAGATACATTGTATCAACATTGTGTAGCAGCCATACGTAACGGTTTTAAATATGGAGAACACGGCTTACCACTTATAGGCTCTGGCGACTGGAACGATGGTATGGATAAAGTAGGCGAAGAAGGGAAGGGTGAAAGTGTATGGCTGGCATTTTTCCTATACACGGTACTCAACAGGTTTTCTGTAGTTGCTGAAGCTCATAGAGATGCAGCATTTGTAACAGAATGTAAGAATGAAGCAGAAAAATTGCGGGTAAATGTAGAACAGCATGCATGGGATGGAGAGTGGTACCGGAGGGCTTATTTTGACGATGGCACCCCGCTGGGGTCATCAACCAATACTGAATGTCGCATCGACTCTATATCGCAAAGCTGGTCTGTGCTTTCGGGTGCAGGTGAGGCTGTACATGCGAAAACGGCAATGGCATCGGTAGATAAATACCTGGTACGGAGGGATAAACAGCTAATACAATTACTGGATCCACCATTTGACAAGGTAGGAAAGAACCCCGGTTACATTAGGGGTTATGTGCCGGGCGTAAGGGAAAACGGTGGCCAATATACACACGCAGCCATATGGACCATTATGGCTTTTGCCGCCTTGGGTGATAATGAAAAGGTGTGGGAGCTCTTCTCTATGATAAACCCTGTAAACCATGGTAACAACGCCGCCAAAATAGAGATCTACAAAGTAGAACCGTATGTGGTAGCAGCAGATGTTTATGCGGTAGCACCGCACAATGGACGTGGGGGATGGACGTGGTACACAGGGTCTGCAGGTTGGATGTACCAGCTTATAGTAGAATCAGTTCTCGGTATAAAACTGGAGGCTGGCAAATTGAGTATAAACCCATGCATCCCGGCTGAATGGGATTCCTTTAAACTGCATTATAGGTTTGGCAACACGTATTACCATATTACGGTACTACAAAAGGTTGTCAATAGTTCTTTGTTATTAGTGGACAATAAAGCTATTGTGGGCAATGTAATAGTGCTGGCAGATGATGGGAAACATCATACTGTGGAATTAACCGTTGTTAAAAAATAATAGAGGAATAACTGAGGTATTTTATATGTAATCTTTTGATTAAAAAAGCAATGTAATCAGCTATTACATTGCTTTTTTATTATTTTAGCCGTTTCATACACTAACCGTTAGACGAACGCATGGTAAGACCTATACTCTGGAATACATTTTTCATAATTTTTATTTTTTGTTTTTCTGTAATAAGTACTACAGCAAAAGTATTCATCCCAGGACCAGACTTTATAAAGGAAAATATAAATAAAACGTCTTATCCTTTAGATACTTCTGCACGCGCTGTAGTACTTTATGAGAAAGTTTATTTTACGGTCTATTATTCAAATAAATATGGATTGTGTCAACATAAAAATATTAGAAAGATAGTTAAAATTCTTACTGATGCAGGAAAGGGCTATGGCGATATTAAAGACGAGGCTTATTATAACGAGTTTGCTTTTGCTGAGTTTACGAAACCAGAAGGCACGACCTACAACTGGGAAGGGAATGAGATAAAGAAAACAAAATTTGATGAAGCGAGTTCTAAATTGGAGTCAGAAAGCGATTATTTAGTAGCTCTTAAATTTTCGATGCCTGAAGTTAAAGCTGGATCTATAATAGAATATGAATATAGTTTAGATGAGCCTATCAAATATATTTTTGGGTATTGGGCTTATCAGGAATATTTGCCAAAATTGTATTCAGAAGTTGAAGTGACCACAGACGATAGAATGAGATATACAGACTTTGCCCAATCAACAATTCCATTTAAAAAAATTGATGACGAGTCTGAAATTATAGATTCATTACTTCCATCTGCATACTACACGAATTTTATAACAGCTATTACTTCAGTTCATAGAAGATGGGTACGCAAAAATATACAAGCAGTTAAGGAAGAACCCTTCTTGTCGAATATCAAGAATTACACTGAAAAAATTTTATTTCAATCTAATACTTATCCGGCATACGTTGGCCGATCGATTGTCTATTTAAATTATGATCACACCTGGAAAGGTATTAATTATGGATACATACACAACGATTATTTCTTAAAAGAATTGAATGATAAAAATATTGATCTTCTTAAACTGACCTACCGAGTTAATGCCAACGTTAAGGATTCGACCCAAATGGCAAAAAACATCTTTAAGTATGTAAGAGATAATTTTACAAATAATACATCTGGAATTAAGTATAAGCAAAGCTTACAAAATATTCTTGATGAAAGAAGAGGAAATGCGATGAAAATCAACCTTGTACTAATTGGTATGTTACGTATGGCAGGCATACAATGCGAGCCAGTAATAATAAGTACAACGGCAAATATGAAATTAAAAGAAGACCTGCCCATGGCTACTTCTTTAAACTACATGGTTACTAAAGTTTATGTATCGGGTAAAGAATATTTACTCGATCCTGCTACGAAATATACTCCCTTTGGGGTCTTGAATTCCAATTGTTATAATGGATATAGCCGGGTTGTAACAAAGGATAGCGGTTATGCAATAAACCTGACGCCTGATTTGCTTGTAGATAAAGATGTAACGATAGTAAATACGGTTAATGCCGATACTAATAATTATTTACTAAAATTCCGTCACTTCTATGGTAACGTGCATGGCCCTCACAATAGGCGGGAATGGATAAAAGACACGACGGTAGTGCGGGACGAGATTATAAAAAGCTTATCTGCGGGTTTTGAACTAGTGGGGTATAATATTGTGAACCTACAGAACCCAGATACTGCACTGGTTGTAGAATATACAGTGAAGGTGCCTTGGGCTGGCAATACTATTTACATGCCATCGGTATTAACCCAATTTTATAATGGCAATCCTTTCAAAGCTGCCGAACGACAGTACCCCATAGAGTTCCCGTATGCAAGAGAGGATATTTACTCACTTAACCTGCAATTACCTGTGGGATATACATTTGCAGATTCGACAAGTTCTGCAGAATACAGATATGACGATAAGACAAGCATGCGTTACACAGCGGCGTATGAACCCACCAACAACATGTTGCAGGTAAGCGCCAGGCTATCACGACGGGAAACATATTTTGGTAGAGAAGATTATAAGTCATTGAAAAAGTATTTTGATGATGTGATGAACGCACAACAAACTGTTTATGCTTTTAAGAAACAATAAGCCTTTGTTGTCTATACTACGGGTATGGCAGATATGTTTTTTTGCTTTTGCATGTTGCTTTGGTATGATGCAGAGTAGTGCCAAAATATTTACTCCTCATTATCCTGATTTTTTTGAACAATACTTAAAACAAGATCGGTTTAGTATTGACACAGGTGCAGATGCGGTTATACTCTATGAAAAAGCTGACTTTGCTATAATAATTGGGGGGAGCCAATACATGCTCCGTAAAAGGATAAGGAAGGTAATAAAAGTTTTAGCAGAAACAGGAAAGTATTATGGCGACATAAATGAAAGTGCATATTATGATGACGAAAAAACAACAGATTTTTCAGAGCTGTCTGGCGTAACATATAATTGGCGCAATGGTACCATGACAGAAGACAAACTGGTGAAAGGAACAGCAACCTATGAGGTTACAAATGATTACCTCATCAACCTGAAGTTTTCTATGCCGGGGGTGCAAGTTGGTTCTATAATTGACTACCAATATACAATAGAAGAGCCACTATTTTATTCGCTAGGCACTGCCTATTTTCGCGAAAGGATACCAATAATGTATTGCGAAGTAAACCTGGATGTTCCTGCTAAATATGAGGTAACCTGTATGTTGCATGGTACTATTGACTTTAAGGAATATGATGACAGCAAAAATAATGATGAGTTGTCTATACCACAGGCATATAGATACACTAAAAAAGCAAATGAGATTAGTACTTTGAGTCGATGGGTGGTAAGAGATGTACGTGGGTTACACGATGAGCCCTATGTAGCTAATATCAAAAATTATTTTGACGAGGTATCTTTTCAGGTTGGTGGTTTTGCATCGGAATTTGGCAGCGGGTGGGACAAGTTTGATAGCTGGGAAAAATTAGATGCATTTTATGAGAATGATGAAAAGTTCATGAAAAAGATAAAGCCCAATGCGGGCTATATCCGGGATATATTACCAAAAATAGTTGGTAAAGATACCGGAAGGTTGCAACAGGCGAAACTTATATATAAGTACGTGAGAGACAGCTTCCAGGTTGTGCAAAACAGTGCAACTAAACCTAGTCTTAAACAGGTGACAGAGCGTAAAAGCGGAAATGAAAAGGATCTGAACCTTTTGTTCCAATCATTGCTTCAGGCGGCCAATATCCCATGCAAATCAATCGTGTTGAGTACGACGAAAAACGTAAAACTTACTAAGATATATCCTGTTATAGATAACATAAATTATTTGGCAACATTGGTACACATATATGACAGTGATTATGTTGCCGACCCATCTGAAAAATATAACCCTTTCGGCATACTTAATCCAAACTGTTATAACGGATATACGCGCATTATTGATGCTGATGGCCCTTCTGCCATAATGCTGACAGCAGACCAGTTGGTTGATAGATGCCGGTACGTTGTATATACCATAAGTGCAGATGCAGACAACTACGTGATAGGGATAAAGCAATATTTCGGCGTTGCTTCAGGGGCATTGATGAGGAGGAATATTGCGGAGGATACTGCTAACCTTAAAAAGATAATTTTGAAGGAATTACCTCCCCATGCCGATCTTATTGAATATAAAGCGGAGAATTTGAATGACATTGATGACCGGTTGGTATTTAAGTATAACGTAAAGATGCCGTGGAAAGAAGCAGCTGTTTATATGTGCCCCGAGATAGTCAATCAATTTTCTGAAAACCCATTTAAATCTATGGACAGGCTCTTGCCTGTAGAATTACCTTTTGCTGTACAGACCGTATATGATGTGAATTTAAAATTGCCAGAAAGGTATAAATTAATGGATACGGTACGCTCTATACAGTACAATCTTGGTGATCAAAATAAGTACAGATACATTGCAGAACTTTTGGATAGCACTCATACTTTAAGAGTAAATACGATGCTGTTATTAAAACAAACCTATTTCGACCCAACGGAATATGGTGCGCTAAAATCTTTCTTTGACAAAATGCTGGAACTTCAGCAAACACCATATTATTTTAAGAAACTGTAACTATGTTTAAGTATCTGACCCTTTTATTTTTTATTGCGATATCTCCCTTTAGAAGTCTTGCAGCTAATGCTGATTATAGCGCTTCTTTAATTGATAAGGGTTTATTGAAAAATGCAGATGCAGTAATAAGAGAGTATAGTACAGAAGTAAATATTGAGTCGCCAACAAAAGTATATATAACAGAGCATACAGTTATTACGGTGTTGAATGAAAAAGGGAATCACTTCGTTAATAATTGCATTGAATATTCAGATATGTCTGATATAGAAAAAATAGAAGGGCATATATATGATAAGGATGGTAGCATTGTAAAAAAAATCAGATCCTCTGACTTTAGCAGGCGTTCCGCAAATGCAAATGCATATGCATTTGCGGAATACAGTGATGATATGCAACGTTACTATTATGTAGATTACAGACAGTATCCTTATACCGTAGAATATACGGTGGTGACAAAACAAAAACATACATTTTACTTACCTAAATGGAAACCGCAATTATCAGCAAATTGTGCGATAGAAAATGCAAGCTTGCATGTAACAGCCCCAGAGGATTTTAAATTAAGGTTTAAAAAAAATATGGTGCAAGATGTAACCCCGAGCACCACAAATTCAATAACTACATGGCAATGGAATGTGAAGAATGTAAATGCATATATTCCTGAACCACTAACCTATCCAGTACAGTTAGTAGGACCGAATATTATATTGGCTCCTGATAAATTTGAATGTGAGGGTTATGCTGGAAATATGGCAACCTGGAAAGACCATGGTCAATTTATTTATGAAATAAATAAAGGCAGGGATGTGCTACCTAATGAAACGATTGATAAAGTAAACGTATTGATACGTGGCCTTGATGATGACAAGAAAAAGATTAATGTACTGTATAACTACTTGCAGCGTACTACACGGTATGTCTATGTTGGCTATGGAATTGGAGGATGGCAAACTCAAGATGCAGCATTTGTAGATAAAAATAAATATGGTGACTGCAAAGCGCTTAGTAATTACATGAAGGCATTGCTTAAATCGGCGGGTATTGAATCCTATGTTGTTGAAATACATGCCCAACAAGATTTGCATTATTCACTACAAAAAGATTTCCCACATGTTGAAAGCAATCATATAATCTTATGTATTCCTTCTGCAAAGGACACTATGTGGTTAGAATGTACCAGTTCCAATTTAACAATGAATTATTTAGGTGATTTTACTGATGACAGGACAGCGCTTATGATAACCCCAGATGGAGGTGTGCTGGTACACACCCCGGTATATGATGCAAACGTGAGCTGGGAATGTAGAAATGCTAAAATAGTATGTGGTGATGAAGGTGTACTGAAAGTAGAAATGAACAACCACTATAGTGGTTTACTGGCAGATGAACTGAACAATGAGATAAAATTAAGCCAACCAAAAGAGTTGCAGGATTATGAGAATACAAAGTTTGGTATGCCCAGCTATAGTGTGGATAAATTTAGCCTGAAGCCTGTTGAAAATGATGCTTACATGGCGGTGGATGAGCATGTGCTTATAACGGCAAACAGCATGTACAATAAAAGAGGGGCACGATATTTTGTAAACATGAATGTAGCGCCGGTTAAAAAAAGCTATACTACAATGACCACTGAGCGGAAAACTTCTTTTTTCATCAATCATTCATGTGCTATAAGAGATACCTTCATGTTGAGTATTCCTGCAAATACCACAGTTGAGTATATTCCAGAGCCTGTTAATGCCGCATATACTTTTGGGCGCTATCATTGCAATGTAACTAATGTAAATGGCCAGCTTTTACTTACGCGTGAATACATACAACATAGTGGCGTATATGATAAGACGTTGTACCACGATTATGAAAAATTTGCTGCACTTGTCAATAGTGGCAATCCGCTAAACATAGTGCTTACGCATAATTAGATTTAGGATGATAATATATTTTAAAAACAATATTTTTGTAAGCAGTTTGATATGTTGTATTGTATGAAAAGAAGCTCCAAATATTTATCCTCGGTCATATTGATCTTGTGCGTGTTTGTGTTGCCGACGGCTGGCCAGGTAAAAGATAGTACTCATCATACTAAGGTACACTCTAGTGCTGAACATGCTATAAATCCACAGCGTGTAATAGCAAAATACAGCCAACGCCTTAAAGATACGATACGTTTTAGTCGTGTTGTTGCTGAATCACATGCGTTGGTGTTATCAGATAGCATGTTAAACGAAATAGGGATAGATAGCCTGTTGGATAAACTAGAGAATCTACACAATACGCTAACCGAGATCAACAATGTTACTTCTATAGGTTTTGATACTCATGACATAGATGAAAACATAGCTACCGTGGATAGTAATGTGGACATTATAGATGAGAACCTGACCATCTATACCAATGTGCTTGATGTAAAGAACCTGCAGATGTTTAATATACTACTAGCCGATATACAGGACCAGGTGGTAGTATGGCGGGAAACACTGTTTAAATACAACAAGAAACTTATGGACATGAATGCGGAAATGACCGCATTTAAGAAAGATACTGTACTAAGATCTTTGTTTAAGGATAGTGCTTTTGTTGCTTTGTATGGCGGCGAACTAAATGACCTGAGAGGTAAATGGAGGCAAGCCAAAAAGAATACCAACGCTGAGCTTACGCAAATAAGCCGATTACAGGCAAATGTGAGCAACTTGTACTTTGAGGATATAGATCTTAAGAATAGGATCAATGATCTTTTGAGAAAGGTTAGTGTTAAGAACCTGGGTAAGGAATATGAATACCTGTGGGATTTTAAAAGAATACAACAAGATGATAATGTACAGGCCGATGTGTTGGTGCATAGGTCTTATCGTGCACGCAGAAAGGTACTTGGTTTTTATTTTCAGCGTAACTGGGACGATGAGGTGTGGTTGCTGATCACAGGATTTGTATTTATGTTCTGGGTATTCTGGAATTTCAGGAAAGTGAAAAGAGCCCCGGCTGACCCAGATGTAACACAACCAGCATACCAATACATAACGCGGTTTGCTGTTTTGCCTGCGTTAATTGTTATGTTCACTATTGCGCCTCTTTACGATCTGCATCCGCCCACTACTTATGTTGAGTTTGTAGAGCTTTTGCTAATAGTGTGCCTGACTATAATGATGCGCAAGATATGGCCCAAAAGGGTGTTTGGTTATTGGGTGGTTATTGCATTGCTGTATGTAATTTTTATAGTTACAGGTACCTTGCTAACGCCAGCTTTGGGATCAAGATTATTACTGCTTGGATTAAACATAGGTTCTGTAGTTATTGGTGTGCTTTGGCTTAGGGCAATAGTAAAGTATGAAATGACCCCTGTCTGGATGGTTAAAACGGTTACTGTTATTTTTTTGGTGCTTAATATAGGCGCTATTTTATGTAATATTTTCGGTCGTCTTAGCCTTGCCAAAATATTTGGCGTGACGGCAATTTTCGGGCTCACACAAATTGTTGCGCTCTCTGTATTTATCAATGTTGTAATGGAGACATTACAATTACAAACCCAGGTGAATAAAATGTCTGGGGGGCTTACTGCTAAGTTCAATTATGAGCGTATGTTAGTATTGTTCAGGCGTATATTGGTGCTCCTGTCTATGGTTATCTGGATTATTGTATTCACGGTAAGTCTTAATATTTATAATGTTCTTGATGAGGTATTGACAAACTTCCTTACCACCCCAAGAAAGATTGGTAATACCAGTTTTGAGATAGGAAGTATCCTTCTTTTTGCTGTGATCATTTATGTCTCGAACTTATTGCAACAAGGCGTGGGCTCATTGTATGGCAGGCCAGATGATAAATGGGATCCTGAAGTAAAAAAGAATGGTTCACGATTGGCCATGACAAGGCTTGTGCTTATTGTGCTGGGCTTTCTTATAGCTGTGGCCGCATCTGGTTTGCCTATTGATAAAATAACAATAGTACTGGGCGCCTTAGGCGTGGGTATTGGCCTGGGCTTACAGAGTATTGTAAACAACTTGGTATCTGGTGTGATACTCATATTTGAACAGCCCTTCAGAATTGGGGATTATATAGAGCTTGGTGACAGTAAAGGCCGTGTGCTGGATATAGGCATACGCAGCAGCAAGCTGGTGAAGGAAGAAGGAGCTGAGATCATAATGCCTAATGCAGACCTATTATCGGGACGGGTGATCAACTGGACTTTACGTAACGAGAATATGAGGGTGGAGCTTGTCTTTTCTGTGGCTGCAGGGCATACTTATGACGAGGTGCGACATGTGGTGATGGAGGTACTGGACAATAGTGATGAAGTACTGAAAACAATGCCACCTGAACTTTTATTGCTGAGCTTGAATGATAAAGCGATGAACATGAAATCGTTCGTATGGATAACGGATGTGCAAAGGGCTCAGTCTATAAAAAGTAAATTGCTCAAAAAGATATACGATGCATTCTCAACACATGATATCCAGGTCGTGTAGGGGATCATCATACTGATCCTTGTTTGATAGCATGGTAATGAGGGTCGTAATGGACGAAGCAAGCTATCCAAACAGACCGGGCTATGCGCTGCATAGGCGGCTGTAATATTATGAGCAGTAATGCACTTACGCCCATGCACCAGAAGATACTATTGTCTTGTAAGGATAAATGAAGTGTAAGGTGCCAGGCTACGAAAAAAATGATGATGAACAAAACAGACAAGGCATAACTTACATACCCGGTGCCAAAATAAAAGCCGGTTTGTAACTCAAATTGCTGGCCGCAAACAGCGCACTTTTGGGGCATACGCATTGTGGTTTTTAAATGGTAAGGGTTAGGATCAATAAATAAGTTGCCCTTGCGGCAATGAGGGCATTTGTTGGTAATGATACTTTTCAAAAGCCCGGTCTCGTTATTTGATCGTTTAGCACACATAGTTGTTATTTTAAAGTTGTTCCTAAAGTTTGTTTCCTGAAGTCCTCAGGTGTACTGCCGGTGTATTTCCTGAAGAATTTTGTGAAGTATGAATTGTCAGGGAAATTCAATTGACCGGCTATTTCAGCAACTTGCAGATCTGCATTTACCAGCAGTCTTTTAGCCTGCAGCACTATTCTATCCCGTATTATTTCTCCGGCCGGTTTCCCCAATACATCATTGCACAAAGCATTGAGGTGGTTGGGTGTTATATACAGCATGGCAGCATACTCTTTGGGTAGCTTCATTTCTGTATAGTATTGTTCCACCAGTTTCCTGAAGTTGAGGAGCACCAACCTATTGTGTTGTGGCACTTGTTTGCCTGCAGTTTTTATAGTGGTACGGCTAAGGATAATGAATAAAGAAAGTAATAGCGAACAGATCATGTCTAATGCTCCGGAACTATCATTCTGTACTTCTTTAACTATAGTACTGAGTATCTCTTCAGCCTTTACAAATGTATCAATGGCGGGCTGCAGGACACTTTCCTGTGCAATTCCACTAAAAAATCGGAATTGATCCAGGTAATGTATGTCTGATAAGAAAGTGGAGAACAGGCCAGGTGAAAAATTAACCACATATCCATCAGGCTGTGTGGCAAAGTTCCAGGTATGTACCTGGCCGGGTGCCATAAAATAGATCTGTCCTTTTTGTATGCTGAACTGTTCAAAATCAATAATGTGAATCCCACTACCCTTGGTAAACAATACCATATGGTAGAAAGAATGCCGATGTGGTGCCAGAAAGTGAGGGTGTGCTTCCAGGTAGGGTGCAAAAGGGGCAGCATACACCTCTTTTTTCAACTTGCTATTATCGTTATTAAAAGGCCATAGGTCGTAAACTGGTAGTATGGTGTTTCCTTTTTTCATCTAGTACAAAGTTACACGCTATACCAAGTAAATAGCAGTGCAATATAGGTGGATAATGGTACTTTTTACTGATTGTGCTATTTTATTACTTGGAGAGGTATGTGCCAAAATAAGATGCCAACAATTCTGTTGGTTGTTATGCTCAATATTAGTTAATATATTATAAATAAAGCGCTACTTGTTAGCGCTTTATTTATAAGTTGTACCCTAAGCATTTAATAATCTTATTGATTTATAAACTTCGGATTGATCAGATTCTCCAAAGAATAGATCTCATCCCATTTTTCTTGTGTTATCAGTTTGCGTTCTTCTACAACAATATCGTGTATAGATTTGCTGGTGGCCAACGCTTCCTTGGCTATGCTGGCGCTCATTTCATATCCAAGTATTGGGTTTAGCGCGGTAACAATACCTATGCTATTCATAACCATATCGCGACAAACATCTGCATTGGCAGCTATGCCGTCTATGCATTTATCGGCAAGGGTGTGTACTGCGTTGGTCATATATTCTAAGGATGTGAAGAGGCTAAAGCCTATTACCGGCTCCATTACGTTTAGCTGTAGCTGTCCTGCCTCCGCAGCCATGGTAATTGTAACATCTGCGCCTATTACATAAAAGGCAGTCTGGTTTACTACCTCGGGTATTACGGGGTTTACCTTGCCGGGCATAATGGATGAGCCGGGTTGCATTTTGGGCAGGCTTATCTCATTAAGTCCGCAGCGGGGACCTGATGACAGCAGTCTGAGGTCGTTGCAAATTTTGGATATTTTGATAACGCTGCGTTTTAGGGTGCCGGATATTTGGACGTAGGCACCGGTATCACTGGTAGCTTCAATCAAGTCTTCTGCAAGAGTAATGGGTATTCCAGATACTGCAGCGAGGTGATCTGTGCATATTTCAGGGTAGCCATCGGGGGCATTTATACGAGTGCCTATGGCGGTGGCTCCCATGTTGCATTCAGTCACCAAACTTTGGGCTTCACGCATACGCTTTACATCTTCGCCTATAGTTGTTGCAAAGCCTTTAAACTCTTGTCCGAGTGTCATAGGTACAGCATCTTGTAACTGGGTGCGCCCCATTTTCAATACATCTTTAAACTCAACCCCCTTTTTTGCAAAAGAAACGATGAGCTTTTCAATTGCCTCTATGTACGAGTCTATTTTGCGGTACAGCGCTACCCTGAAGGCTGTGGGGTAGGCATCGTTAGTACTTTGTGAGCAATTTACATGGTTGTTGGGGTGCAGGTATTGGTATTCACCTTTTTTGTGGCCCATGTATTCCAGGCCTATATTGGCTATCACTTCGTTTGCATTCATATTTATAGACGTACCAGCCCCACCCTGTATCAGGTCGGTTAAAAACTGGTCGTGGTACTTGCCCGCAATAAGCTGATCGCAAGCATATATAATAGCCTCGGCTATTTTAGGGTCTAGTACGCCACACTCCTGATTGGCTATAGCGGCTGCTTTTTTTACATAACCGAAAGCCTGTATAAACAACGGTTCTTTGGCCATTGTAATGCCGGTAATGTTGAAATTTTCTACAGCCCTTAAAGTTTGAACACCATAGTAAGCGGTGTCTGGTATTTGTTTTTCGCCAAGGAAATCGTGTTCTGTTCTATATGATACTGCTGTCATTTAAAAGTAGTTAAGCCGTAAATATAAGACTCCTGCCGAAATGCGGTATAAGCTATCGTTATAAATCATCCCTTATATTGTTTATAACTTTGCATGACAAGCGGTAACAGATGAAAAGAATAGATTTTTTAAAAGCGTTTGCCGTTTTGCCACTTATGACCACAGCTATGAAATTGGATGCCCTGCAAAAGTTAACTCAACCACTAGGTAATACACCCCGGATGCCTGTTCTCTTTTTAGGCCATGGCAGCCCTATGAATGCAATAGAGGATAACGAGTTTGTACATGGCTGGCAGCAGACAGGTAAAACCTTGCCTAAGCCCAATGCTATACTTTGCATATCAGCACATTGGGAAACGAACGGAACTTTTGTAACAGCTATGGAACGGCCAAAAACAATTCATGATTTTGGTGGTTTCCCTCAACAGCTTTTTGATGTGGAGTATCCGGCTCCCGGTAGCCCCCAACTTGCTGCAGAAACTAAAAGCATAATTACAAAAACCACAATTGGCCTTGACGATAAGTGGGGCCTTGACCATGGGGCCTGGAGTGTGATAAAACACTTATATCCCGTTGCTGATGTGCCGGTGATACAGATGAGTCTTGATTACCGGAAACCTGCCTCTTATCATTATGAACTAGCCAAAGAATTGATGGCGCTAAGGAATAAAGGTGTGTTGATAATAGGTAGTGGTAATATGGTGCACAATTTGGGTACTATAGCCTGGGATAAGATAAAAGAACCTGAATATGGGTATGACTGGGCGATTGACGCTAATGAACGGCTTAAGAGGCTTATACTAACAAATGACCATAAGCAGCTTATTAACTACCAGTCGCTAGGTAGAGAAGTAGCGCTGGCAGCACCTTCCCCAGATCACTTTCTGCCACTCATTTATGCATTGGCGTTAAAAAATGAGAATGAGTCCATTTCGTTGTTTAATGATAAACTGGTAATGGGGTCAATTTCTATGCTTTCATTTAAGATCTCCTAGCATTTATTTCAATCACCGTTTACTTAGATCGTTATATGCTAATAATATAATGCATGTTTTTTGTCAAAAGAGATGGTTTTATTTTCTTTATAATGTAAATAAAAAAACACATTTTTTATTTGCATTATAACTCATTTTATTGGCACAATATTTTTAAGTAATCAAGGCACGATATTCCCAGCTGTGAAGCGATTGTTATAAAATATTATTGATCCAATAAAAAATCAAAAAATGAAACCTCAGCAAAATAAGGCAGAACATGTGGCAGAGATGCTAAACGATTTAGTAAAGATTAATACGGATAGGGTTGCACGATACCAGAAGGGTTTAGATATGGCTGCAAACCTGGATTCTGATCTTATTTGTGTTTTCGAAAACATAATTGCTGATAGTTATAAATATAAGAATGAGCTTACAGAGAAGATGAATGAGTTGGGGGTTAATCCGTATCCGGTTTTAGGTATATCCGGACAATTACATCGCGCATGGAGTGATCTAAGTGTTGCATTATCTACAAATACCCGTAAGGCTATTATGGCATCTTGCCAGTATAATGAAGATATAGCCCAGCACGCATATACTGCCGCATTAAGTACAGACTTTACTCCTTTTGACGATATACGTCAGCTTGTTGAACTGCAACAAAAAGCTATGAAACAAACCTCTGAACGTATAAAAAAATGTAATGAGGAATATTATGTTATTAACACAGCTATGAGAAACTTTCAGTATAGCCCTATGATGCTTTAAAATATTTTTTGTTTTTTTACTTGTGGTGGGATTTCTACAGTAGTGGTAGTTTTATCCCACCACATTTTTTATGCCATTAATAAACTGATCCACTTGCGTGCTAAAATTTTATCATGAAGCATGAAAAAATACATGTTGCCTGTTGCATTTGTGGAGGTGGCCCTGCAGGTATCATGCTAGGTTATCTATTAGCCCGGGCAGGTATAAAAGTGGCTGTGCTAGAAAAACACAAAGATTTTTTCAGGGACTTTAGAGGTGATACTATCCACCCTTCTACCATCCAGCTCATGTATGAACTTGACCTGCTGGGAGCGTTTTTAAAAGTGCCGCACCAGGAAATAGATCATCTCACAGCCCAGTTTAATGGTGTTGATGTGCTGGTGGCAGATTTTAAGCATTTACCTGTTGCCAAGCCTATCCTGGCGCTCATGCCTCAATGGGATTTCCTTAATTTTATTACTGCCGCTGCTGAAAAATATTCCACCTTTAAACTATATCGGGAAACAATTGCAACTCAACTTGTAAAGGATAACAATGAAGTAAGAGGCATAATGGCAACAACCCCTGATGGTGAGCTGGAGATAACTGCCGATCTTGTAATAGGCGCTGATGGAAGGAACTCAATTATCAGAAAATTAGCTGGGCTTCGGGTAATAGAAACAGGAGTACCTATTGATGTACTGTGGTTTAGGCTGGCGCGACAAAAAGGAGATCCGGGACAAACATTCGGGCGTTTTGAGAAAGGACGGATCATGGTATTGCTAGACCGCGATGAATACTGGCAGTGTGCGCTGGTAATAGCAAAAGGGGATTATGATAATATAAAAGCTGCAGGTCTTGATGCTTTTAGAACCGAAATTGAACAGATCACACCATTCCTGGCCCACCATACAGAGGTGTTAAAGAGCTGGGACGATATTAACTTGCTAAGTGTAGCAATAGACCACCTGGAAAAATGGTATGCGCCGGGTCTTTTATGTATTGGTGATGCTGCGCATGCCATGTCGCCCGTGGGTGGTGTAGGTATTAACCTTGCTATACAAGATGCGGTGGCCACAGCAAATATTTTATACAGATCGTTGGCTGCTGGCAAAACTATTACCCCAGCACAATTGTATGCCGTGCAAAGAAGGCGACAACTACCTGCCAGGCTGATACAACGAGTGCAGGTGTATGTACAGAATGGCATGGTAAAAAGAAGGGCCGATATTGCACTCAGTCAAAGAATGCCCTTAGCGTTAAAAATACTTAAGCGATTTCGCATACTCAGCAGGGTGCCCGCAAGAATAGTAGGTATGGGAGTCAGACCTGAACATATTCGCACGCCTGAAGTAAAATGATGGGCTGAGCCTAATAATTATTTTGTTGCGATAGCATAATCACAGTTAATAAAAAGCATTTCTAGTTTCCAGTTACGTGTCCAATAGATCTAACAATCAGTGAATAATAGATAAATATGAATATAATGATTTGCCAGATGTTTTTGGGAATATACAATTCAATTGGTAGAAATAAATATTTATTCATTCACCACAGGTTTTATAATATTTATTACGTCTATAGTAGGTAGGAGGCCTGAAGAGGCTTTGCCTGAAGATAATGCATTGCAAATAATAACCTTGTTGAAGTAAAACCGGGGGCTGGAAGAAAATGTTTTTTAAAAAATTAACATTATTATTCTAATTTTGGGAGAATCAGCAGTGTATAATAAAAAAAATAATAAATTCCTGAGAAAATGATAAGAAAATTAATACTTTTTTCTGCCATCCTTGTAAGTTTTTCTATGGCAGTTAAAGCCCAGTATTGTGGTGTGGACCTTGCCACTAAACAGCTTTTATTGGAACATCCAGAGCTAGCGACAAAGCTTGCTAACAATCAGAAGTTATTTGAGCAACAAGTTGCTGATTTTACAAAAAAGCAATTCACCGGTAGTAGTCTGGCAAAAACCACTCAAGCGGATACCGTTGGTGTAGATACTTTTGTGATTCCTGTTGTAGTGCATGTGATACATAATTATGGTCAGGCCCCACCATATACTGTTCCTAATTTCCAACCATACCAGGATGACGTTTCTGATGCGCAGATAGCATCAATGATCGACAACCTGAACATTTATTATAATGAAAGGAACGATGTGTCAGGGGTGATTACACCATTTAAGAAGTATATAGGTAAAATGCGTATTGCATTCCATTTAGCTACTTTAGATCCTACTGGCCAGCCAACCAGAGGCGTAACACGTGAAGCAACCTACCTTACCTGGGGGGCTGATAACTATGCAAAGCTAGACTTGTGGAACCCAACTAATTACTTGAATATATGGATAGAGCACGTAATTGGACTTGGTGCTGATATTCAGGGTTCAGTTGTAGCGGCTTATTCCCAGCTTCCAGATGTTGGTGCATCAGATCCTTTAATAGATGGTTTGATAACTGCTGCGCCGTATATTGCTGATGGTAGTTCTGCTTTCATTATATCGCATGAGGTAGGTCACTACCTGGGGTTATTACATCCTTTTGGTAATAATAATACAGGTTGTGCTGCTGCGGGTTGCGGCGATGATGGCGTAGATGATACCCCGCCTACAACCGGTGAATTTTGTGTTTCATGTGCAGTTGGTTTGTATGATACTATGTGTGCTACCGGATATTATAAAAAATACCCTGTTGATAGCATAAGCTACTCACCATCAGCTCACTTTACTGGTGTCATACGCGATTCTCTCGCTGACTATCCGGATACAGCGAATACACAAAATATCATGACTTACTCACAGTGCTCTCCTGAATTGATGTTTACGAAAGGCCAGGTAGCGCGTGTTTGGGGCGTATTACAATCTTCTCTTGCAAATAGAGATAGTCTTTCTACAGCTCATAACCTGGCTATAACAGGTGCATTAAATCCGTTGCCTGTATTACCACCTGTTGCAGACTTTAATATAAGCAGTCACTTTGTTTGCGAAGGTTCAAGCGTTACGTTTACAAACTTTACCTGGAATGATTCTGTGCAAACTGTATTATGGACTTTACCTTCATATGCATCTACACCTACTTCTACAAATACTGCATCTTTTACCTCTTCTTTCTCACAGCCAGGATGGGTAAATATTTCACTGATAGCTAATGGTAAAAACAGCAGCGGTTCAGATACACTGGTTCAAAATAATTCTCTATACGTAGCCGATCCTACAGCAATTTCTGCAGACGGGTATGTTGAAGAATTTAATCCTGCTGCATCTAACAACGATGTTGCTAAGTATCCAATGTTCAACTACTATAATAATAATTTCAAGTGGATAATAAATAATAACACTGGTTATTACGATAATTCTTGTTTGCAATATGTAGGTTTTGATAACCGCACTTATCCTACAAATAGTATCGGTATTGCTAAAGGTGACTATGACGACATGTTCACCCCTGCATTTGATCTTACTGGTCTTAATGGTGGGGCAGCTGCGCCATCCCTTAACTTTATGTATTCTGCAGCAAGCATTACTTCTACTCCAGGAGATATTAATGATACGCTTGAAATAGATTATAACACCACGTGTGGTAGCAGTAACCCAGGTAATGCATGGACACCAATGGCTTACCTTACTAAAGGCCAGTTAGTTAACTTTGGTCCTTATAAGGACCCTTATCGCCCGTTATGGCAAGGAGCATGGAGCCTGCAAAGCATACCGCTTGCAAAAAATGCAATAACCAATCATACTATTTTCCGTTTCCGCTATAAACCAGGTGTTAATCTTGCGTACTATACACATAGCCCTAGTGCTTTGGGTTACTATTCTACAGGGAATAACTTCTACATGGACCGTTTGAACTTTAGTAACTATCCTGCCGGACTTAATACCCTGATGCCTAATGACAAGTCTATAGTGGTAGCGCCAAACCCTACAAACAGCGATGCTTTTGTAATGATCTCTACCAAGAACGATGTGAATGCACAAATACAGGTTACTGATATAGCCGGTAGAGTAGTTTACACTACTGCTCAGCAAACAACTGGTTCATTAACCCGCATCACAATACCTCGTTCTGCAATTACAGCAACAGGTATGTACCTGGTACATGTAACTGCCGGTGATCAATCGCAGACTGAAAAATTGGTTGTGTATTAGTTCTTAAAATTTATAATATCGAAATGGCTGTCTCCGATGGAGCAGCCATTTTTTTTGTTTGAATTATCAGTGCTTAAAAGGACGGTCTTAATTGTAGCCATATTGTGATGGCTAGCCGTTGTAGTTGGTATGAAAGTATTAGTTATCGTTACTTATCTTTGAACAATCATTAACCTTGGGTTGTTACCCACTAAACCATAAAACGATATGAGAATTTTACTTAAGACACTTTTTGTATTTTGTTTTCTTGTTGCAAGTATTACAGCTGTAAATGCACAGGCAAAAAAAACACACAAGATAGTGGGACAAGAAGTAACCTATACTGAAAACGGCGCTACTTTAAAGGGCTATGTAGCCTATGATGCTAACAAGACAGGAAAGCGTCCGGCAATAATAGTAGTACCTGAATGGTGGGGCGTTACAGAATATACCAAACGTCGTGCGCGTATGCTTGCAGAGCTTGGGTACATAGCCATTGCTGCCGATATTTACGGAGATGGTAAAGTTGCCACAGCCCCTAAGACAGCACAGGAGTATGCTACTCCTTTTTATACCGATCCTAACCTGGGCAAAAATCGTATAGTAGCTGCAATGGTTAAGGTAAGAGAATTCCCGGAGGCTGACCAGCATAAGGTGGCAGCAATAGGTTATTGCTTTGGTGGCAGCATGGTGCTGAATGCAGCCAAGATGGGTACCAACCTGGATGGGGTTATTAGCTTTCATGGTGGTTTGAAGACTGTACCTGCGGTGAAGGGTGCAGTAACTGGTAAGATGTTGATACTGAATGGTGGCGCTGATAAGTTTGTATCTGCAGACGATATTGCTGCATTCAGAAAAAACCTTGATACCAGTGGTGTGTCTTATAAATTTATTAGCTATCCAGGAGCTTTGCATGCCTTTACCAATCCAGATGCTACGGCCAATGGTAAAAAGTTTAAAATGCCGATAGCTTATAATGCTGCAGCTGATAAGAAGTCGTGGGTTGAAATGAAAAGTTTTTTGAAGACGATATTTTAGATAAATACAATATAGTAAAGCCTGTCAGGTTCTCGTAACCTGACAGGCTTTTTGTTTATAATACTTAGTGAACATGGTTCTTCTTTAGCACCATCAAATTAAATTGACCCATGCTGTCTGCGGTTGTCCGGGCTTAAACTTTAGCAATATTTTATAGTCAAAGTGCATTAGCTTGCTCCATATACAATACCAGAATGACAATGCGTAAAATAATTATTCCATGCATTTTATTGATGCTTGCGCTGGGGTGCAGCACTGAAAAAAAATCGCATCAATCTTTAAAAAGATTGCCGGGAACATGGCAGGCATCACCCATAGTAATTGACGGCAAACGTAATGACTGGCCAGTACCTTACCCGTTTGAAAACAGCAAAGCATTGATCTCATATGCCATATCGAATGACAAGAACAACCTGTATATAACCGTTGAGACAGGGGACTTGGCGACAGAATTGAAAATATTGCGCAGAGGAATGGTGGTGTGGATAGACAAATCTGCAACAAAGACACAGAGCACTTCGGTTTGTTACCCTTCTGATAACGAACATGGGCGCACAAAGGTGGTACCGGGGCATGATATGGCAAAACAGGTAGATGATGCCATGGGCACAACAAACGAATTTTTCCTGAATGGATTTAAAGGCTGCCGTGGCAAATTCAAATTGGATGAAGGGGATAGTTGTGGCATAAAGTTGGGAGTAGGACTGGATGAATACGACCAGCTGGTATGGGAAGCCGTGATACCCTTTAAAACATTTTATCCTAAAGGTGAAATTGACCGGAGAGACCAAGGGAGGCCCCTGGATATATGCTTCGACATTTTGGGTATGGACAGGCCTGAAGGCATGAGTGGCAATGGGGGAGGTGGAGCCCCCCGGTTTAGCGTAGGCATGGGCGGTTTTGGAATGGGACCAGCAATGGGCGGTGGTATGGGTATGGGCAGACGAAATGGCGGAGGCGGACAGGGCAACGATCAGTTATATAAAACTACATCTACATGGCAGGAGGTAGGTATTGCCTTCCAGGAATAGCGCGTTTGTAATTCCGATTGCATGTGTTACGTCAAAAAATAATACAAGCGCAGGGTAAAATGAGTTCTTTATATAGACGATAACGTTTTAATCTGTAAATTTGACTGTCCCATTTTATTTGGTAAATTAATTAGGCGTTGCGGCTCCTGTAATAGTTATGTGTACATGAAGTATTTCCTTCCAGTTTTTTTATTTATATGCTTTGTTACAATAGCGAAAAGCAATGCCCAGAATACTACTTTAAAGCAGCCTATCCAATATGTAAAAAAGGAAATGATGGTGCCTATGAGGGATGGCATCAAACTATTCACACGTATATATACGCCGATTAATGGCAGTGACACGCTGCCTATACTCATCATGCGCTCGCCATATAGCGATTGGAACATAGGGGTTTTAAGTCCTGAAAAAGATAGTTACGTAAAGAACCTGGCGCAGGATGGATATATTTTTGTTTACCAGAACATCAGAGGTAAACAAAAAAGTGAGGGTGACTTTGTAATGGAAGGCCCTTTTGATAGGAAAAACTGCAAAGCCATTGACGAAGCATCAGATACTTATGATCTTATAGACTGGTTAGTAAAAAACATACCCAGCAATGGTAAAGTAGGCCAATTAGGCATTTCATATCCTGGTGAGCTAGCGCTGATAAGTGCTGCCAAAAATCCTCATCCAGCCCTCAAAGCTGTATCGCCACAAGGAACTGTGGGCGATTTTTTTATGGGCGATGATTACTTTCACAACGGCGCTTTCAGATTGTCATTTGCATTTGAATATTCCTATGGAGAAGAAGCTACGAGGGGTGACACAACTTTTCCTTTTATGCAATATGATCTTTATGACTGGTACCTGAACCTGGGATCGCTGGCCAATGTGAACAAGAAGTATTTTCATAACCAGATACCCACTTGGAATGGGTTCGTTGCTCATCCAAACTACGACAAGTTCTGGGCTAATAAAGCTCCTGTGAATTATACCGATACCCCCAATATACCGATACTGCACGTGGGGGGATTCTGGGATCAGGAAAACATGAACGGGCCGGAAATGCTTTATGCAAAAATGGAAAGGTACGACCGCAATAATTATAACCATATAATACTAGGCCCATGGTGTCATGGACAATGGTCTGATAATGATGCAACTGTTATAGGAGACTATAACATGGGACGCAATACTGCCGATGATTTCAGAGCATTACAAACAGAATGGTTTGACTATTATTTGAAAGGCAAAGGTGATGGTGCATTCCCGGAAGCTATATGTTTTCAGACCGGTTCTAATACATGGAAACGTTATGCACACTGGCCTGATCACAGTACAAAAAATACAAAGCTCTATCTAAACGATAACAATAAGCTGTCTTTCCAGAAACCTACAGATGGTGACAAAGGCTTTGATACCTATATTAGTGACCCGGAAAACCCGATACCTTACAGGAGAAGACCTATAGAGGTCACCTATTCAGATAGTTCCAGCTGGGATACGTGGCTGACCGAAGATCAGCGCCAGGTTGATCACAGGCCAGATATGATCAGCTATAAGACAGAACCATTGGATACTGACGTGACCATAACAGGAAATGTAGTTGCAAACCTATTTGCAAGTACCACCGGAAGTGATGCGGACTGGGTGGTAAAAGTGATTGACCAATACCCGGAATACTATAAACCCAAACCTGAAATGAGCCAATATGAACTCATCATAGCAACAGATATTTTCAGGGGGCGGTTCCGGACCAGCTTTACTTCGCCACAGGCTATAGTGCCCGGTAAGGTAGAAGAATATAAGATCAAGCTGCATGAAGTGAACCATGTGTTTAAAAAGGGCCACCGTATTATGGTGCAGATACAAAGCTCGTGGTTCCCTTTGTACGATCGTAATCCGCAAAGATATGTGCCTAACATATTTGCAGCCACAGAAAAAGATTTTATTAAAACCACGCAAAGCATATACAGGAGCAAGCATTTTGCAACCTGTATAGAACTGCCTATAGTGCGCGATAATTCGGTACGACTAACAGCTAAGTAAGGTAAGTGATCAGGCTGGTGTTATTAGTGCAGGCCCCGGAGGTATTTCACCAACGTCGTTCTTATTATTAGGGTCTTTGTGTTTATCGTCTTCCGCCAGTTCCATTATATACTGATGTTTTAGGTAATCGTAAAACGAATGTTTACTTACCAGTGTAGCTGCCAGGCTGGCTATGGTACCCGCCAGCATGAGATGAAAAATAACATTGTGGCGATCCGTCATTTCGAGTACCAGTATGGCTGATGTAAATGGAGAACGTGTAACCCCTGTAAGAAAAGCTACCATACCTGCCAGTACCAACATATTTGTATTAGCGGCAGCAAGGTGCATAAGTCCTGCTATAAAGGATCCAATAGTGGCACCGGCACCCAGTGCAGGCGCAAAAATGCCACCCGCAGCTCCTGTACTAAATGCAATTATGGGCCCAATGATCCGGAGCAATGGCAATTGCCAGCCGGCATACTTATCACTTGTAAAAAGTATGTGTGTCATCTGTTCCTTACCAGACCCTAATATACCTTCGTTTAAAAAGTAAGCAGTTAAACTAACTACTGTGGCACATCCTAGTACAAAAAGAATATCGGCATACCTGCCCTTCAGGCTTTTTTTCCAGGCCATGAGGCCAAGTATCAGTTTGCTCATATAAGCACCTGCGAGGCCTGCTATTATTGCCACAAAAGCAACGGCAAAGAAGATGTAGCCAGAAAGATTATTTACATCAGGATAACCCAGGTAGAGGTAAGGGCCGAGCAACGCCTGGGCAGTGAGCCCGGCAATAATTACAGCCGTAAAGATGGCAGTTTTGAAAAAGCTGATGTGTGTTTTTGCGAGTTCCTCTACGGCAAAAACAATACCGCCCAAGGGAGTATTAAAAGCTGCGGCCAGACCCGCAGCAGCACCGGTCAGTATCATATTCCTTTTAGATACTTTGGGCCAGGAAGCAGGTAGCCATTCATTGATTTTTCTAAATACAGTTCCCGCTATTTGTATGGTTGGTCCCTCACGACCAACGGCCCCGCCACCAAAGATCATAAGCATACTGGACATTACCTTAATGACAATGACCTTAATATTGAGCAGCTTTTTTACCTTTTCGTTTTCTTTTGGATTTGCCAGTTCTATAGCTGCCATAACCTGCGGTATGCCGCTGCCACGGGCATAGGGGCTAAAACGTTGTACCAAAAGCCTTGCAATAACGAAGCATACAGGAGTAACAATAAATATAAGCCACTTGTGTATGTGTAAAATAGATACCCCTAAATTTTCGGACCAGGCAAAAAGACGTGCATAGAATACTGCAAGAAGCCCGGTAACAAGGGAGGCGATCCAATATGGAAAAGCTTGCAACACGTGCATACGAAGCTTTTCATTTTTAAATTTGCCCGAAAGGTTCTTTAGCGCAGTAGTAACATTTTCCACATCCATTAAGATATCGGTATGCTTGTGACCATACCTGGAATTTTTGCAAAGTTACTATGCTAACATTGCCGAGCGATATTGTGTTTGTGAAATTTAACAGATATTATAAATCACGGGCATTAACTATTGCTAGTTAATAGATTGCGTAACCTTATAAAAAATGGACACTCCGAATGGGTGTCCATTTTTGTATCTGTATTATTTTATGAAATTTACCTGATCCGCATCATTCTACCATCCTGTCTTTACCAGTTTTTCTATTTTAATTGTTGTATTATTCTTGTCGTAAACCTTTAGCAAATAAATGGCATTGGGTAAAGAACTGATGTCTATTGTTTTTGCGTCTTCAACATAGATGAGTTGCTTACCATCCATACTGCTTAGCGATACATTTACTTTTTGAGGTGAACTTACATTTACAAATTGTATTGCAGGGTTAGGATATAATTTTACCTGCTCTGCCACGATGTTGTTGACTCCTGTATTTAAGTCATAAACAGGACTTGTTGCGGCGCAACCTGCCACATTGGTAACAGCTACGGTGTAGCCGCCACCTTCAAGTGGATTGATGCATGCGCCACTAGCACCCAATATTGGAACGCCATTTAAAAACCATTCGTAGGTGGTATAACCTAAAGCGCATAACTGATTACCTGTTGCAGTAATAACTGGGGTTGGTGTTGCAGCGGTAGCTACCCCAACCGGCGCTGTTGTGATACTACAGCCTGCAGCAGTTGTTATTTTTACATCATAGTAACCGCCCACAGTTGCACTGTAATAGGCAGCGGTGGCACCGTTGATGTTATTACTATCTAATTGCCATTGGTACAAGTAGCTAGGGTTCAGCGCTCCACGCATCAGTAATGAGCCCCCTGTACAGATCACTTTTGGCCCAAATACAACCATTGAATCTACAGGTAATAGGTTCACAGCCACAGGTATGGTTAAAGATGATATGGCACAACTACCATTAGATACTTTTACACTATAGTTTCCACTGGCGTTTGCTGTATATGCTGCTGCTATGGCGCCAGTTATTTCAGTTCCGTTTTGCTGCCACTGGTAAGTATAGTTATTGCCAGTAGCAGCATTCAATAATACATTGCCAGGTTCACAAACTGTTGTTGGTCCAGCTGCTGTTGCTGTAGCAGTTGGTCCTGGCGTTAAGGTTACGGCAACTGCAGTATTGGTAGTAGAGCAGCCATTTAACGCAGTTACTTTAACTGCGTAGTTGCCTGCGGTAGTTGCAGTATAGGTTATGGCGGTGGCACCCGGTATTGGGGTTCCATTTTGTTGCCATTGGAAAGAATATCCGCTGCCCGGGTTTGCATTAAATACAATGCTGTCGCCAATGCATATGGCTGGGTTTCCGCTGTATGTTACCAGTGCTGAAGGCGCTGGCAAGGTGCTTACCGGGAAAAGAGATGAAGTATTGCTGCAGCCTGCAGTATTGGTCACTTTTACAGAATAGTTGCCAACAAGCATTGCGGTATAGGTTTGGGTATTGCCAGCAAGTACCGCACCATTTAGTGAGTATTGGTAAGCGTAATTTGCAATAGTGCCTGAATCGGCAGTAAGTGTTACACTGCTTCCGGGACAGAAATATGCTGGCCCGCCACTACTGATAACTGCAGGGGGATACGGGTTTACAGTGACGTTTAGTACTGGTGTAGTGGCATTGCAAGTGCCATCTGATTCATATACAGTATAGGCACCAGCCAGGCGTGCTGTGTAGGATGTAGAATGGGCATTACTGATGAAGACACCATTCAACTTCCATGTATAGGTAACCCCCTGAGAAACGTTGGTATTAAGCAATACAGAATCGCCAATGCAGAGATTGGTTGATCCTGCAGGTGTGATGAGTGCAGCGGGTGCAGGCAGGTGGGTAACTACTACAGTGTTGGATGTAGTGGGACAATTGTAAATATTGGTGACCACGGCATTGTAGTTCCCTGCAGGATTGGCAAAGAACGTATCCATTATAGCACTTGGGATATTACTATTATTGAACTGCCACTGATATGTGAGCCCAGCGCCGGTATTAGCAATTATGCGTACTGAATCGGTAGGGCAGAACAATGGATTGGCAGCCGCAATAATAGATGCAAGCGGTGTAGGCCTTACTGTAATTGTATCTACCTGTGTCACCCCGGCACAACCATTTGCTGTTGGCGTTACTGAAATGAATGCACTAACAGGGACAGGATTTGTATTTGTTGCTATGAAACTGATGTTATTATTGCCAGCGCTGTTGAGGCCTATTGTAGTAGTATTATTGCCCCATGTGTAAGTGGTGCCGCTTACTGCGCTGTTAAATGTAATGGCTGCAGTAGTTGCGTTACATACAGACTGCGATACAGGTGCAGAAACGATTATAGGAGTAGGGTTTGCGGTTATGGTAGCTATCACCTTTGCGCCCGGACAACCATTTGCAATAGGTATAACACTAAGCGTATCCAGTATAGGTACGGTGCCATTGTTGATAGCGTTGACTGAGGCAATATTACCTGAGCCACTTGCTGCCAGGCCTATTGCTCTGTTATTGGTCCATGAATAGGTAGTGTTGTTAACACCGCCTGTAATAGTGATTGCACCAATTGGTGCGCCATTGCATACGGGTTGGCTGGCTGGTGTTACAATTGCATTAGGGGTAGGATTAACTGTTATAGTTGCGGTTTGTACAGCGCCACTACATCCATTTGCTATAGGTATCACTGCAATAGTAGCAATGACGGGTGTACTGCCTGTATTGGTGCCGGTGAATGTATTGATGTTGGTTGTGCCACTTGCCGCCAACCCTATAGATGGTGCACTGTTTGTCCAGCTATAAGCGGTGCCGGATACTAATGAGCCACCGAAGGGAATTGGATTAACCGTTCCTCCGTTGCAAAGTACTTGCGGGTTGATTGCGTTTGCGAATGGAGTAGGATTTATAAGGATGGTATCAAGTTTAGCATTTCCGGTACAGCCATTAGCCGTTGGTGTAACTGTTATTATTGCAGTGGCCGGCACACTGCCACTATTACTGGCGGTAAATGCAGGTATGCTGCTACTGGTGCTGCTTGCTGCCAAGCCTGCAGACAGCAGGCTGTTGGTCCATGCGAATGCTGCACCACTAACATTGCTGGTAAATAATATAGTTTGGGTTGCAGTGTTGTTACATACTATTTGGTTGCTGGGGGTAGCAGTAACTGTAGGTATCGGGTTAACGGTGATGGTATCCGTTTGTACAGTACCACTGCATCCATTTGCAGTAGGTGTAACAGAAATGATTGAAGTAACAGGAGCATTGCCTGTATTGGTGCCTGTAAATGTATAAGTGTTGCCGGTTCCTGATGCTGCTAACCCTGTAGCGGTTGTATTGTTTGTCCATGCAATGTTGGCGTTGCTTACATTACTTGTAAATACGATAGCGCTTGCAGCAGAGCCATTACATACAGCCTGCTTTGTGGGCGTTGCTGTAACATTTGGTGTGGGGTTAACTGTAATGACAGCATTTTGCGATAGTCCTGTGCAACCATTAGCAACGGGGCTTACTGTAATAGTAGAAATGATAGGGACATTTGATGTATTGACAGCATTAAAAGCAGCGATGGGGTTATTGGTACCACTTGCTGCAAGGTTGATTGAAGGTTGGTTGTTGACCCAGTTGAAAAGAGTATTTGTTACGTTGCTTGTAAAGCTAATGGGCAAGGTAGGCATGCCATTACATACTGGCTGACTTGGTTGGGATACAACAACTGTAGGAGTTGGATTCACAGTTATAGTTAGCGTGTAGGGTGTGCCCATGCATGAACCTGATATAGGGTTTACTGTAACAATGGATGTGATAGGACTGTTGCCAGTGTTGGTTCCCATAAAAGGTTGTATCGTATTGGTACCTGATGCAGCAAGGTTGGTTGCTGTATTATTGTTCGTCCACAGGAACGTTGTTACTCCAATAGTGCTGGTAAAAGTAATTTGTTGGCTCATATTGCCATTGCATACTGGTTGAACAGGTGGCGATGCTGTTACAGTTGGCGATGGATTTACAGTTATAGTGTCATACTGAGTTGGACCAATACATCCACCCGCAGTAGGTATCACCGTAATAACGGATGATATAGGTACAATGCCTGTATTTACAGCAGGAAAAGATCCAATGCTGGTGGTTCCTGTTGCTGCAAGTCCTGTGCTGGTATTGTTGTTAGTCCAGTTATAAGAAGTGTTGGTTATTGTGCTTGCGAAATTTATCGGTATTACTGCTGCTGTATTACATATTGTTTGAGAAGTGGGAGTTAGCGTAATTCCCGGAGCTGGATTTACAGTAATAGTTGTTGATTGGTTTGCACCTGTGCATCCATTAGCTACGGGTGTTACTGTTATGGTTGCGGTTACAGGTGTACTGCCGGTGTTGGCAGTAGTAAAAGCATTTATATTAGTTGCACCGCTTGCACCGAGGTTTATAGATGTGTTATTATTTACCCAGTTGTAAGCTGTTCCTGTTACCGGTCCTGTAAAGCTTATAGGTTGTGTAGTTGAGCCGACACACAACAATTGTGGTGCGGGGCTTATTGTAACTGCAGGCGTGGGTTTAACTATTATTTGTGCAGGCATTGCAGTACCTGGGCAGCCGTTGGCCGTTGGTGTTACGGTTATAGTTGCAGTATCTGCAGTTGTACCTGTATTAAGAGCGGTAAAGGTTGCTATAGGTAATGTTCCGTTAGCTGCAAGGCCTATGGAAGTTGTATTGTTTGCCCAGGCATAGGTAGTGCCGGCAACAGTAGGTGTAAAAGTTATTGCCGTTATGGGGTTGTTGTTGCAAATAGTTTGCGTTGCCGGATTTACTGTTACTGTTGGTATAGGGTTTACTGTTATGGTAGCTATTTGCACTGTGCCTGTGCAGCCATTAGCAGTAGGAACTACTGTGATGGTATCAAGTATAGGTGCGCTGGTAGGATTGAGTGCAGTAAATGAGTTGATATTAGTAGTGCCTGTTGCGCCGAGGCTAATACTTGTATTGTTATTTGTCCAGGCATAGTTGGTATTGATTATTGAGCTGGTAAAGTTGATGGGGATTGTTGTTCCGTTGGCGCAAACTGGCTGGCTGGTAGTAGAAATAGTTACCACAGGCGTTGGGTTAACCACAAAAGATGCAGCAGAGGTAACGGTACTATCTTTAGTTATTACTACTGCAGTGTATGTGCCTGCGGCAGATGGAGCCAGGGTGGTGCTGATGGTGTTTGTAAATTCCTGTACACGATTATTGCTTTGATCTACAACAAACAAATTGCCTGCAGCATCAATAAACATGCCGGCGGGATGCGTCACCTGGGTAGGGCTTGCTACCGTAACACCTGTAGTAGATCCCGGTGCAAATTTCTGTATGCGGTTATTGAATTGGTCACTCACATATAGGTTACCCAGGCCATCTACAAAAACCCCTACAGGGAAGTTGAGTTGTGTAGCCCCGGAACCGTTGCCCCCGGTACCAGCCACCGTTACCCCAGTCGTAGAGCCTGGTGCGAATTTCTGTACACGGCTATTGCTGGCATCGGCAACAAACAGATTGCCTGCATTGTCTATAAACAGATCAAACGGATTGGATAATTGTGTAGCGCCTGCACCTGAGCCCCCTGTGCCCGCCACAGTTACACCTGTAGTGGATCCCCAGGAGAATTTTTGTACACGGTTATTATTTTGATCGGCAACGTATAGATTTCCAGCAGCATCTACAACTGCTGTTTGGGGGAAAGACAACTCTGTAGCTCCTGATCCTGCACTGCCTGTACCTGCTACGGTAACACCGGTTGTTGATCCTGGTGCAAATTTCTGTATGCGGTTGTTTGCAGCATCTGCTACATATAGATTTCCCATACCATCTACGCAAATACCCGCAGGGTTATAAAGTTGTGTGGCGCCAGAACCTGCAACACCTGTACCTGCAATAGTAACCCCGGTTGTAGAACCTGGTGCATATTTCAGTATGCGTTGGTTCGATTGGTCGCTAACGTACAGGTTCCCGCTCACATCGGTAAATGTAAATCTTGGCAGATAAAGCTGTGTAGCGCCCAGTCCGCTTCCGCCGGTTCCTGCAACTGTTATTGCGCTAGTGCTGTAGGAATTAGTGCTGGTCTGTACAGCAGTGCCGTTAAGGCTCCATATTATTTCTACTGGGTTAAATGTGCTGTTTAATGTAAGTGTGCTGCCGGAGCATGCTATTCCGGTAATAGTGGGTGTGATAGCAACATGTAAGGTGTTTGCTGTTGTAGTCACGGCACCGCATGTGCCGGTAACCACGCATTGGTAAGTATATCCATTCATGGCAGCCGTGGCTCCTGTTATGGATAGTGTATTGCTGGTTGTGCCACTATATGGGGCTGATGCAGGAACATTAGTATAGGCTCCCCCGGTGCTGTATTGCCATTGGTAGGTAAGTCCAAGGCCTATTGCATTGACAAAGAACGAGGTGTTATTCCCAACCCATATGTTTTTGTCGTATGATTGGTTAATCAATGTTGTGGAAGGGTTTACAATTATTGTATCTGTTTTGGCTGTACCACTTACCGACCCGGCAACCGGTGTAACTGTAATGATAGCTGTTATTGGTGCGGTGGTAGTATTGGTAGCTGTAAATGAAATATTGCCAGAGCCGCTTGCCGCTAACCCAATGGCTGTGTTATTGTTTGTCCAGTTATAAACTGTACCTGATGCGGGGGACCCGGAAAATGTTATCTGCGCTATAGGGGCATTATTACATACGGTTTGGCTGGTGGGCGATTCGGTGACGGTGGGATTGCTTACCGATACGGCTGTACTTCCGTTAAACACTAAGCTTTTTACATACACATTTCTGCTGTTGGAATTTCCTCCTGACCCTGCGTATATGAACATCCTTATTTTCATGGTGTGGCCACTACCACATGAAATAGATGTAAAAGTTATTGCTGGAGAGATAGTTGTTGTGCCACCACTGTTTATGCCTAACGCAGAACCAAAAGGAGTGAAGGTTGTGCCACCATCAAGCGCATATGAGAAGCTGATCATCGATTGATTACTACTTCCGCTTGTTTTTATTATTGCGGAATAAGAGGATAAGGTGAGATCATAACCAGATGTGGGCGAAACTGGAAAATCCAGGTAATAACCACCTGCCTGATCTGCTGCTGTTGGCCAGGTTACTGTGCTTTGACATTCATAGCCGCTTGAACTGTAGTTGCCAGATGAAAATTCGGTGCCTGTAGTCATCGTTCCCACACTTATTGTACTCGCCCCCGCACCTCCTGCAGCGCCGTTCCCATTACTCGTCAATGCCCAAGTGGCGGTTATTGCTCCCTGTCCGTTGACATGTATAGCGCCGAACAAGAGTAAAATAGATATGGTGATGAACTTCAGTTTTGATAAGGGTGGAGTTTGTAATTTTTTGTTCATAACTTCTTATTTGATAGATAGCGTACTGTTAATTATTTTCTATGTGTATGAATTTAATTTAAACAATCAGTTGGGTGAGTGATTACTCACTATTGCAAACGCAATAATAATTTTTTTTAATATAGAAATCGTTTTAGTGCACCTTATTATTTGTGCACACGTTGCCGATAACGATTGCAAAGCTGGTTGATTTTTTGATGTATTTTAGTTGATGGCCAATATTGGATTGAAATAAACTATGTATATTTTTATTGTGCTTTTTAAGTGATCTAAAAATTATAGAAGCTTATATGAACGAAAAAATAATGAGTGCCCGAAAGCGCATTGCAATAATAGCACATGATAAGAAAAAAGCTGAGCTTATAAAATGGGCAGTTGATAATAAGGGCATCTTAAGTGAACATATATTGTACGCTACAGGTACTACTGGCAAGTTGCTGGAGGATGCTTTGGAAATTGAAGTAACAAAACTGTTGAGTGGCCCATTGGGAGGAGATCAGCAGGTGGGCAGCCTTATAGCCCAGGGACAAATAGATATGATGATATTTTTCTGGGACCCTATGGAAAGCCAGGCACATGACACAGATGTAAAAGCTCTGCTAAGGGTAGGAGCAGTGTGGAATATTCCAATTGCCTGCGATAGGTCAACAGCTGATTTTTTAGTTACTTCACCATATATGAAATCAAAGTATGTAAATGTATTGCCAGACTATGGCTCATATTTGAACAGAAAAATAAATTAATATCATTTTATTTTCCTAAATTCTTTTTTTTTTGTTGATTAAAATAAAAATTGGCTACATGTTTTTATTTAATTATGTATTGTTATATTTACATTGAATAAGATGAAAATATAATAATATGGCACCTGAACGAAAGAAACTAATCGGTAATATTGCTTTTGTCATCCTAATATGTATCAGCCTGCTGGCTTGCTTTTACCCTGTAGTACACCCGGAGTCGAACGATAAGGATTTTAATTCGGGTGATATAGCCTGGATGCTCACTGCATCGGCCATGGTGCTTATAATGACCCCTGGGCTCTCTTTCTTTTATGGGGGTATGGTGCGTCCTAAAAATATACTTAGCACTATGCTGCAGAGCTTTATGGCTTTGGGCATTATCAGCTTCATTTGGTATGTTGTAGGGTTTAGCCTGGCTTTTGGCGATGATATTGGTGGTGTTATAGGCAATCCCGCTACTTACTTTATGATGAATCATGTGGGAACCGCAGTTCACCCGATAATGAGCCCCACCGTTCCTTTTATTTTGTTCGCAGCGTTTCAGATGAAGTTTGCCATAATTACCCCGGCACTTATTACTGGTTCTTTTGCAGAGCGCGTTCGGTTTTGGGGCTACATAGTTTTTATGTGCCTGTTCTCCATATTCATATATTGCCCAATAGCACATTGGACCTGGCATCCCGATGGTTTCCTGCATAAATGGGGAGTACTCGATTTTGCCGGTGGTACTGTTGTGCATATTTCAGCAGGTGTTGCAGCGCTTGCGGGCGCCATGTTCATGGGTAAAAGAAAGGACCACAAGGCGCATTTTAACTCACCCAATATACCTTATGTATTATTGGGTACAGGTTTGCTTTGGTTTGGCTGGTTTGGTTTCAATGCGGGGTCTGCGCTTTCTGCTAATCCGCAAGCAGTGCTTGCTTTTGTAAATACCAACCTGGCATCAGCATCTGCTATGGTAACATGGGTGCTGTACGAAGTGGTGAAGGGTAACAAACCATCGGCCATGGGCGCATGTATAGGCGCTGTAGTAGGCCTGGTAGCCATTACCCCGGCAGCAGGTTTTGTAGATTATGGTCCTGCACTTTTTATCGGTGTGCTGGCAAGTATTGTTTCTAACTGGGCAGTGCATTTGAAAACCAAGTCGGAAATTGATGATACGCTGGATGTGTTCCCATGCCATGGTGTGGGCGGCATTGTAGGCATGATAGCCACTGGCGCTTTTGCTAAAGGTGTTGGTCTTACAAGTGGCCATACTGCCACATTCTTATATCATTTGCTAGGGCTGGCAATAGTTGTTGTGTTCACTTTTGTGGGAAGCATGCTCATGTACTGGATCACTAATAAGATCACTCCGCTGCGTGTAAGCACTACTGATGAGGAAGCGGGGCTCGACCTTTCACAGCATGGCGAGTCTGTATATGAAGAAGAGGCTGAGCCTGCCTTCCAGTTATAGTCTTATACCATAATGGTATTTTTACGAAAGTTTCATTTCCGTACCTTTAGACCTGCTTCGCTATTGTTCATAACGTAGTTACAGTGTGTATTTAAAACTCCTCGCAAATTATGCAAAACACCGGCGACAATGCCTTAATGCAATTCAATAATTTTGTCGGCATAAAGTTCCAGTTATACAATAGCCTTTTTACCTCCTTACCATTTCACAAAATAGAGAAGACAGGTATACTGCTGTCACTCTTCCAGATGGATTGTGAAGAAAGCTTTGAGCAAAGTAAGAACCCTATAGAGATAGTGGATGGTTTTGTGCAACAGAATACGGCATATACAACGGAGCAAGAGAAAATAGAATTACTGTTTCGTTTTACACAATATGCTGAAAGACAAGTAGTGCTGTTTGATGCCCTTGAAGATGCTGCTTTTAGCAAGATACATGATATGAATGGCCAAGGCTCACTAAAGCAATTGGAACTGGAAGTGAATAGCCGGCATAAGGAAGAGGAGCTGAAACAAAAACTTGAAGATTATGCAATAAGGCTCGTGTTGACAGCACACCCAACGCAGTTTTATCCTGATGAAGTATTGGGTATCATAACCGACCTGTCTAACGCGGTAAAGGACGATAATGTAGGCGACGTGAACATGTACCTGCAACAATTGGGAAAGACGCCATTTTTAAAAAAGCAGAAGCCTACACCATACGATGAAGCAGTGAGCCTGATGTGGTATATGGAGCATGTATTCTACACATCGGCTGGCAATATTATGAGCACGCTTAAAAGCAGGTTCCCAAATGCTGTGCACGATGACAATCCGGTTATCAATATGGGCTTCTGGCCTGGGGGCGACCGTGATGGCAATCCTTTCGTGACCACCGAAACTACGCTGCACGTTGCGGCAACGCTAAATAACCGCATTATTAAATGCTACCATAAAGATCTTAAGAAACTGCGCCATAGGCTTACTTTTAAAGGGGTACTTACATTGGTGACCAACCTGGAAGAGAAGCTCTTTAATGCATTGTATTATAAGCCGGAAGTGCCGATTACAACTCATGAAATCATAGATGCACTGGAGGAAATAAAGCAGACCATTATAAATGACCATGATAGTTTGTTTCTTTCGCAGGTAGATGAGATGCTGATGAAGGTGCGCATTTTCGGGCTGTACTTTGCATCGCTGGATATACGGCAGAATAGCACGGTGCATACAAAGACCCTGAAAGCAATAGATGACCAGAAAAAAATATTGCCCGCAGGTTATTACGAACTGGATGAAAAAGGAAAAATAGATGTACTGCTGCAGTTGCACCAACAGCCTGATATAGTACTGGAAGACTGGCTGCTGCAAGACACGCTAGACGTAATGAAGGCCATTAAGATCATACAGCGCAATAATGGAGAAAAAGGATGCCATAGGTATATTATAAGCCACAACACTTGTGCGCTTAATGTGATAGAAGTGTACGCTTTGTTGCAATTAGTAAATGATGGAAGCGAACTCGCTGTGGATATTGTGCCTCTGTTTGAAATGATAGAAGACCTACAAGAAGCAGGCGCCAGCATGAAAGTGCTTTACGAAAATGAAACATACCGCGCCCACCTGAAAAAGAGGGGCGACATACAGCATGTGATGCTTGGCTTTAGCGATGGCACCAAGGATGGTGGCTACCTGATGGCCAACTGGAGCATATACAAGGCTAAGGAGAACCTGACAACTGTGGCTCGGGAGCATGGCATAGAGGTAGTCTTCTTTGATGGCCGTGGTGGACCACCTGCAAGAGGTGGTGGTAAGACCCACCAATTCTATGCATCGCTGGGGAGTAATATTGCTGGTAAGGAAATACAGATCACTATACAGGGGCAGACCATAAGCAGCAGCTTTGGTAATGTAGATGCTGCGGGTTTTAATATGGAAAAACTGCTGCATGCCGGCATATACAATAGTGTACTTGCAGAGCAGAAGCCAACACTTACTCACGACCAGGAGGCCTTGATGCTGGAACTTTCAGAAGAGGGCTATAAAGCCTATGTGGCATTGAAGAATGAACCTGAGTTTGTGCCTTATCTTGAAAATGTGAGCCCGCTGCGCTTTTATGCAGATGCCAATATAGGGAGCAGACCAGCCAAGCGTAATGAAGGTGAGAAACTGAATCTTGATGACTTGCGTGCCATCCCGTTTGTGGGGGCATGGAGCCAGCTAAAACAAAACCTGACGGGCTATTATGGTGTAGGAAGAGCACTGCAGAAAATGGAGGCAGAAGGAAGGTGGCAGGAAGTAAAAGACCTTTATGAAAACTCGTTGCTGTTCAAAACCATGATAGATAACTGCGAGATGGCCATGATGAAAAGCTTCTTCCCGCTTACTGCTCACCTGGCTACACACCCGCAATATGGGGCTATATGGAACATGATATATGACGAGTATGAATTGTCTAAAACCATGACCATGAAGTTAGGTGGAACTACTGAGCTGATGGAAAAGTATCCTGTTGATCGCCTTTCTGTGAGTATGCGCGAAAGGATAGTATTGCCACTTACAACTATACAGCAATATGCACTGAGCCGGGTACGTGAAATGGAAGAAAATAAACAAACCGATGTGGAGCTGCGGAAAACACTGGAGAAGCTGATCATGCGCTGCTCGTTCGGGATAATTAATGCGGGTAGAAATTCGGCTTAAAATAGATAGAGCGGTGATCATCGCTCTATCTATTTGTTCTTTTGCTGTGGCTGGATAAGCAATAGTTTACTCCTTTACTTCCTTTCCAAATAGCTTTTCTCCGGCTTCAATACCAATAGAAAGATCGTTTTCTTTGGGTGGTATCGGGCACGCGTAGCCGCCTTTAAATGCGCAATAAGGATTGTAGCATTTGTTGAAATCGATGACCAGTTCATCCCCATGTATCTCCTTGGTTGAAAGGTCTAAATAGCGGCCACCACCAAAAGTTTCTTTATAGTTTGTTTCGTCTGTAAAGGGTATGAAGAGGTAGTCGTTGTACTTGCTGTCTTTTTTGATGAGGTCTATGGCCTGGTATATATGCAGGGTGCAGGGAGTGCCTTTAATTTTAAACGTTGCATAGCCATACTCACTATAGTTTTTACGCGCGCCACTATGCGTGAGCATGGTAAATGGTTTGCTATCGGGTGTGCGGGTGAAATGGGTAGTAATGCTATAGGCCGCATTGGTAGGGTAGAAGCGCAGGTAGGCAGTATCTTCAGCCGTTAACGGGCTGTGTGCATCCGTGAGGAAATCGTTCTTGTACTGTTGCCAGTAACGGGCTATACTGTCGTTATAATTGTACGACTGGCCATAAGCGCACAGTGGCAAAGTTGCAAGCAAGAAAATTATTAACCCAGAGGTTCTCATTGTGATGATTTTTGTTTGTGATGAACCAAGAATACCCTTACTTTTTGTTATCTGACTTTTTTGTTATTCTATATTTAAAACGTACTCCCGAGTTGGCATCTGTTCCTTGATTATGCGGATTTCTCTCTTCGCTGAAGGGCTACGTTCGAAATGACGGATGTTTTTTGAGCGGCGTTTTTGTTAAGACAACATTTTCTCTAGTCTCAGAAATATTTCTGAGGGGTTCATGTTTTCCCAGAGCATTTTATAGATCATATCGGCTATAGGTATTTCTATCTCCAGTTTTTTTGATATAGCCTGCATACCACGGGCAGCATAGTAGCCTTCGGCCACCATGTTCATTTCGAGCATAGCTGCCTTTACGCTGTAGCCCTTGCCCAGCATTGCGCCAAATGTGCGGTTACGGCTGTGCAGCGAGTAGCAGGTTACCAACAGATCGCCCAGGTAGGCACTGGTATGGAAGTCGGGATGGTCGTTGGACGGATGTACTTTTATAAAGTGTGCATCCAGGTAATGATACATTTCGCGGTAGCAGTTGGTAATATATACACTCAGAAAGTTATCGCCATAATCTAGCGCCCGGGCGGTACCGGCACCTATGGCATATATGTTCTTCAGTACAGCGGCAAACTGTGCACCCCACAAGTCGTGGTTGAAGGTGGTGTTGATATAGGTGTTGTTGAATGCTTTGGAAGCGCTACATGTCAGTGAATCATTAAGTCCTGAAAAGGTAAGGTATGACAAGCGCTCATCGGCAACTTCTTCTGCATGACAGGGACCAGTTAATGCAACATAGTTTTCAAGGTCTAGTTGCATGTATTGTTCCAAATAGTCATTTAGCAACAGGTTGGTATCGGGCAGTATGCCTTTAATAGCAGAAATGATCTTCTTACCCTGCCACAGGCTTTTATCTACACTTTCTATTACGCTTTGTGCATAAGCGCTGGGTACGCAAACTATTATTGTATCGCAGGCTTTGAGCACCGCTTCAAGGTCGTGTGTGGGTATTATGGTTTCCGGTAAAAAAGTTACCGAAGAAAGGTAGTGTGGGTTGTGGTGACGTGTGAGCAGGTACTTAATACTGTCTTTATTGCGTACCCACCAATATATCTGCTGGCCGTTGTCCGTAAGCATTTTAGCCAGGGCGGTACCCCAGCTACCATTGCCAATGATGCCTATTTTACCTAAAGTATGCTGCAATGCGAGAGATGTTTAAGTTAAAAATTTAGTTACCCGTTTTTACTTCAAAAAGTTTTTCCTTGGGTACTACGGTCACTTTTGTGTTGTTTGCCAGGGTGCGTGCTATGGCGCCATATGGTGCAGAAACGATCTGTTCGCCGCTGTCCAAACCTTTGGTTACCTGGATATACATGTTATCCTGTATGCCGGTCTGCACATCTTTTAATATTACTTTTTTGGTTTTGCTGTCATATACAAACACCACCTGGCGTATGTCATTGTTATCGGCAGTAGCGTTCTTTTTGTTTTTTATGCTATCTGGCCAGTCGCGCGTTGTAACAGCATTTACAGGGACTGATAATATATTGTATTCCCTGTTGGTCTGTATCTCTACCGATGCCGACATACCAGGCTTGAACACAAACTTACCTTTAGGTAATTGTGCAGCCAATTCAGCATAGCTGCTGGGTAGTATGAGAATGTGTACGGTGTAGTTGGTTACCTGGTCGGTACTGGTAGATTGTGTAGTGCCTGATTTGCTGCTGGATACCCCTATCTTGGATACGATACCTATGAACTTCCTGTTCCTGTATGCGTCGGCATCTATAATGGTGGTATCACCAATTTTCACTTTTGCAATATCAGTCTCACTCACATCTACCCGTACTTCAATACGGCTCATGTCTGCAATGGTGAGCATTTCGGTTCCGGCCATTTGTGCGGTACCTACCACACGCTCTCCTTTCTTCACGCTCAGCAAAGATATGATGCCTGCTGTTGGCGCTATAATGGTCGTCTTCTGTAAGTTCTCGTGCGCCTGGCTCAGGTTGGCCTGCGCGCCTTTGATGCCGTATTGCCCGCCTGTAGTGCTCGCTTTAGAAGCATCGTAAGCAGCCTTGGCACTTTTGTAATTTGCCTCTCCCTGCTCAAACTCCAGTTGCGATATTACTTTGTCCTGGAAGAGTTTCTGGTTTCGTTTGTAAGTAGCCAAAGCCAGGTTCATCTGCGATTCTGCCTGCGCCATCATTTCTTTACTATTACCTGCACTGGCCCGCGACTGCTCTACCGATGCACTTGCCTGATCTACCATTGAATTGTAGATGGCAGGATTGATCTTTACTAATACATCGCCCTTGCGCACGCTATCGCCTTCCTGTATATTCAGTTGGGTTATTTCGCCGCTTACTTCAGGGGCTATTTTTACTTCAGTTTCCGGGTATATTTTGCCACTGGCAGTTACCGTTTCGGTAATGGTATGGCTGGCTGCTTTTTCAACAGCTACCTTAATGCCGTCATCGCCCGTAGTTTTTGCTACTACAATGAGTACGATCAGCAATACTATACTACCGCCTATTATCCACCAAAGGGTTCGCTTTTTCATTTTGAAAGCTAAATTAATTCAAATATTTGGGTTCGTTATTTTACTTCGCTTCCTGCATCTGTATGCTCTGCCGGTGATACAAATATCAGCTTGCCGGCAGCATTTTCAGCCATTAGTATCATGCCCTGGCTTTCTATACCACGCATCTTCCTGGGTGCAAGGTTGGCAACTACTGTAACCTGCTTGCCCACTATATCTTCTGGTGCAAAGTGCATGGCTATACCACTTACTATGGTACGGTGTTCTGTACCCATATCTACGGTTAGCTTTAGCAACTTGTCTGCTTTCTCCACTTTCTCGGCAGTTAATATGGTACCTGCGCGCAGGTCTATCTTCGCAAAATCATCAAATGTAATGGTGTCTTTGGCTGGTGCAGCAGGTTTGGTTTCTGCCAGTGCCGCTACTTCTTTTTCTGGTGTTGGTTCCACGTCTTGTGTTGGTTTTATAGCCCTGCCTTTTAATTTTTCTACTTGCAATGCTATCTCAGCATCTTCTATTTTCCTGAACAGCAGCTCAGGGGCGCGTAACGGATAGCCTGCATTTAACAGGTTCATTCTGCCGGCGTTTTCCCAATCGAGCATGCGCTCTACTACCTTCATCATATAGATCATCTTCTGAGCCGTAAATGGTAAGAAGGGATTGATGAGTATAGACAGGTTAGCAGTAAGCTGAAGGCATATGTGCAGGCAGTTATCTATCTGCATTTGATTCTCTACCTGTAGCTCCGGCGTTTTAGCCAGGCTCCAGGGTGCGCAGTCCTGCAGGTATTTATTCCCTTTGCGGGCCAGGTCTATTACTTCAAATAGCCCATCGCGGAACTTGTAGTTCTCGATGTTGCTTTCCACCAATGTTTTGGCATTGCCTATGGCTGCTATTAGTTCTTTGTCCCTGTCGGTAAGCAATTCGTTGTGCAGGCGGGGCACCTTGCCCTTACATAGCTTGTGCATGAGCACAAATGCCCTGTTCACAAAATTGCCGAATATAGATACCAATTCACCATTCACCCTATCCTGGAAATCCTTCCAGGTAAAGTCGTTGTCCTTGGTTTCTGGTGCATTGGCGCAAAGCACATAACGCAATAGGTCTTGCTGCTCAGGAAAATCTTCCAGGTACTCGTGCACCCACACCGCCCAGTTGCGGCTAGTGGATACTTTTTCACCTTCTATATTCAGGAACTCGTTGGCAGGCACATTATCGGGTAGCACAAAACCACCATGGGCTTTGAGCATGGCTGGGAATATGATGCAATGGAATACAATATTATCCTTACCTATAAAGTGTACAAGTTTGGTATCTTCTTTGCACCAGTAGTCGGCCCACTGGTTGGTCAGTTCTTTGGTAGCACTGATGTAGCCAATGGGGGCATCGAACCATACATACAGCACCTTGCCTTTTGCATCGGGCAGGGGTACGGGCACGCCCCAGTTGCTATCGCGCGTCATAGCGCGGGGTTGCAGGCCGCTATCCAGCCAGCTTTTGCACTGACCATATACGTTAGGTTTCCATTCGTTCTTCTTGCCTTCAACAATCCATTCCTTCAGCCAGTCCTCATATTTATTGAGCGGAAAGTACCAGTGCTTGGTTAGCTTTTTCACCAATTTTGAGTGGCTCAATGCGCTATGCGGATTGATCAGTATTTCGGGCGACAGGGTAGAACCACACCGCTCGCACTGATCGCCATAGGCATTGGGATTGCCACAAACCGGGCAGGTACCTATTATATAACGATCGGCCAGGAACACATCGTGCTCCTCATCATAATATTGTTCACTTTCCTTTTCCTCAAATACACCATCGTTATATAGCTTGGAGAAGAACGCCTGCGATGTATCGCGATGTGTAACAGATGAGGTGCGGGAATATATATCGAAGGAGATGCCCATTTTGGCAAAGCTGTCCTTCATCATTTCGTGGTACTTGTCAACCACCTGCTGCGGGGTTATACCCTCGCGCATGGCGCGTATGGTGATAGGCACACCGTGCTCATCGCTGCCACTAATAAACTTTACATCTCTTTTCTGCGCGCGCAGGTACCGTACATAAATATCTGCCGGCAGGTAGCCCCCGGCCAGGTGCCCGATGTGTATGGGGCCATTGGCGTAAGGCAGTGCTGACGTAATCAGGTATCTCTTAAAATCCATTCTAAATATTAATAAGGGTGCAAGATAATCATAAGTTAGTTAGGGGAGGCAAGGGGAACGCTTCCTAGTATTGGTGGAGCTGTCCGGTCCGGTTTTAAAAAGGAAAACCGGACACTTGGTGTGTGATGTCGGGCTGAAATGCTTTGTGGTAGCTTATATGTGAATCATTTAAACTGTCTGGTCTGTCCGGTATCGGACAGGGTGGCCGTCTTGAACACGATTACGGGATTGAAAGATTATAGGATAGTGTTACGTGCATCGAGACAAGAGCAAAAAAAATATATTCCGTATTCCTGCTGTTGGTTTACAGGTTTGTAATGGGTGCAAGGTAAGATGGGCGTGGATATTAGCCTGAACAAGATATGCACAGTTCCACGGAGTGTTGTGTTCCACAGGGGGAATGAAAAAGGGTGTGTTGGCATAATGCCTCCTTATCATTTACGTTACAAGTCCTTGTAGAGGGCTCCGCTTTGTAGCAAGATACCGTAAACGTTGTTGCACCCTGTAGGGGTGCCCCGCACAAAATATATGGAGGTAACCATTTCCCAGCCTGTCAATAAATCATATATTGCTATCCAATTATTGCAACATGGCTAATAATTATACCCAACTATATATTCATTTTGTTTTTGCGGTACAGTATAGGGCGGCAATGCTCAATAGTGCCTGGGATGATAGGCTTCGGTTATATATTTCCGCTATTGTTCAAAACAATGGACATAAAATGTTGGCCATAAATAATATGCCTGATCACCTTCATTGCCTGGTAGGATTAAATCCCAGTCAATCTATTTCAGATCTTATGAATGTGGTTAAGGGTGATTCTGCAGAGTGGATCAATAAAGAAAATTTGGTCTCTCATAAATTTCAATGGCAGAAGGGTTACGGAGCTTTCAGTCATTCAAAATCGCAGGTGAACACCGTTGTTCAGTATATTCATAACCAGCAGGAGCATCATCGTAAGGTGGTTTTTATTGAAGAATATAAAAAGATATTGACCGATTTTGGAATCGAATACGATGAACGTTATATTTTCACGTTACCTGCTGAATAATTGGTGCGGGGCGGCCCTACAGGCCGCATGATACTCCTTGTTTGTTATTGCTACAAAGCTGGGCCCTCTACAAGGGCACTGTTATGTGGAAGTGTTTAGAGTGGGTGTTGTATTAACCCCACATTGCGAGTGTAATTGGTACGGGGGCGGCCCTACAGGCCGCATGATATTCCTTGTTTGTTATTGCTACAAAGCTGGGCCCTCTACAAGGGCACTGTTATGTGGAAGTGTTTGGAGTGGGTGTTGTATTAACCCCACATTGCCGAGTGTAATTGGTACGGGGGGGCACTACAGGCCGCATATTATAGTACGGCCTTGTATCCTACAAAGCGGTGCCCTCTACAAGGGCATGACATATTGATTCATTTCGGTTAGGGATCTACTGAAAATATCTGTCTATCTTAATTGTCTTTTGTTTGCGCTAACAGTGCCCTTGTAGAGGGCCCAGCTTTGTAGCAATAACAAACAAGGAGTATCATGCGGCCTGTAGGGCCGCCCTGCACAAAATGATTACAATAATTAAGCTGATTTCGCTGAACGGCATTGTTGAAAATGGCGTTTGTTAAGTTACTTATGCTTCACCTGCTCTAAATAATTCCTCCTGATCACATCCTGTACAGGTGTGCGTTCGATCTTGCTTTCCAGCCAAGATATAATATCGAGGTAGGTAAAAGCGCGGGTTTTTTTGTGCACTTCTTTTTGCTGGCGCAGGGTTGCGAGCAGGATGCGGAACTCATTTTCGAGCTGGCGGGGCGGTATGTGGAAGGCCCGTTTCAGGAAGTTGAATATTTCCTCTTCCACTACACTTAGGTTCTCCATCTTGCCCATAAGGCGGTAAACTGATTTAGATAAATATTCCAACAGTTCATCGTTGCCCAGCTCGTAGTGGGCTATAAGGTGCAGCAGGCGGGCGTAGCATTGCAGGTCTATCCGCAAATCGGTTTTCCAGTTGATGATCTTTTGCAGGTAGTCGATGCAGGTTTCAGAGTCGCCGCTGCCAAAGTACAGGCTGGCTATTTTGTAGTAGAATATAAGTACCCGGTGGCTATCCATGTACAGGCTGTATTCCTGTAGTTGGCTCATGATACCCGGCACTATTTTAAGCCCCTGGGTAAACGTGCCCTGCATGAAATGCTTGTTGATGCGCGCTGTAGTGAGATACACAAAGCCCTGTATCAGGTTGTTCTCGTTGTTCTTTATGGAGTCTAGTTCGCAGAGATCTTCCAGTTTTTGTAGTGTTTCGTCGAGGCCACGGTGGTTGCTGAGGTAGAAGTGAGATTCCAGCAGGTTGTGCAACCCTTTTAGGTAGTGGGTGCTTTCCACTTCTATCATATGCGGAAAGCTATCGAACAGGTTGACCCATTTTTGGGTGTAACGGTAGTACAGGAAAAAATCTTGCAGTATAAAGGCATACCAGCAATAGCTTTGGTAGAGGTACAGGTTCTCATAAAAGTCATCGTTGTGGGCCTTTTTTTGTGAAAGGGCCTGGGCGAAAAAGTTTTTAATTTCTTCCTCATCTTTCAGGTTACGGGCATGGCCATTTTGTATGTACCTGCTGTATAGCTGTAAGGAAAGGTTGGACAAGTGGCTGATGGTAGACAGGCGTTCATTGACGTCGTCAGACTCTGCAGCGAGTTGGTCGGCGCGATTGTGGATGCTGCGGGTAATGTGGAGACCCTCTATTTTCTTTTCAAAAAAAAGTGCTTGTTGGAGGTAACTAAGCTGGCCGTAATTTTTTGCGAACCCCTTCAGGGTATCGAGTATTTTAAGACTTTGCAGGTATAATCCTTTGTTGTATAGTATACGTGCATGGTCCATTTGCTCGTGCAGCTGTATATCTATATTGCCTTCATCTTTTATGAGCCTGAGGCTAAGCAGCACCTGGCGGTAGAGCCGGGTCTTTATATTATATAGCTGTTGCTTTGGGAGGTCGCTGAATTTTTTCAGCAATAGGGTCTCGTCATACTCATTCATTTTTTCCAAAACATCAAATAACGCAACTGTGCGCAATTCTGTTTTGCTGGAATTGCGGGTGGCATATAGTTTAAAATTCTTCTTTTCAGACTTGGTTAGGGACTTTATCAGTTGAAAAAGGCTGTCGGATGTTTTGTTGAGCATGATATTTTTGAAACAGGTAAAACGCAGTACAGTAAAGCATTTCCAACAATTTTATCACTTTCAGATGTGTTTGAAAATGGAAATCTTGTTTTGATACGGTTGTCATTCAGCAATACTTTTCCAAACCGGCTGACATAGTGTAGTGCCTGTATGTACGGTACAGGCCTACTAAGTTATAAAAATGTTCAGCTAATTATTACAAGCATACTACAGCAATGGACAAAATATTGATATTTGATACTACCCTTCGTGATGGTGAACAGGTACCGGGTTGCAGGCTGAATACAAAAGAAAAAGTAGCGGCCGCCCTGGAGCTGGAAGCATTGGGTGTGGATATTATAGAGGCCGGCTTCCCCATCTCATCTCCCGGCGATTTTGAAAGCGTAAGCGCGATAGCACGTGTTATAAAAGATGCAGTAGTATGCGGCCTTACCCGCGCTGTGCTGAAAGACATAGAAGTGGCTGCTGAAGCGCTAAAAGATGCAAGAAGACCGCGTATCCACACAGGCATAGGCACATCTGACTACCATATAAAATCAAAATTCCGCAGCACGCAGGATGAGATATTGAAGCAAGCTGTACAGTGTGTGAAATGGGCAAAAAACTTTGCAGATGATGTGGAGTTTTACGCTGAAGATGCAGGCCGTACTGGCAATGAATACCTGGCCCGTGTAATAGAGGCGGTAATAAAGGCTGGTGCTACTACGGTAAATATTCCCGATACCACGGGCTACTGCCTGCCGCATCAGTATGGCGAGAAAATTGCCTTCCTGGTGAACAATGTATCTAATATAGATAGGGCAGTTATTTCATGCCATTGCCATAATGATCTTGGGTTGGCTACTGCAAACTCAATAGCCGGTATCATAGCCGGTGCGAGGCAGGTAGAATGCACCATCAATGGCATAGGAGAGCGCGCAGGGAACACCTCTCTTGAAGAAGTGGCTGTGATCATCAGGCAGCATAAATCGTTGAATTTTTATACTGATGTACAGGCTACAAAACTTACACCGATCAGTAATTATATATCGGACCTTATGCGTATGCCGGTGCAGCCTAATAAGGCTATAGTGGGTGGTAATGCATTCTCTCACTCATCGGGCATACATCAGGATGGATTTTTGAAAGACGCAGCCACCTATGAAAGCATTGACCCTAAAGATGTTGGTGCAGCGGGCTCCAGCATAAGGCTTACCGCCCGTAGCGGACGATCGGCACTTGCGTACCGGTTGCTGAAGCTTGGCTATACTTATAACAGGGATGACATTGATGTTTTATACACAAGGTTTGTGCAGATAGCAGATGCCCAAAGGGAAGTAGTAGATACCGATCTGCACCACCTGGCAAAAGAATATGCAAATACAGCAGTTTTAGCATAAAAATATTTTTCACTTTTCGGTTTATATAGTATGGCAAAGACACTTTTTGAAAAGATTTGGGAAAAACACATTGTAAAAACGATACCTGATGGTCCTGATGTTTTATATATTGATACGCACTTTGTACACGAAGTTACTTCTCCCCAGGCGTTTAAGTCGCTTGAAGACCGAGGTGTAAGCGTATTGCGCCCCAAACAAGTAGTAGCAACAGCCGACCATAATATACCTACCATTAATCAGCACCTGCCGATCACCGATAAATTATCGGCAACACAGGTGCAGCAGCTTACCGATAATTGCAAAAAGCATAACATAGAACTGTATGGCCTGGGCCATGCCTACAATGGCATAGTGCATGTTATAGGGCCGGAATTGGGTATAACCCAACCCGGTATGACCATTGTGTGCGGCGACAGCCATACCAGTACCCATGGTGCGTTTGGCACCATAGCATTTGGTATAGGCACCAGCGAGGTGGAAATGGTACTGGCTACCCAATGCCTGTTGCAGAACAAGCCCAGGCTGATGCGGATACATGTAGATGGTATGCTGGGCAAAGGGGTTACTGCAAAGGATGTGATACTGCATATCATTTCAAAAATATCGTTCAATGGCGCTACGGGTTACTTTGTAGAGTTTGCAGGCAGCACCATCAGGGCTATGTCTATGGAGGCACGGATGACGGTGTGCAATATGAGTATTGAAATGGGTGCACGCGGCGGACTCATTGCTCCGGACGAAGTAACCTTTTCTTATATGAAAGGCCGGAAGCATACACCTGTGCGCGACGCGTGGCCGGAAAAAATTGCAGAATGGCGCCGATTGCAAAGCGATAAGAACGCCGTTTTTGATAAAGAAATATACATACTGGCCAAGGATATACAACCCATGATCACGTATGGTACCAACCCGGGGATGGGCATTAGCATAAAAGGCAAAATACCTACCAGCGCCGGAATGGATGATAATGGCCGCAAGGTGTATTACCAATGTTTAGCTTACATGGATTTTGCTGAAGAGGAGACATTGTTGGGCAAGAAGGTGGACTACATATTTATAGGAAGCTGCACCAACAGCCGTATTGAAGACCTGCGCCAGGTGGCGTCTTTTATAAAAGGAAAGAAGAAGGCGGATGACGTGGAAGTATGGATAGTGCCGGGCAGCCGGCAGGTGGAAAAACAAGCGATCGAAGAAGGTATACAGCAAATATTTGAGGATGCGGGTTTTAAACTGCGGCAACCAGGCTGTAGTGCTTGCCTGGCTATGAATGATGATAAGATACCGGCAGGGAAATATTGCATATCGACCAGTAACAGAAATTTTGAAGGCAGGCAGGGAGCAGGCGCCCGTACGTTGCTGGCTAGCCCGCTGACAGCGGCTGCGAGCGCGATAACGGGGTATATAACTGATGTGAGGGAGTATATAAACTAATAAGAACGAATGAACAGCAGGGTAATAAAAATAATTACGAGTACAGCAGTGCCACTGAACGTGCAGAATATAGACACGGATCAGATAATACCCGCACGGTTTTTAAAATCGACAACACGTGATGGGTTTGGACAAAACCTGTTTCGCGACTGGCGGTATGAAAACGATGACCCGGGGCAGCCGAAAGCCGACTTTACTTTGAACAACCCGTTATATGATGGGAGGATACTTGTGGCAGGTAAGAACTTTGGCTGCGGCAGCAGCAGGGAACATGCCGCCTGGGCATTGAAGGACTATGGGTTTGACGTTGTGGTGAGCAGTTTTTTTGCAGACATCTTCCAGAATAATGCCCTTAATAATTTTCTGCTGCCTGTGAAGGTGAGCGATGCATTTTTAGAAAAAATATTTACAGTAATAGAGGCAGCCCCTGAAACAACCCTCACTGTGAACCTGCAGGAGGAAACAATAACCCTGGCAGGTACTGGTGATCATGAACACTTCTCTTTCCATCCATACAAGAAAACATGTTTGCTCAATGGGTTTGACGATATAGACTACCTGTTGAGTATTCGCGATGAAATAACAGCCTTTGAAGAACGTAAAAAAGCATTGGTCTTGCAGTAGGCCTTATAAATGACATGAAAAAGAACATCACAATAATTGCGGGGGACGGAATTGGTCCTGAAGTGACCAGGCAGGGGATAGCCGTATTGGAGGCTATAGCTAAGAAGTATGGCCATACCTTTCAGTATAAACATTGCCTGATGGGTGGGGTAGCCATAGAGGAAACCGGTAGCCCCTTGCCGGAAGAAACAATAACAGCATGTCTAGCTGGAGATGCAGTATTGTTGGGCGCTATTGGGCACCCTAAGTACGATAATGACCCTGGGGCAAAAGTACGTCCTGAACAAGGGTTGCTGCAACTGAGAAAAGCACTGGAGTTATTTATTAATATACGCCCGGTAACCATGTACCCCTCTATAGCACACCTGTCGCCGCTTAAAGACAGCAGGCTTAAGGATGTGGACTTTATAATATATAGGGAACTTACCGGGGGCATTTACTTTGGCAAGAAGGAAACAAGCGCTGATGGGAATACTGCCACAGACGAATGCGCCTATTCAGTAAATGAAATACTGCGCATAGCGCGGCCCGCATTTGCGGAGGCTCAGAAACGCCGGGGTAAGCTAACCCTGGTAGATAAAGCCAATGTACTTGAAACATCGAGGCTATGGCGGAAGGTAGTGCGTGAGCTGTCAATAATTCATCCTGATGTAGTGGTAGACTATATGTATGTGGACAATGCTGCCATGCAGGTGATACTGAACCCTGGTCAGTTTGATGTGATACTTACTGAAAATATGTTTGGTGATATCATTAGCGATGAAGCGAGTGTGCTTTGTGGATCGCTGGGCATGTTGCCATCGGCCTCTATAGGTAGTAAGGTGCCTATGTTTGAGCCTATACATGGCTCTTACCCGCAGGCAACCGGTAAAAATATTGCTAATCCCATGGGTACTATATTATCGGTAGCTATGATGCTGCAATATTTTGGCATGCACGAAGAAGCCAATGATGTAAAACAAGCTGTGCAAGCTGCTTTGGAGCATGGCGTTACTACACAGGATATAAATACAACTAATGGCTATACCACCACGCAAGTTGGTGCATTTATTTGCGAACGAATATTGGATGCGGTAACACAGGAGGCTGATAATTATGAAGAACAGGTACAGAATACCTATACCTACAATATAGATCTTGGCCAATCGACAATAATATAATGTCTGTCTAGTATGTTATTGTCTAATGTGAATCGATGTTTAGCTACTGAATAAATGGCTTTTATAACTCTATTTAACAATGATGGTCAATGAATCTAAAAATAATCTTTGTTTTTTCAATTAAATTTGCAGTTTAACCTTTAAAATAAATATTAAGATAAGGAAATGAGTAAACTAAGCCAGCTTGCAGAAACACTGATAGGATCAGAAATTGTGCGTTTAGGTAACGACATTAGTAATCGTATCAGTCGTGGGGAGAAGATATATAATTACACGATCGGTGATTTTAATCCTGATATTTTTCCGATCCCCAAAGATCTGGAAGACTGCATAGTTAAGGCATACCGTGATAAACGTACCAACTATCCGCCTGCCGATGGTATATTGAAACTACGTACAGGTGTTGCTGACTTTATTAAAGAGGCAGAAGGAATAGAATATGCACCTAATGAAATATTAATAGCCAGTGGTGGCAGACCCCTGATTTATGCATTGTTCCGCACTATTGTTGACAGGGGCGATAAAGTGATATATGCCGTGCCATCGTGGAACAACAACCACTACGTACATATAAATGAAGGGACGCATTGTGTAATAAAGACCAGTCCTGAAAATGATTTCATGCCTACTGCGGAAGATATAGCACCACACCTTGCAGGCGCCACATTACTTTGCCTCTGTACCCCGCAAAACCCTACCGGGACAACACTGGGCAGGGAAGAGATGGAAAAGATATGTGACCTTGTACTGGCAGAAAATGCAAGCCGGAAGCCAGAAGAAAGGAAGCTGTATGTGATGTTTGACCAAATGTACTTTAAGCTTACATACGGTACTACGGTACACCATAACCCTGTAGCGCTACGCCCTGCTATGAAGGAGTACAGCATTCTTGTGGATGGTATATCTAAAGTATTTGCAGCTACCGGTGTGCGTATAGGCTGGGCTTTGGGTCCTGTGAATGTGATTGCTAAAATGAAGTCGTTATTGAGCCACGTAGGCGCCTGGGCACCTATGGCAGAGCAGGTTGGTGTAGCAGAGTTCTTTCAAAATAAGGAAGGTATTAAAACATTCCTCAACCACTTTAAAGCAGAGCTTGAAGAGCGTTTGTGGAGTATATATAATGGTTTTAAAGCACTGAAAGAAAAAGGATATATGGTTGATGCCATAGCCCCGCAAGCTGCCATATACCTAACCATAAAATTTGATCTGAAAGGCAATACCACTGGGGATACACAGCTGGCTACACAAGCTGATGTAACGCAATACCTGTTGGATAAAGCAAAGCTTGCGGTAGTACCATTCTATGCTTTTGGTGCGCCACATGATTCGCCATGGTATCGCCTTAGCATCGGCACCTGCAGAAAAGAGGATATTCCTGAAATGCTGGGCAGCCTGGAGCATGCGCTGGAACAATTAAATGTATCCGTAACAGTATCATAGCCACAATTTAAATACACAAAGCAAAACGCCCCAGGAGCAATCCTGGGGCGTTTTGTTTTGGGGGTATATCTGATGGATTTTAATGACTATTTGTAATTGCAATGCTATAGCGCCGATTTTCCGTCGACTATTTTATTAGCTACACTGCCTCCTCTAAGGCCCCATAAAAAGATGGTCATAAAGTTGTTCTATTCAATGCGGCATATGCTTTGCCGAAGATATTTTCCACAATAAAGGAAGTTGCAGTAGCAATGATTGACCCATAGCTTTCATTTTATATTTCAATTTGAATATAACTGCCTTTCAGTGTTTTATGGATAAATTGAATATTTATGTATTAAATGCTGGTTAATAACTTGTTTTGGGATTGTTAATCAAATCTTTATTGGCGGTTAATGGTATGTAAGCTATCGGTTAACAATTTTTAAACTGCTGGTTAAACATTGCCAAATAACTCGTTATCAATTTCTAAGCAGATGGTTAATGATTTCTAAATAGCAGGTTAACAGCTTACAAATTAGTGGTTAACGCATATAGAAGTTTTCTGTTAAGATGAAAAGATGTTGAGATTTGCCCTAAATCTTAACATCATAAATCGCTGTTTATGCGCAGATTGCTATCTCTTTTTATTGTCTTATTAGTTGCGGCTGCTCCCCTGCGAGCCTGCAACATTAATATAAGCGCCAATGTAACGTCGATCTGCGCAGGAAGCCAGATCACCTTCACGGGAGTCATTACAAATGCTTCAAATGCAACCACATTCCAATGGGAAAAGAATGGCGTTGCAATGACTGGAACAGGAAATAGTGGTGGGCTTTCCTCTCCTGGCAATGGCACTTTTACATACACCGCCGGTGGATTCAGCAATGGAGATGTTATTACCTGTTACATAACTGAACCAGCTTCGAGTTTCACTACAACGAGTTCCGGAATTACTGTATCAGTAAATAACCAGGCGCCCATCACTTCCAGTTTTAACGGAACCTCTATCTCCTCTGGAAATGTTATCTGGTTTAATTCTGTAGTTAGTGTGACTGGTTCTCAGAGTTACCCAATGACCATATATTATACGAACCAAACTATATCAAGTTCCGGATTTTCAATTTCAGCACCGGATGCAGAACTAATTCTGGACAATACATATTCTATAGCTACCACTACGTATAACGGAACAATGTGGGTTACAACTGCCCCTCCCAATCAATCAGGCAATTACTTTTTAGCAGGTTACGGTTATACCGCGCCATCTACAATATCTGGTTCTCCAAACATTACATGGAATGGTACTTTTCTTTGTTCACAAGCCGGTGTTACTTTGAACTGGCAATGGGCAGCGGCAGTTTATACATCTTTTAATTCTAATCTCGCGAATCTGGGTGTGAAAGCCTCTTATTGTTCTTCTTGTTCTGTCTATTCAAATTCTGATCATGCAGGTACACCTGAAAGCTATAAAGCGAGTGTGATAGGCGGAGCACGTGGTGGTGGTGGTTCTAACTATACCGGAAGTTATTCTGGTACTGGTTCTGTAACCACTTGCGGAGCGGTTACACCTTCGGTTATTATTTCCGGTACTTCTTCTATCTGTTCAGGAGCATCGGTGACTTTTACTGCTACCCCAACCAATGGCGGTTCTTCTCCGGCTTATCAATGGAAAAAGAACGGTAATAATGTAGGCACTAATAGTGCTACTTATACCGATGCATCTTTGGCTAATAGTGACGCTATCACATGTGTTTTGACCAGCAGCCTTACTTCTGCAGCCCCTACTACTGCAACCAGCAATACTATTACAGAAACGGTGAATAGTAATGTTACCCCTTCGGTATCAATAGCAGCAAGTCCAGGTTCATCAATATGCTCAGGTACATCCGTAACATTTACGGCTACCCCAACAAACGGCGGTACCCCCAGCTATCAATGGAAAAAGAACGGTACTAATGTTGGTACCAACAGTACTACTTATACGGATGCAGCACTTAATAATAATGATGTTATCACTTGCGTGATGACCAGTACTGCAGCATGTGCAACAACAAGTACAGCAACCAGCAATGGAGTAACAATGACGGTTACCCCAACTGTAACACCTTCTGTATCCATTTCTGGTAATTCGTCAATATGTGCTGGTACATCCGTAACATTTACGGCTACCCCTACAAATGGTGGTACACCAAGCTACCAATGGAAAAAGAATGGCACTACCGTAGGCACTAATAGCGCTACATATACAGATGCGGGCTTAACAAATGGCAATACGATCACTTGTGTGATGACAAGCACTGCATCATGTGCCAGTACAACTACAGCGACAAGTAATACCATTACTGAAGTTGTAACCAGCAATGTTACGCCATCTGTATCAATAGCCGCTAGTCCTGGGTCATCAATATGTTCAGGCACATCAGTAACGTTTACCGCTACGCCAACGAATGGTGGTACACCAAGCTATCAATGGAAGAAGAACGGTACTAATGTTGGAACGAATAGCACTACTTATACAGACGCTTCTTTGAACAATAATGATGCGATCACTTGCGTAATGACCAGTACAGCGTCATGTGCAACTACTACAACAGCAATAAGTAATACGATCACTGAGACTGTAACAAATAATGTCACTCCATCAGTATCCATTTCGAGCAATTCATCTATTTGTGCAGGCACATCGGTAACTTTTACTGCTACACCAACCAACGGAGGTACTCCAAGCTACCAGTGGAAAAAGAATGGTACAAATGTAGGTACGAACAGTACCACATATACCGATGCCGCTTTAAATAATAATGATACGATCACTTGTGTGATGACCAGTACTGCAGCTTGTGCAACTACTACAACCGCTACAAGTAACACGATCACGGAGACTGTAACAAATAATGTTACGCCATCTGTATCAATAGCCGCTAGTCCTGGATCATCAATATGTTCTGGTACCTCAGTAACGTTTACAGCTACACCAACCAACGGAGGTACACCAAGCTACCAATGGAAAAAGAACGGCACAAATGTAGGTACGAACAGCGCTACCTATACCGATGCCGCTTTAAATAATAATGATGCGATCACTTGTGTAATGACGAGCACCGCAAACTGTGTTACAACAACAACTGCAACAAGCGGTACTATTACAATGACTGTAACAAATAATGTTACCCCTTCCATATCTATTTCAGGTAATTCATCTATATGTGCAGGTACTTCAGTGACTTTTACAGCTACGCCAACCAACGGAGGTACACCAAGCTATCAGTGGAAGAAGAATGGTAGCAATGTAGGAACGAACAGCGCTACTTATACAGATGCATCTTTAAATAACAATGATGCGATCACTTGTATTATGACTAGTACAGCGTCATGTGCAACTACTACAACAGCAACAAGTAATACGATCACTGAGACCGTAACAAATAATGCCACTCCATCAGTATCAATAGCAGCTAACCCCGGTTCTGCAATTTGCGCTGGCACATCAGTAACGTTTACTGCTACCCCAACAAACGGTGGTACTCCAAGCTACCAGTGGAAGAAGAACGGCAGCAATGCAGGTACAAACAGCGCTACTTATACAGATGCGAGCCTTAATAATAACGATGTTATTACTTGTGTGATGACCAGCACGGCAACTTGTGCAAGCACTACAACTGCTACGAGCAACGCTGTAACGATGACCATAACGAATAATGTTACTCCTTCTGTTTCAATTTCAGGTAATTCATCTATATGTGCAGGTGCTTCAGTAACCTTTACTGCTACCCCAACCAACGGCGGTACGCCAAGCTATCAGTGGAAAAAGAACGGTAGTAATGTAGGCGCTAATGCTGCAACTTATACAGATGCGGGCTTAACAAATGGCAATACGATCACTTGTGTGATAACAAGCACTGCATCATGTGCCAGTACAACTACAGCGACAAGTAATACTATTACTGAGACCGTAACAAACAATGTTACCCCATCTGTATCAATAGCTGCAAACCCCGGTTCTGCAATTTGCTCTGGCACTTCGGTAACATTTACTGCTACACCTACCAACGGCGGTACACCAAGCTACCAATGGAAAAAGAACGGTACTAACGTAGGTACTAATAGTGCTACCTACACAGATGTTTCTTTAAACAATAATGATGCGATTATGTGTGTAATGACCAGCACAGCTGCGTGCGCTACAACAACCACAGCTACCAGCAGTACCATTACTATGAATATAACTAATGCAGTTACTCCATCAGTATCAATAACGGCTAACCCGGGTAACAATATCTGCTCAGGTTCACCAGTAACATTTACAGCTACCCCAACCAACGGCGGTACGCCAAGCTACCAATGGAAGAAGAACGGCACTAATGTAGGTACGAACAGTAATACATATACAGACAATGGTCTTAATAACAATGATGTGATCACTTGTGTGATGACCAGCACTGCATCGTGTGCCAGCACTACAACCGTTACAAGCAATGCGATCACCATGAATGTGAGCAACACTACTGCTACACAGCCAGGCAACTTCACGGTATCATCTGGTACAACTTATGATGGCCAGACAGGCGTTGTTTATACTGTGCCTAATATACCAGGCACTACCTATACCTGGAGCTACAGTGGTACAGGCGCAACGATAAATGGAACAGGCAACAGTGTTACAGTAGATTTTAGTACTGCAGCTACAAGCGGCACACTAAGTGTAACAGCTACAACAGGATCATGCAGCAGCCCATCGGCAGCCCGTACAATACCTGTAACAGTAAAACCCTACCTGACATGGACATGTGGTACAAACAACGACTGGAATACAGCAAGCAACTGGGATGGTGGTTTTGTACCATATAGCACAATAAGTGTGCTGGTACCTGCAAACACATCTTGCCAGCCCAATATATGCAGTGGTTCAGCTAATGTGAATAACATGACCGTTAATAATGGCGCTACGGTAAACATATGCTGCCCTAACAGCCTTACAGTAAATGGAGATATGACCATCAATGGTTCAATACTGGGATGTGGTGAGGTTATTGTACCAGGCAGTGTATGCCACGTAATATATGGTAACGGGCGTATAGACAATTTTGAACTGAACAACAGTTGTGGTGGCATCATCAATGCAGGTGATACGCTGCACATAGGGGATACCTATACACCTACTCTTGGTGTAATGACTGTAAATGGTGAGCTGGAACTTTTGTCAGACTCAACAGTAACAGCATCGATACTTACTCATCCTGGTGTATGTAATACATACATAGTGGGTGATGTGATCTGCGATAAATTTATACATGGCGGCCGCAGGGCGTTCCGTTTCCTGGGTCATCCATTCAGCACGTCAATACCGCTAAGCCAACTGGAATACACAGTGGATATAACAGGCCAGGGTGGTGCTGCTAATGGATTTACAACAACAGTTACCGACAATCCTTCAGCCTTCTGGTACAATACACTTACCGGTAACGGATCTACAGTAGATGACAGCACCGGCTGGATACCATTTACAAGTACCAATGGTGTTGGTGCTAATGCATGGAATGCATTTGAAGGGATCAGGTTGTTTATGCGTGGCAGCAAAGGTCAGGGACTGGGATGTGGTGTTTGCGTGCCAGATGCAATAACCATAAAAATGCACAGCACTATTAATGAGTGCGACCAGACAGTAACACTTGGTGTGAACAATAATGTTGGTTTCAATTTTATAGCCAATCCTTATCCATCATCAATAGACCTGAGCAAGATAACAACAGGCAGCTCTATAGGTGCTAACTTCAATGTGTGGGATCCTAATCAGGGCCTGGTAGGCGCGTATGTGGAACAGCCATTTAACATATCATACATCTTACCAGCTTACAGTGCTTTCTTTACCACTTGTAACAGTAATACAGGCAACACCCTTACATTCCACGAAACAGATAAAACCGTTGCAGCGCCTACAGGCAATCTGTTCAAGACAACAGGCATGGGTAATGACATAGTACAACTGCGCATACTAAGCAACAACGACTCATTATCGTGGGATAGGGTATTGCTGATGTTCAATGACAAAGCACTTGCAGGTACCGACCATGCGGATGGTGCCAAACTGACCAACCCTGATCTGAGCTTCTACACTTTCTCAGCAGATAACGACCAACTGGCTATCGATCAACGTCCATACGTAAGCGGACAGGTTATAAAACTAGGTATCGTTACAGATGTAAACCAAACTTATTCAATACGTGTTGATGATTATTCTGTACCAACAGGTGGTGTTATATACCTGCATGACAAGTATCTGAACCAGGTACAACAATTGCAACAAGGCATGCACTACAGCTTTACGGTAACGAATGATGCAGCATCACAAGGTGATAACAGGTTTGAACTGAACATGAGCGGTACAACAGGCATAGCTAATGTATCAGCTACAACGGAAATGAAAGTAGATATGTTCCCTAACCCTGTTACTGATAATGCTACAGTAACCTTTGAAGCTCCGCAAAAAGGAACTACCACACTTACTATTACCAATCTTGTAGGTCAGCAGGTATATATAAATCAGTTGGGTGTACAACAGAGTGGCAAGGTGAACCTGTCATTAAATACCCTTGCAAGTGGTATTTATATGGTGACACTTAAGTGCGGTGATTTCAGTGTAACCAAAAGGCTTGCAAAGCAATAAACCTTTTTAATAACTAAATAAAATATTCATAAAACAGAAAAAGCTTAAACATGAAAAACACAAGCAAATTATTAATGTTCGCAACCATCACCCTGCTTTCTTTTTTGCCAATGATAGCAATGGCAGCGGGTCCTGGTTTTGGTGGTAGTGTTAATGATGGTGGCGGAGCATGCGTACCTATAGATGGTGGTTTAAGCATGCTGGTTGTAGCGGGCGTTGGCTACGGGGCAAAGCTGGTTGCAAAGAATAAAAAGAAGAAAGCAGAAGCAGCCAATAAATAGTATATAAACATAAACGGCATTATTCTACTCCCGGAATTAATGCCGTAGTCTTCAGCCAGGCATCCCAATATATTGCATATGCCTGGCTGATAGTATTGTTAAAGACGTTTTTCAATATTGAACCTTGCGTATCCATAATGTAGGATCGTAAACGGTTTGTTAATGAATAGTAAAGCGTTTGTTACTGCCTTTTTAAGGGGTTGTTACCAGCTTATTAACTGACCGTTATTGACTTTTTAAGGTAGGGTTAATGACTTCGTTTTATTGTTTCAAAAGCGCTGTGTAATGGACTTTTGTATCGTTACTTATAAAAGGGTGTACATATGAAAACGAGCATTACGACCAAAATTCTGACACTGCTTACAGTTGCATTCTGCTCCATACAAGCAAATGCACAAAGCCCTACTGCCCCGGCACAAGGCTTTAATGTGTTCTTAAAGAATGGGGCTACGTTCACAACAAGTGAGAGTGAGGGGCCTGTGGCGCTGGGGGGTAACCTTACATTGGCCGGCAGTTATAACTTCGCCATTCATAACAACTTTGTTTACCAGGTTGGCGGTGTTAATATAGCATTACTGGTAGGTGGCAAGGTAAACTACAATAGCGGTAACCAGGGTGGGTACCAGGTGTTGAATAGCGGGTATGTTAAAATAGGCGATTCTACAGGTTCTAAAGTATGGTATAACTACCAGGGCAATAATATACACATCACACCTGCCAGCAGCAACAGCAATAGCAGCAGTCCTGATATAGAGTTAAATACTACAGCAGCTAACCTGGGTGGTGTCAGTTCGACCAACAATCCTGTTTTCCAGGGTAATCTTATTGATTTCAATGCGGCCTTCTCTACGCTGCAGGCTACTTCTACCAGCTTAGCCGCCTGCACCGATAATATGACCATCTACAATTCTCCTAACGGAGGATCTGCGCCTATATCGCACTCCGGTATATCAGGTGGTACACAGATATATACTACGCTTACGTCTTCTTCCTAGACCGTTTTAAATATCAACGGTTCAGACCTTAATAATATATCTCAATTTACTTTTCAGAACCCTAATGGTTCTACCCAATCTCCTGATGCTAACCATGTATGGATCATCAACGTAAATGCGCCGGGCACTTTTACCTGGAGCACACCTAATGGTA
>JABDEZ010000002.1:0-32500 GCA_013286835.1 Bacteroidota bacterium
AATGGCCCTGCAAAATTCCAAATCCATACTCTATAATTTATACGTATCATTCCAATTTGGGAAACGTTGGTGATGATTGTAATTTTACATCCTTATGCAAGAGTTACCGGTTATTAGTGCAGCAGATACAGACACACGTGTGAAGAAGCCAAACTGGCTGCGTGTTAAATTACCAATAGGAGAAAGCTACCGCCATGTACGCAACCTGGTGGATACCCATAAGTTACATACAATATGTGAAAGTGGTAATTGTCCTAACATGGGCGAATGCTGGGGTGCAGGGACAGCCACGTTTATGATACTTGGCAATATATGTACCCGCAGCTGCGGTTTTTGCGCAGTAGCAACAGGCAGACCCGATCCTGTAGATTGGGATGAGCCACAACGTGTTGCAGAGGCAATGCACTTGATGAAGGTGAAACATGCGGTAATCACATCAGTTGACCGCGATGAGTTGAAAGATGGAGGTTCTATTATCTGGGCCAATACGATAAAAGCAGTACGTGCTTTGAATCCGGATACTACGCTGGAAACATTGATACCCGACTTTAGGGGACAATGGGAAAACCTGCAGCGCATTATAGATGTAGCACCTGACGTGGTATCGCACAACCTGGAGACAGTTGAGCGGCTGACACGTAAAGTACGCATACAAGCTAAGTACCACCGCAGCCTCGAAGTGCAGCGCAGGTTGAAAGACGGCGGTATGCGCACCAAGAGCGGTGTAATGCTGGGATTGGGCGAAGAAAAAGACGAAGTGCTGCAAACCATGCACGACCTGGTAGAAAACGGCTGTGATGTACTTACACTTGGCCAGTACTTGCAACCTACACAGAAACACTTACCGGTAGTACGTTTTGTGCATCCTGATGAGTTTGCTTTCTACCGGGAAGAAGGCTACAAGATGGGGTTTGATTATGTGGAAAGTGGTCCGCTGGTGCGTTCATCATACCACAGCGAGCGTCATGTTTACAAGGGCGAAGGCAGAGAAAAGTGGATGATAGAGAAAGAAGCATAATAATCATTGCTGATATACCTCAATTAAAATGGTCTTCAACATTGTATGTTGAAGACCATTTCTGTTTAATCGCTTGTATTAGGTAGTCAAAAGATTGTGCTACCACACCTCTGCAATTCAAAGACACTGCTTTTCTACCAACAATAGGTGTTATATAAAGCTGACGAGGATGCACAAAACGCAACCAAGCCAGCCTCAAACTAAGTTTAAAAATATCGTTATTTAGTTGCACTAAACTTCTTAATACCATAACCTATACCGGCAAGTATTAACAGGCTCATTCCACCGTCCAAAGGTGCACCTGCACCACCGCCGCCACCTGCACCGCCACCGCCGCTACCACCAGCATCAGATATGCCCGATCCAAAACCCGGACCAGCCAACACATGAGTAAATGGAAGTGTTGTCATTAACAAGCAAAATACTAAAGCGATTTTGTACATAAAATGAGTTTTAATTATTATAGTTTGTTTACGATTATTTATTGTTTTACAAGTCTTTTAGTGACCATCTCATCTCCACACTTCAGGTTAATCAGGTATATACCTGGTGCCATATCAGCAACAGATATTTCTATACTGCCTGCTTGCTGATCGCCTAGATCCTTGCTATATATCTGCTGTCCCACCACATTGGTGACGCGCAGGCTGGTAGCACCCTTAACGGCTGCAGCGTAGATAAGTATTGCCACATCAGTAGTTGGGTTAGGCGCGATGCTTACATTCAATTTACTTGATACTATATTGGCAACACCAGTTGCTACCCCAACCTGGTTCAGTTCAAAACGATTGTCACCCTGGCTATTGGCGTCACTGTTTACTGTGAAGCTATATACATAGCCCTGACTCAGCAATTGCACCTTATTCAGGTATTTATCATGCAAGTATATCTTCACATTAGGATCCATGTTGAAATCATCAACACTCATGCTATAAGTTTTCTGCTGTGTAGCATTCAGCCCAAGCTGTATCACCTGCCCGTCAATATATGGCCTTACATCTATAGACTGTTGTTTATTATCTGTACTGTAGGTGTAAAAGTTAAGATCATCATTAGCCCACTTAGCAGCATCAAATACATCGGTACCCGGATTAGCATCGCCACGGAAGTAAATCAGCAACCTGTCCCATGAAGTAGCATTGTTATCACTTAAGATATGGAGTTGCATCATATCGTAACCCATGCTGCTACCTGTTGTTTTGAACAGGTTGGCTGCCGTAGCCGTTGATTTGCTGCTTTCGTGAAAACCTACAGTATTATTTGTAGCTGCAGTTGCTGTAACTACAAAGCTGCTGTATGCCGGCAATATGTACGATACTGACAAAGGCTGCGAAACATACGCGCCGGCAAGGCCCTGGTTAGGATCCCATACCCAGAAATTAGGCCCAACTGAGCTGCCCAGAGTAAGGGTGCTCAGGTCTATTGACGCTGCATATGGATTAGCTACAAAATTGTAACCTTTATTGGCATTGGTAGTTAGTGCTACACTCTGGTCTCCTTGAGTAAGTTGACCATACATATTGATGGTTGTGGCAGATGGTGTATATGGCTGATCTAGCAATCCTTCTCCCGGTAGGCCTCTTACCATAATACGCAATCCTTCGTAAGGGTTCCATGCATTTGCACCAACGCCGTCTGTAGCTGTATAGGGTATCCAGCCAGTAACATCATCGGTATCAGAACCATTGGCAGTAACCGGGTTGTACCAGAAGGCAGAAGGGTTGTTGGTACCAGTTGTTGTAAAACCGGTACCATGACCCGTAATATCGAATGCAGATTGCAATTGAGATAAAGCTATGCTGCTGCTGAACGGATGAGCCAGGAAGCGGTATGCCCTGCGGCCACCATGTATATATTTTTGTACGTTTATGGCGGTACCTGTTATATAACCACCCGCCGATGAACCTGCATTTACTGTTGCAGTACCTGTAGCATCTGATATAAGGAACACTATTCCATTATTGGTAAACGTACCCGATGTAGGATAGTAATTGTACTTAATGTGAATACGGCTATTCTGAGGAAGTGTAACGCCATGGCTGTTATTTATTTCAAGGTTGTACACCGTATCAGATGCCGTAATGGTTTGTGCCGACGTGCCAGCAAATGAAAGGATACCTGCACCTTGTACCGAAGCCAGCAAAGTAGCATTACTATTTACCAGCAATTTCAAACCTGCATCTATGATCAGGCCGGAATTAGCTTCCATATAGAGTCTGTAGCAAGCATTAGTATTTACTGTAGATATTTCAGGGGTATCCATTACGCCTACTAATGGAGTGAGAATAGTAGGAATATACGCACTGATGGTACCATAAGGCACTATGTGACGATCCCAGTTATTTGTATCGTTCCAGTTCTTGCTTGAGTCACCGGTCCAGATATCATAAGGATAAACAGTTATGCCCTGGCTGATGGTGGACGTAGTACCACAACCATAAGGAGATGTGGCAAATACACTCACATTGCCACTGGTGGCTGCAACGTCGTAGGTATAACGGGCAGTGTCACCTGAATTTGCGATGCTCACGCCGCTGCCGTTATAGGCCCATACATAGTTCACATCGGTATCCAGGTTAGTACTGTATATCACATTTACCTGGCCCTGTAGTGCCCAGTTATAATTAGGATTGAATGTTATGGGCAACGGGAAGGAGTCAACTACTGCTGTAGTTACTATAGTAGATGCTGCACCGCAAGTACCCGTAACGTTTAACTGGTACTTATAACCACCAAATGAAAAATTACTATTAACGATGTGCAGGGTATTGGTATGGGTACCCGTATAAGTAGCATTGTCTGACAGGTTAACAAAACCGCTGCCGGTATTTGCAGTCCATTGATAAACTAAACCAGGGCCACTTGCTGTTGCACTTATCGTACTATTGCCACCGAAGCATATGTGGCTGCGTGTAGGAAGATTGGAAGTTATAATGGTTGTATCAACAGTAAGTGTAGTGGGTGTAGTAAAAACAGCAGAGCATGTGCCTGTTACCGCCAGTTTATACTGATACCCTGTCATTGCAGTGATCACATTACTGAGTTGCAGGCTGCTTGTAGCAGAACCACTGTAGTTCCAGTTGTCTGATATGGCATTGTAACCAGAGCCTGTATTAACATACCACTGGTATGTTAATACAGGGCCAGATGCTGACCCAGAAATAATTGAACTGCCACCAAAGCAAATATGCGTGCTGGTAGCAGGGCTGGAGGTGATGATTGTTGTATCTACAGTTAAAGTAGTTGCAGTTGTGTTTGCTGATCCACAAGTGCCCGTTACCGTTAATTGGTAGACATATCCTGTCATAACGGAGATCACATGACTGATATGCAGGCTGCTTGTTATAGAACCGCTGTAGTTCCAGTTGTCAGAAATGGGAGTAAAACCAGACCCTGTATTTACAAACCAATGATAAGACAAGCCAGGGCCCGTTGCAGTACCAGCTATTGTTGAGCTACTGCCGAAGCAAATGTGGGTAGAAGCTGCGGGGCTTGAAGTAACAATTGTAGAATCTACGGTCAATGTAGTTGCAGTTGTATTGGCAGAACCACAAGTACCCGTTGCAGTTAATTGGTATTGATAACCGCTCATAGCGCTTATCACGTTACTTATCTGCAGGCTGCTTGTAGCAGAACCACTGTATAGCCAATTGTCAGATATAGGGTTGTAGCCAGAACCTGTATTTACGTACCATTGGTATGATAAACCGGCACCAGATGCTGCACCTGAAATTGTTGAACTGCCACCAAAGCAAATATGTGTGCTTGCCGCAGGACTGGAAGTAATTGTCGTGGTGGGTGCCAGAACAGAAACCTCAACAGTATCAGAATAAGTAGTACCTGTTACATTTGTCGCAGCAAGGAAATACATGCCGGTATCTGTATATGCGAGACTTGAAATATTATAAGTGTTGCTTGTGGCACCACCAATAGCAGTGAAATTATTGGGTATGGAAGTATTATTTAAGTACCACTGGTAAGATGTGGCATTGGTAACGGTTGCTGTCAAGGTTGATACCGGAGAGCCCAGGCATACAGAAGAGCTTGTGGGCAAAGTTGTGAATGCAGGAGCGGGAATATATGTTATATATACATGTCCGTTATCACTTTCATAACCTGGCATATTTGTAATAGATGTCACCAGCACAGGATCTGTATAAGAGGAACCGCCTGCGCCGCCATCATTGTCGCCGCCGCCGCCGCCATAGTAGCCGCCACCGCCACCGCCGCCACCGCCAGAGCTTATAGCCCCATCACCGCCAGTACCTAAAGTACCGTTAGCGCCAAAGCCATCTCCACCTAAGCCGCCTGCTACCTGGCTACCACCTGTTGCGATCGAGACATCTGAATGCTGAGTAGGTGACCCGCCAGTAGCGGCATCGCCAATCCCACCATAGCTGGTTGGAGAGCTAGTAACGGCATCGTTACTGCCACCACCACCACTGGCTACAATTACCCTGTTGCTCAATGCAGTTCCACCAATGCGAATATCAGAAGCACCGCCGCCGCCACCGCCATAGTTGCCGGTAAGAGTATCCAGGCTGCCATTTCCACCACCATTCCACCCACCATTTCCAGTAAACGGCAGACTAAAACCAAGGTGGTTCCAATAGCCTCTGCCACCTGGATAAATATACAAAGTCTGGCCTGGTGTAACAGCCAATGTTGCAAGTATTTTCATCCCATTTCCATAATATGTGCTAAAGCCATTCGAACTACCGGCCCCACCGGCAATATCTACCTGTATGCTGGTTATGCCCGCAGGTACCACAAACGTTCCTTGGGCTTGAGAAGCATAAATTACTGTTGTTTGGGCACTTGCTTTGGTGAAAAAACATGACGCAGCAAGAGCTAACGCCATAGCAGTGAGTCTAAAAGTAGAAGGTGTCATTCTTATCATTTTTTGCTAGTAAAGTCAATTCTCTCCTAAATCCTTTATAGCAAAAATGGTATTACAAGCGGGGAACATTAACAACTCACATACTTCACGTTAACATTAAACACACTGATCATTAACAATCTTTAAACAAAATAGATATTAAAGCAAAGTAAATGATATCAAAAGGTATTACCAAAAAAATTATTTTACACAATCTGATATCCTAACAAACTACATACAATAAACATATACATTTGGCAAACTAATATTCATAAATTATTTTGAAGGGTATTTACGCACGCATCTTCAACCAAGGGCATAAACTTTTTATGTAGTAATGTTGCAAGGTTACCTTATTACTAGGATGCAAACTGGAGATCTCATGTGTGACTCTATAACCGATCTACAGTAACTAATGTAATACCAGAAGGGCAGTCCGGGTTCGCTGACTACCTGTATAACTAAAACTGTTCATCGTCTGTGCATACAAATGTTCTGTTGTGCTAAACTGTACAATCAGACTAATAATAAAAAACTTAGTCCTTTGTTTCGTGTTCTCCTTCTATTCAATCAGTTTTATATAGCATTAAGTTTTTTCAATTCTTCAATGGTAATAGTAGGTGGCATTTCACCTTTCTTTATTTTTTGTATGGCAAGTTTGGCCACTTTTGCAGCAGATGATCTGTCTTTAAAACCCTTGGTGCCTGGCATAGCCGGCCGCGATGGTTGGTGGATCTTTACTCTGCTCCCCATAAGGATATCGTATCCCCAGGTGTGGTCTGGAGAGGGAATAATTTTATAAGAAAGATTGCCAGGTACTTTACCGTTTGAAAAAGCCAGTGTTTGAGCTAGAGCACTGGTAAATGTAAAAGAAGATACTACCAGCAATAAAACGGCCAGTAGCCTGTGCGATGTGATTTTTTTTAATAGTACCATTTGCTTTGAAGTTAATTCTCTCCTAAGTCCTTTACAGCAAAGAAACAATAGAAACGTTAACAATTCACATCCCTCACATAAGAATACATATTCCACTAGTTAACAATCCTTAAGCAATAGGCATAGTAACACCAAATAAGACACTTATAATTCATCATGTAATTGCCTACAAACACCATATACACAACATACAAAACATATATTATTTATACACATGCGAAATGGATGGAGAATTAAAGCCATTGAGCAATTGCCTCAGCACAGTTTTCACCATCTATAGCCGCAGATACTATACCTCCTGCATATCCTGCGCCTTCTGCACAAGGATACAAACCCTTTATTTGCGGATGTTGCATAGTAACTTTATCGCGGGGGATACGCACAGGAGAGCTGGTGCGCGATTCTGTCCCTACCATAACAGCATCGGCTGTATAATAACCTTTCATCTTTTTCCCAAAGTCTGTAATAGCCAGTTTTAGCGCTGTATGTACTTCTTTAGGCAATACGGCTTTCATATCTACGCTTTGAATACCGGGCAGATAAGAACATTCAGGTAATGAGGAGGATATTTTGCCCGAGACAAAGTCTGTGAGGCGCTGGGCTGGAGCAACAAGACCTATGTTGCAAACTGAATATGCTTTTTGTTCCACCATACGCTGGTACCCCATAGCCGCAAGAGGCCCGTTAAAACCATAGGCATTAAAATCCTTTTCATCAACGCTTACCACAGTGCCTGAGTTAGCAAAGGGATTATTTCGCTTTGAAGGCGACCAGCCGTTGACTACTATTTCACCAGGCGCCGTAGCTGCAGGGGCAATAATGCCACCCGGGCACATACAAAAAGAAAAAACACCCCGCCCCGTAGCTTGTGTAACCAATGAATAACTAGCCGGGGGAAGAAAAGGATCACGCACGGCTGTATGGTATTGCGCTTGATCAACCAGCCATTGTGGGTGCTCTATACGCACACCCAAAGCGAAGGGCTTAGCTTCTATTGCTATTTCTTTGCTGTGCAGCAATTCAAAAATATCGCGGGCAGAATGCCCAGTAGCCAGTATCACCGCTTTTGCTTTAATGGTTGTACCATCGGCTGTGCGTATGCCCTGTAATACATCACCGTCCAGTAAAAAATCAGTAACCTTTTGTTCAAATAACACCTCGCCTCCGCAATCCACAATTTGCTGCCGCATAGCGCTTATTATCTGTGGCAGTTTGTTGGTACCTATATGGGGATGTGCATCATAAAGTATAGATTCGTCAGCTCCGAAAAAGTGAAAGAGCTCCAGTATGCGTTTTACATCACCGCGTTTTGTAGAGCGTGTATATAGTTTACCATCGCTATAGGTGCCAGCCCCACCCTCTCCAAAACAATAATTAGATTCGGGGTTCACTATACCGGCTTTGTTCATCGCAGCAAGATCGCGACGGCGGCTACGTACATCTTTACCGCGTTCCAGCATAACCGGCTTATAACCCAGTGATATAAGTTTAAGGGCCGCAAACAAACCTGCGGGCCCGGCACCTACAACAATAACCGGAGGTGCATCGGTAACATTATGCAATTCAGGATCAAAAGGTGTTCGCTCAGGTATTGGCTCACCTATATAAGCATCTACCTGCAACACAACTTTGGCCTGCCGGCCTCGGGCATCAATTGACCGTTTAGTAATCTGAAACCCAGACAGCTTACTGAAAGGAACACCCGCAGCATTAGCCACCAGCTTCTTTAATGTTTTATCATCCACTGCCTCGGCAGGCAATGCGGAGAGATTTACTTTTATCATGTGCGTCAGGTTTTTATCCTAAAAGCGAAAAAGGACTATGGATGCAGCTTCTTATAATTGGCTTTCACCCTTTCAAGATGATCTATGAACTTTTGAATATCTGGGTCGTAACTATAACCTGCATCAGCAAGCTTATTACCCTCTTCATCTACAAAGAAATAATAAGGCTGTGAATTAGATCCGAATTTGGCAGCTTGTATATCTGCATTTTTATTGCCTATAGTTACCACCTGCGAATTGAGATCTTTAGAGAAATACTGTTCATTCTTAGGAAGATCTATCCGATTAAAATCGCAAAACAATGATGCTACTACGAAATCATTTTTCATACGCTTTAATACCTCTGGGTTGCTCCACACCTGTGTTTCCATCTTACGGCAGTTTACACAATTGATCCCCGTAAAATCCAGGAATACAGGCTTTTTCAATTTCTTAGCTGCAGCCAATGCTTCGTTATAATCAAAAAAAGTAACCAACCCCAGGTTTCTTACTGCTGAAGGCTCATACTGCTTCATGATATCAACGTATTTTTCGGGCTTGGGACCACTGTATTCTTTTTCACCTACCGGTTCACCACCGCTGGTTAAAACAAATTCCTGGGTGCCTATAGGCGGCAGGAACTGACTCATACCGTTAAGTGGCGCGCCCCACATACCTGGAAATAAATAAACAGCAAATGTGAAAGAAGCTATAGCGAGGAACAACTTGAAAATGGATACATATTCCTGTCCGTAAACATTCTTCTTATTTTCGTCGTCATGCGAAAGTTTTAATTTGCCCAAGAGGTAAAAACCTAGCAAAACGAATATTACTATCCATAGCGCTATAAATATTTCCCGGTCCAGCAAACGCCATCCCATCGACTGGTCCGCATTGCTAAAGAATTTCAACGCCAGCGCCAATTCTATAAAACCAAGCACCACTTTTACCTGGTTGAGCCAGCCACCTGAACTAGCTATTTTATTGAGCATACCCGGAAAAACGGCAAACAATGCGAAAGGCAGCGCCAAGCCAAAAGAGAAGCCAAACATACCTATTGCAGGCCCTATAAAACCTCCCTTAGCAGCAATAACCAGCAACGGGCCAATGATAGGGCCAGTGCAAGAAAATGACACTATAACCAAGGTAAGCGCCATAAAGAAGATACCACTAAAACTCTTTGTATTAGCTTTAGAATCGGTCTTATTGGTCCATGAAGATGGCAAAGTAATTTCGAACGCACCGAGAAATGATATACCGAATACAACAAACAACACAAAGAATACCAGGTTGGCTATCCAGTTGGTAGATAAAGTATTTAAAGCATTTCCACCGAATATTGCTGATATGGCAACACCCAGCAAAGTGAATATAATGATAATAGACAATGAATAATATCCAGCATTCCTTAAACCTTCTGCACGGGTTTTACTGCGTTTGGTAAAGAAGCTAACCGTAATAGGTATCATAGAATAAACACAAGGAGTAAGCACCGCTAATATCCCTCCCAGCAAAGCTTCAAGGAAAACCATCAGCATAGATTTTTTCTCCTCTTTAATTTCTGCCTTTTTCACACTTGCCGGCACAGGAACCTTTACAGTTGTATCTACAGTTGCAGTCATGCTGGCATCTGCAGGAGCCGCACTTGCCGTATCATTACTATGAGATTCCGGTGCTACTACAGCAGTAGTAGTATCAACCCCTGCACCAGGAATAGTTATGCTGAAAGGTTTTGTTTTAGGTGGCAGGCACATGCTTTCATTGCACACCTGGTAGCCATAGGTCCCTTTTACCACTGTAGCACCTTTAACGGTTACAGTCTGTACATAATCAACCTTGTCTTTATATAGATGCACATCACCGTCCACACCATCTATCTTTTCGGTGAGCAAGCTGCCTTTCTCTTTGGGCTTACCTACAGCTTTCACTTTAGGATCTTTGTCCAACTCAAAAGAAGGCGATACCTGCAAACCATCTCCCCCGGCATTGAAAGACCAGATATGCCAGTCTTTTTTTAGCTTCAGGTGAAATACAAGATCGTATGTGTTGGCCGATTTCTTTTTGGCTTCAAAGGTCCAGGTAGTGGGATCCTGCACCATCTGCCCCACCGCATAGTTTGCAACAGAGGAAATAAAAACGCTCAAAAATACGAGCAATGCTACTTTATATACCTTCATAAAAGAAGTTTTGGGGCCGTGGCCATCTTATTTAATCTGAATACAACAGACCGCATACCCTGTTCGCAGTCTTAATTTCATCTGTTCTCGTCCCAGGGCATCTCACAAATCACAATCGATCCGCTTACTTTATGTCAAACACAAAATCCTTCGTCTTTGGGGGTAGGCATATCGTTTCATTACATACCTGGTACAAGTGTGTGCCGGATATTTTTGCTTTTCCCTTTACCGTTACACTTTGTACGTAGTCAACTTTGTCTGCAAATAATGTCACTTTACCATCTATACCCTCCATAACCTTTACCTGTGGTTTACCTGTTTCTTTTACTTTACCATTACGGTGCAAGGTTGCACTATCAGTAAACACAAAAGAGGGCGCTATCTGCAGTCCGTCACCACCCGGGTGTAGAGACCAGATATGCCATCCGGGTTTCAAAGACAGGTGAAATACCAGGTCATACTTATCAACGCCCTTTTGCTTCACCTCATACGTCCAGGTTGTCGGGTCGCCAATAATTTGGGCATACGTTCCACCTGCACAAACCAATAGCAGAACAAGCAACGCTGTCTTAAATATGTTCATCCTGTTCATCAAATAAATATTAAACATGGGGTTAGTTGGTAAATGCCTCCAGTATCAGACGGCCGTCAATATTGTGCAAAGCATTACTGCTCGCTCGCTCAGGGTGCGGCATCATGCCAAACACATTGCGGCCTTCATTACAAATACCGGCTATATTATTTACCGCACCATTAGGATTGGAATGCAAATGCACCTCCCCATGTTCATCGCAATAACGGAATATTACCTGATTATTCTTATTAAGTTGTTCCAAAGTAGCAGCATCAGCATGATAACGACCTTCACCATGCGCGACCGGTATTTTCAATACCTTATCAGCTACATTTTGACCTATAATGTTGCGATTATTCTCGCTTTTTATATAAATATTTTTACACACAAATTTCTGGTGGTCATTCTGCAGCAACACACCCGGCAACAGACCAGACTCACAAAGTATCTGGAAACCATTGCAAACACCTAGTACCTTGCCGCCATGCTTGGCAAAGTTGATCACTTGCTCCATCATAGGGCTGAAACGGGCAAGCGCACCGCAACGCAGGTAATCGCCATAAGAAAATCCGCCAGGCAATACTATGCAGTCATCCTTAGTAAACATAGACAAGTCTTTGTCTTTATGCCAAAGCATTACCACTTCTTGTCCCAGGTCATCGCGTAATGCGTGCATCATATCCCTGTCGCAATTAGAGCCCGGGAAAACAATAATTCCAAATTTCATTTTTAATATGCCTATTTATATGCCACCTGGCAAAAAATGACCAGAAGCAGCGAGAAATAAAAGATAAAATTACTAAACCGTTTACTTTTTTCAAGATTAAAGCCGTGCGTTATGATAAAAGTCAATGCAGGTATCACTATTAACCAGGCCGAAACCACAAAAACATCTGTAAAAACAGCAACAAGTACTGCTATTATTGCATACATGGTAAGAGTAGCCCAGTTGCGCCTGATGTAAATACCGTTTTTTGGTACTTGCAATTGCATGCCATATAACCCGCACGATATAAGTATGACAAAACCCGCCAATAGACCTATTATATAAACAGGTGGTCCTAATTGTCGGGGCAATGATATGCCTGCCTGCGGCCATTCAGACAAAAGAGGCAGTTTATCCGCAAGGAAAAGAATACCTGCGAAAAAATACAAGGGTGTTACATAACCAAGCACCGCTACTACCCATTCACCAACATTAAAACTGCGCAAAATAATGAGCGCTCCCAACAACAACACCACAAAACCCAACGCCGAAAACTGAAGCACGCCCGCCAGGCAAAAAAGATACCCCGCGTTGAAAATATTTTTCCTGGGCTTCAGCGTTTGGTTAAAGCTCAACATCACATCTACACCACAAAGCACAAACCAGTTGACCACCATGGCCAGGCTAAAGAAACCAAACGGCGGGTACATTGAAATAAGTAAAATATACACCAGCGCAGGTATATAACTGGGCCTGTAAAACAATTTGTAATGCGCTGCTATCCTGTTTATATATAGCGCCTGCAAGAAAAGAAGAATGATATTAAGGAAGGTATAGCCAAATGCGCTATTATGCAGCACTACATTTAATAAGTCCAGCAAGCTATTATATACAAAATACCCCGGCAGTCGTACAGGCGCTTGTGGATGCAACAGTACCCCCAGTTTTAGTACCAGGGTGCCAATAAATAAAATGATAACGGTAAAGGGATTGTTGTTCCTGAATGTTTGCAGCACTTGCCGGCCGGTTTTTGCGAAGATAAGATAACAAAATAAATCCCCACTGTTCACTTGTTGTTTTCCTTGCCAACCAGTTACAAGTTTAAAGAAAAATAGCTAAGATGTATCATATATTCTGCCTCCTGTTTATCTAAAATACAATTTTAGCAAAGCAGATTTGCTTTTTGTGCAAACAAGGTATCATCATAGCTCTGCCGGTAACTTGCTTGCCCGACCGGGGCAACCAATCAGGATTGTCGTTACCCTCCGGCGAGAAAGAATGTGTGTTAACCTTTCCCTGTGCATCAAGAGTTGCTAGTTGTATGCGGGAATGGTACGAATCAAAGTCATTAAAAAGGAATCCTAATGTACCTCCTGTATTCAGCAAGGCATAAGATGAAAATAATCCGCCATCTTCCTGGGAATATTGCTCCTTGGGAACCAAGGCATTCCATTCGCGATTGCCATTACTATCATAAGAAAGCGCCATGATATCATCAAAATGATATTCCCGCACAGTAGTATTCATGTATGGACCATAATAGTACGAATAGTAACCAAAACCCGGTGCATAGCTACTGCGCAATGTAATAAATGACGACTCTGCAATAAGTACAAAACCACCATCGTTTTTCACTATAAGCTGCTTCACCTGATACTCATCAAAAGGACGCCTGTGGCCATGCCCTGCCGCGCTCATCATATCACTGTCAAATGGTATAGCCCTCTTATTCTGAAAGGTTTCACTCCCTATATCATACCATGCGTACAATACCCCTGAATAACTACCGTTTTTCTTATCCGCATAAAAACCGCCGGCATATACACGTTTATTAGCATTATCCACTTTCATGTATAAGTTACCTGCATATATATTATCGAGATTTAAAGCATGATCATTAAATTTATTAGCAGATTGTGGCAACGTAAGTAACCAAACCTGGTCTGAATAACTCTTGCCCCCTACATCTGTATAAACAGGTATGTACATGTTACCATCGTTGCCTACCATAGGCTCGCCATGCGCAATATCATTATCCGCACTATAGGTGGCGTGTGTGCGATGCAGAATAGCCAGACTGTCATTTATAAACTTAGCATCAAGAGTAAATGTTTTTCCTTTATCCTTGGCGCTGAAGATGACAATTAATTTCTTGTCCTCTGATATGGCTGAAGAAAAATAGGTTTTTGTAGGGCCTAGAATCCCGGTCTTTACATTATCCAGCTGTATAGGTCTTGCTTTTAACCGTCCTGTAGCGTCCAGCAGCGCTGCATATTGCACTACTTTATTACTTTCTACCGCCTGGTACAGCACTATTATCTTATCAGTATAGGCAATAAATTTTGTCTGGTATATTTTGGATGGGAAAAAGTCGAGCAGTACAGTGGCTTCTTTCTCCATGTTATCATTATAGGCATCTAAAAAATAACCCTGGGGCGAAGATCTATAGGTGTAGTAACGCCCACCAGTATAACCCACAACCGAAAAATCGCCGCCCTTAAGATCGAAATTCTCATACGGAGAGTAAAGCACTTCCTGTGCGTGGGTATATACACCCAGGAAAAGAAAAAGTATAATAAAAACAGAGCGGACAAAATTCATACTTCAAATTTAGTAGAGATATGCCAAATATTCGGTTAAAATATTTACTCTAAAAAACGTTCTTTCAGGCCTGGGGCCGGCAGCATACAACTATCTGTTTTTCCAAACCACTTATATCGGCTCCGGGCCACTATATTGTATAACTCATTGCGGATGAAACCGGGTATAATATGCAGAAATAGAAACGATCTCCAAGCGCCACCCAGAAGATTTAAAACCTGCAAAACGGCATCAGACCGGGTGTAATACCTGTTTTTATAGAACAATACAACGCTATCCAACCCGCTGTTTTTTAGATTGCTTAAATGCTTTAGTGCCGCTGTCCCGGTAATACCCTGTATCGGAGCAAAAAGGAACTGCTTTTTTTTATCGTGCCGTATTACAAACTGAACCGACCGGTTGCAAAGATTACAAACCCCGTCAAAGAATAAAATTGGTCGGCCGTTGATATCCATTTAATTTTTCTTTCCTTTCAAAGAATCCTTGGTGTGTTGCAACTCGTGCGCCTGAACTATGCTATCTGCTTTTGCTTTTACCTCTATGGCCAGGCGGCTATCCAGGTCTTCCATAGCCTGTCGGTGAATATCTGCGGTACGTGCACTTACGGCTGAATCAACTTTCAGGTTGATCTCCGCCTGAGACCATTGTTTTTCTTTTGTTGTACAAGATGCCAAACCAGCCATTAAAACCATTAATATTACCTTTCTCATATCTGGGTGCAAATTTACAACAACTAAGTCAATTAAACGTTTGTTTAAATAATGTATTTGTTGATTTTAACAACATATTTTACAATAAGACTATTGTCATTATTGATATGACATTAAAAAACAGGAATTTTACAGTAGTATATGAGGCAATGGGTAAAATATATTTTAATGGCTATAACACTCTTTGCTGCTGCCCCTGTTGTTGCCCAGCAACATAGCAGCGCAGATAGTATTATGCTGGGTGCCGTAGTTGAAAATAAAGACACTATAGCCATGATATACCTGCCTGAATTTATAAAAACGGAAAGGCTTACCGCCAGGGAAGTACGCAGATATGCCAAACAGCGCGAATACGATGCTACCTTACGTTATAATGTGTATAAAGTTTACCCATACGCTGTAATAGCCGCTGATCTATTGAAAAATGTAGATACTGATCTGGACAAAATAGATGGGAGGAGCGAACGGAAGGCCTACTTAAAGTCGGTAGAAAAAGAATTAAACAAACGCTTTAAAGGTGAACTAGAGGACTTGACCATAACGCAAGGACAAATACTGGTGCGACTGATAGACCGGCAAACAGGAAAAAACTGCTATAGCATTATACAAGAGGTAAAAGGCGGATTTTCTGCGGTAATATGGCAATCTGTTGCACTAATTTTTAGCAATAACCTGAAACGCGAATATGATCCTACCGATAGGGATAAAGACATAGAAGCTGTAGTAAGAGAATTAGAAGCCAGTAATTACAATAAATATCAATATTATCAGCAACAAACCAGGTTACGCAAATAGAAGATCATTAGAACTCATACCAATTTATATAGCTATAAGACTAGAGAATAATTATTGCTATAATTTTGCGCCTCTCATAAATAGTAAATGAAACTACATATACTGGCCATAGCCGCCCACCCTGATGATATAGAACTGAGTTGTGCAGGCACTCTAATAAAACATGCACAAATGGGACAGGCAGTTGGCATAGTGGACCTGACACAAGGTGAACTGGGTACTCGCGGCACTCCTGAACTACGGCTTATAGAGGCCGCAAATGCGGCAAAACTGATGGGGGTAGCTGTTCGCGAGAATGCTAGTATGGAAGATGGCTTTTTTAGAAATGACAAAGAAAACCAATTAGCACTGGTCAAGTATATACGCAAGTACCAACCAGACATAGTGCTGGCCAATACCCTATATGACCGCCACCCCGACCATGGCAGAGGCGGCAGGCTGATAGCAGACGCTTGTTTCCTAGCTGGTTTGCGCAAAGTAGAAACTGAAATAGACGGAGTACCACAGGTGGCATGGCGGCCTAAACGTATCTTCCATTTTCAGCAGGATCGTAACGTTACACCGGCATTTATAGTGGACATATCTACTACTTTTCATGAAAAGATGGAAGCGATAAAATGCTATAAAAGCCAGTTTCATGACCCTACATCTGATGAACCCATTACCTACATTGCCACCGAGGGCTTCTTGCAACAGGTAATGTACCGCGACGCCCAGGTAGGCAAACAAATAGGGGTGGAGTATGGTGAGGCATTCCATTGCGAGAATATACCCGGCATAAGCGACCTGGACCAATTATTACTGCCAGCTATACCATAATTTAAAATACTGACGAGAAAGATACCTTACCGTGCCAATTGAGTAACTTTACAATACAAAAACGACTCATATGCCAACCGTATCTAACCTTTCACCCCTTGCCTTTGAGTTACTTAAATATATTTGCAACACAGGCAATGGATCGAAGGAACAAAATATAGATAAAGACAGCCTGGGAATAAGCACACAGGAAGATTTCCTAAATGCGCTAGAAGAATTACAGCAATCAGGGCTGGTCAGTTTATCACGAGACGCTACTTATGTGCAGCATACATCACCCGATGATCTGCTCACCGAAAGCATAACGCATAGCGAAAATGCAGAGAATATTGCGCCTATATCAGTAAAACTAGCCGGCGATGAAGGCGAAATATGCAAAGCAATAGACTACTACCTGGAGGCCGGAAGGAAGCAATAATACTGTCCGGAAAAAATTATCAATAAAAATTCAAAAATTATTTTGGTAATACGTAAAAAATGAAGACCTTTGCAGTCCTAAAAAAAAGTACAGCATGGCTCGCGTTTGTCAGGTAACAGGTAGAAAACCAGTATCAGGTCACAAGGTATCCTTCTCTAACAAGAAGTCTAAGCGTCGCTTTCTGCCTAATTTGCAGACCAAGCGCTTCTTCCTTGTAGAAGAAGACCGCTGGGTAACTATAAAATTAACGGCGGATTCCGTACGTACAATCAATAAAAATGGCTTGCTCACTATAGTTAAGGAACTTAGGGCTAAAGGTCAAACTGTTTAATTTATAAAAGTAATAAAGTCCTTCTAATATGGCTAAAAAAGGAAGCCGGGTGCAGGTAATACTGGAGTGCACTGAGCATAAGAACAGCGGTTTGTCAGGTACAAGCCGTTACATAACTACCAAGAACAAGAAAAATACACCTGAGCGTATTGAGTTGAAGAAATTCAACCCGATCATGAAGCGTGTAACTGTTCATAAAGAAATTAAATAACCTTATAAAATATTTAAGTTATGGCAAAAGCAGCTAAAACCGCGATAAAGAAAGACCCAAAGCAGGCAGCAGAAGCTAAAAATTACACTAAAGTAATCAGAGCTGTACGCAGTCCTAAAACTGGCGCTTACACTTTTAAGGAAGCGATAATACATAAAGACAAAGTAAAAGAATATCTTGCAGCTAAATAAGCAGCCCTTGTAGCCCTAAGAGCTATATACCTTAGGACTTATAAACTTTTAGCGCCACCATATCAGGTGGCGCTCTCTTTTATATAAAACAAGCAGGTCAAAATAAAAAAGATCAGTATTTTTATACTCATCTCATTACAACATGACACTCATAGCTATTTTTCTTCCCTGGCTATCCTTTTTGCTCAGGCTGCGCATACTTAAAGGAATATTATGCCTATTACTGCAAATAACCCTTATAGGTTGGATACCTGCCGCAATATGGGCTGTTGTAGATCTGCAAAACTCCCGTGCCGACAGGCGCACAAGAAGGATAATAAGGGCACAACGATATTAGAGACGGGATAAATATGAAATTACCTCCCGCATTCAGATCATTACAATACCCAAATTACCGACTCTACTTTATTGGTCAAAGCATATCGCTCATCGGCACATGGATGCAACGCATGGCTATGGGCTGGCTGGTGTATCGCCTCACCCATTCCGGCTTTATGCTTGGCATTGTAAGCTTTGCAGGTCTTATACCCACATTTATCCTGTCGCCTTACGCAGGGGTAATAACTGACCGACGGGATAAATACAAACTACTCCTCACTACTCAAATAGCGGCAATGATACAGGCATCTGTATTGGCCATCGCTGTTTTATCAGGCTATTATAACATCACACTCATCATTATACTTAGTGCCACTCTAGGTATCATCAATACTTTCGATAGCCCATCGCGGCAATCGTTGATGGTGAAACTTGTAAATGACAAAAAAGACATCCACAATGCCATAGCGCTCAACTCATCTATGGTAAATATGGCAAGGCTGGCCGGCCCTGTTATTGCCGGCATTGTGTTATATCAGTTTGGAGAAGGGTTGTGCTTCTTACTGAATGCACTAAGTTTTATAGCCGTCATTACCTGCTTATTGCTCATGAAATTGCCAAAGCACATCTACACCAAACCAACTAAAAATATGTGGCAGGAGTTTCATGAAGGCTATGTCTATCTTCGTAATTCACCACAACTATTGCGTATAATAATTATGCTGGGTTTGTTGAGCCTGTTGCTAATGCCCTACGCTACCCTATTACCCATATTTGCCAAAGATATCTTTCATGGCAATGCTAAAACTTACACTTTGCTGAGTGCCTGCTCAGGACTCGGATCATTAGCGGGCGCATATTTCCTGGCCTCACGCAAAACAGGCCATAATCTCAACAGGTATATATTGATAGCTTCTTTCTTCTTTGGGTTGGGTTTGTTTCTGTTTGCAGTTAGTACCCAATTGCCTCTTGCATTATTCTTTATTATAGTAGCAGGTGGTGGTATGATGACTTGCATAGCAGCCGGCAATACATTGGTGCAAACTGAAGTTGGCGATCATATGCGTGGCCGGGTAATGAGCTTTTACTCCATGGCATTCTTTGGCATGCAGCCTATAGGAAGTTTTTTTATAGGCCTTTTATCAGATCATATTGGTGCGCGGGTCACTGTTGGATTGCAGGGATGTATGGGACTTGTGCTTGCAGTGTGTTTCCTACCGGGCCTGTATAAAGCGCACAAACAATTATCAAAGCCTGCTAATGCTGCCATACATACAGCACAATAGTGTATGCCCCTGTCTGTTTTGAATAATCTGTTTCCATAGATACATGTGGTGGAGGTGTGGGGGCATCGTCCTTTGTTGACATATACACCAGCTTTTTATACGCTTCAAGGCCGGGGTAAAAGTTATCGCCATAACTCAATACGTATCCTTTATCCAACAGGCAGCCATTCAGGAAGCCTTTATATTTTTCATATGCCTGCTGCACCTCTGCCAGGTTTCTCGATTGGAACAAAGCCCCTTCGTATCGCAAACCCATAACAGAAATGATGCGCCCTGTTATCACTCCGGGTACAGACACCTTGCAAGCCCAAACAATGCCTTTCTCATTTATCTTAACTATACTATCCTTTACGGTCTTAAAGCCTGCTGGAGCCGCCTGCACCAGCATATCTATACCGCTGCAAAACTCTTTTTGCTGTGCCATAAGGCAAGCTGGTAAAGCAAGCAGGAAAACAAAGGCAATTCTTTTGATCATGGTATCTGGTATTTCAGGTGTAAAATAAAAAAACGGCCTGGATTATTACTCCCGGCCGTTACTTAATATGGATCGTACTTACAATTATAAACGTTCTATTACTACTGCGCTTGCACCGCCACCGCCGTTGCATATACCAGCTGCACCATACTTAGCGCCCTTCTGCTGCAGTACATTCAGCAATGTAACTATGATGCGCGCACCGCTTGCACCCAAAGGATGCCCTAATGCCACAGCGCCACCATTTACGTTTACCTTTTCAGGATCAAGGTGCATTTTTTGCGTATTCACTACACCTACCACACTAAATGCTTCATTCAGTTCAAAATATTCTACATCTTCCATTTTAAGGCCAGCCTTGGCAACAGCTTTAGGCACAGCAAGCGATGGTGAAGTGGTAAACCATTCAGGTGCCTGTTCAGCATCTGCATAGCCACGTATCACGGCCAGCGGCTTAATGCCCAGCGCTTCAGCTTTTTCTTTACTCATCAACACCAGTGCAGCAGCGCCATCATTCATTGTGCTTGCATTTGCAGCAGTCACGCTACCATCTTTAGTGAAGGCTGATTTCAATTCAGGTATCTTTTCAAATTTTACATTGAAGGGTTCTTCGTCCTTTGCAAATTTTATCGGGTCGCCCTTGCGTTGTGGTATTTCTACAGGTATTATTTCATTTTCAAAACGGCCTTCGTTTACGGATGCCTGGCTTTTCTTATAGCTATTTATAGCAAATGCATCCTGCTCTTCGCGGCTTATATGGCATTCTGCTGCACAAAGTTCAGCTGCATTGCCCATTGCGTAGTTATTGTACACGTCTGTAAGACCATCCTTTGCAAGACCATCTATCAAAGTAACATTGCCATATTTATTACCCCAGCGTTGGTTGGCATTATAAAAAGGCACATTACTCATGCTTTCCATACCGCCTGCTACAACTACATCATTATCACCCAGCATGATGGATTGAGCGCCCTGCATAATGGCTTTCATACCACTGGCACATACTTTATTGATTGTAGTACAAGGCACATTGTCTGGTACACCTGCAAATTTAGATGCCTGGCGAGCAGGAGCCTGGCCCAGATTGGCTTGCATCACGCAGCCCATCAATACTTCATTAATTTCTTCAACCTTTATCCCTGCTTTCTCAACTGCACCTTTTATGGCTTTGGCACCCAGTTGTGTAGCAGAAAAATCTTTTAATGATCCGCCCCAGCTACCTATCGGTGTGCGTACGGCCGATACAATATATACCTCTTTCATAACAAAAATATTTTTAGACCACCAAATGTACACAAAATAGAAGGAAAGATTGTTTACCAGATATAGCAAAAACATCATAGCGCTATCAAAGCAGATTATATACAATAACTACATAATCTGCTAACAATTAATCATTTGTCTGTCACGTGTCACAAGATGCCAATATATGTTAAAGCCACTCTAAAAAGGCACCATATCTTTTGGCCGTATGGCTGTGGTGGTTATCTTTGAAAGTACCCCACAAATAAATTTTGTAACTAAGCTTTCTTAAAAAGGTATATGAAGAAATTGATATTGTGTGTTTGTGTTTACCTGGTTACAGCCGTTGCATCAAAGCCCGTTAAAGCAGATGAAACGCTTTCTGCTTTAACTGTAACAGAATCAAAAGTGGATGATTACATTTCTAAAATGTACAAACAAATTGACTTTAGCAATTGTAAACAGCTTTCTTACGAAGTGTTCAATAAAGCAATGCGCGGCTATCTGAACATCAGGAGTGCCGGTAAGCTGAACGTTGATAACGAAATGCTTACCGTTTGCGACTTCACGCTATCATCTACAGAAAACCGTATGTGGGTTATAGACCTGCGTGCAAAGAAAGTAGTGTACAATACCTACGTTGCGCATGGTCATGGTTCAGGAGAGGAATTTGCTACTGCTTTTTCAAACGACAACAATTCTCACCAAAGCAGCCTGGGCTTCTATATAACCAGCGATACCTATATTGGCGAACATGGACTTTCCTTACACCTGCAAGGTATTGACAATGGCTTTAACGATGCTGCTTACGACAGGGGTATTGTACTGCATGGCGCACCATATGTATGCGAAAAATTCGCGCGTAGTAATAACTATATAGGTCGAAGCTGGGGTTGTCCTGCAGTACCGGCTAAATTATCAACACCCATTATCAATAAAATAAAAGACGGCACCTGCCTTTTTATATACTACCCTGACAAGACATACATGAAAACAGCTTACTGGCTGAACAAGAAAACCAACCACCTGCCAGACGAAAACATGATGCCCGATTTTACCATCCCATTGCCTACAGACACAATCGTGCAATTTGTATCAGCTAGGGGTAATGTAGATAGCGTCAGGAAATTACACGCATCATTTCAGTAAAGATATCAGCAACGGATCACGCCCATATACATCATTGATAAACTTGAGATGCTTCCCTGTAGTATCCTCAAAATTGGTAAGGTAAACAATATGCACAGGTATCTTTGTTTTCATTACTTCCCAGCGTGTCTTGTGTGTATCTATAACAGAATCCAGGCGATCCTGGGTATATCGTTTTCCTTCCAGTTGGCTTAGTATATACAAAGCAAGTTCTTGCGGCTGCTGCAGGCGTATGCAACCACTGCTTAGGGCACGATAGTTCTTCACAAAATCACCACGGTGCGGGGTATCGTGCAGGTATATATCCCATTTATTAGGAAGGTTGAATTTGACATAACCTAGCGCATTATCATCTCCGGGGTCCTGCTTGTACACATAGTTCTTGTAGTTGCGTCCGTTTACAGACCCTGCACGTATGCTATTGCCTTTATGATCATATACCTTTAGTCCTTTTTTTGCAAGGTATTTTGCGCCGCTTTTGGTTATACCTGGCAGCACATCTTGTTTCAGTATAGTTGGCGGCACACCCCATGGCGGGTTTATTACCACATTTGCCATGTTCGCATCCAGCGCAGGTGTTTGCCTCTCGGGCTTGCCCACTACTGTGCGCATATGCATTTCCGTTTGTCCATCTTTCCTTAAAAACAGTTCCATCAACGGTACATCTACCACTACATACAGGTTACCAAAATCTTTTTGCATCCAGCGCACACGCTCCAAATTGGCCTGCAGTTTCTGCATTTGTTGCTCTGGCGTTATAGTAAGGCGGTTTATAGTGCCGGTATCCAGTTTACCGGTAACGTTTCTTACCCCCATATAAGTTTGGTACCATTTTATGGTTTGCATTTCATCACTCATTGTATCATTAGACTGCACATCCATCCACGGCACTTCGCTCTTCATTATATAATTGATGGCGTTCTGCATAGCAGTGTCATGAGTACCGGATTTAGCGTCCTGCACTTTAGCCTGGGCATTTTTGAAATCAGCATTTTTAACAAGATCACTATACAGTTTGTATTCATCGCGCAACAACGCATAAGTAGGTACAGTACTGCGGTAGTCATTGAGGGGAATATACTTTTCATCAATATGCACCAACGCTTGTGGTCCTGGAAACAAAGAATCATTTTTATGGTGCCAGAGAGAATCTGCCAATTTCGGTGCTATTTCACCAAACAACAGATCATGGGTTACAGCAAGATAGCTGCTGGTAAGCATAGTATCGAGGCCCAAAATGCTATCCATATTATTGGTATTGCTTCCACCCACTACACCTAAAAGTTTTTTAAGCTCAGTCAAATGGTATTTTTCGGGGTTCAGACCATCGCTGCTCACATCTTCCAGCTCTTGCAAAAAAGATGTAGCGGCCTTGCCTGGTTTATTATGTTCCATCCATACACTCTGGTAGTCTGTAACCTGGTACACGTACCGCATATACTCATTAGTAGTATGTGGATTCTTTGCTATTCCTATAGTGTCAACAGGTTTTATTATTTTTTCCAGTTTTTCGGCAAAATTTTCTGCATCTGAAGTATTAGTAAACGTAGATTTTTTGATCCGGTGTCCCTGGCAGGATGTGATGATTATCGGGAGTATAAATACGACTGCTATAAAAAGGGTTCTGGTCTTTCTGCCTGCGGCTACGAACATACAATTATCTAATTTTCAATGTTTTCTAAATAGATGCAAAAACTATTCCAGCTATTACAACTCTTTCATCGGGTCCCAAAAAAGCTGTTTAAATGCTACTACTTTATTATCCATCACTTTTATTCCTTCCTTTTCCAGTTTTTGTTGCATCAGTTCTTCAGGCACAAAATGATGTCGGCCTGTTAGCTCACCATTCCTGTTCAGCACTCTGTGTGCTGGCACCTTGGGCCTTAATCCGCGGCATTGATTCATAGCATAGCCCACCATGCGTGCGCCCGACTTCGCGCCTACAGCTGCTGCCACAGCGCCATAAGTTGATACCCGGCCAGGTGGTATCATACGTACAACATCATATATAGCTTCGTAAATATCGTGTGGATTATCTTTTGTCATTGTGCCAACGGGTGTTTATAAGTTCTGTACGCCGGGGCTCCGGCACGTTTATATACTCATATGGACAATTAAGACAACCATTACCACAGCAAAACCCACGCTCAAGCAGGTATTTTGCTGTAAACACCAATCTGCCATCCGGCAATATCATATAGTCAAGGCCCTCAGTCATCTCCAGCCTCTTCCTCTTCTTTTCTTGCAAAGCGGCCTGAAAGTTTTACCCCATCTTCCGGCAATGAAAAGCATATGTAGTAAATGGTACGCCCTTCTGCAAGGTGCATCTTTTCGTAAAATGTTTGTATAGCAAGGGGGCCGGTTGCCATGCCCTTACCATAAATGTCTGCAATATTTTCGTGTATCACGCAACCCTGTTCTGCAATGGTCTCCAGTGTAAAATTATACAGCTCTAAAGAGTCTGTCTTCAGGTTGATGCGTGCTCCGGGTACCAACACCTGCTCGTACAAGTGCAGGAAACGGGAGTGTGTAAGCCTGTTCGATTCTTTTTTAAGGAAGGGATCAGAAAAAACGATCCATATCTCTGTCACCTCACGGGGCGCAAAATATTTTGTCAACAGCCCTATCTGTGCCCTCAAAAAGGCCACATTATCCAGGTGTTCATTTAGTGCTGTTTTAGCGCCGGTATATATGCGGTTGCCTTTTATGTCTATCCCTATATAATTATGATCATGATTTTGCCGTCCCAACCCTACGCTATATTCGCCTTTACCGCAAGCCAGCTCCAGGGTTATAGGATTATTGTTTTTAAAAAAGCTGTTCCACTTCCCTTTCATGTCCTCAGGAAACTGTAGCACATTGGCATAGCCCAGTATAGCCTGGAATTTTATTAATTTTTTATGACCCATAACTGCGCGCGAAGATAAGGAACCATAATAAAACTATTTTAAATTGTGTTCATTGGCCTTTATTCCCACTTCAGCAGAAATTTTTTTGATATTCTTTTTACAAAACTTAATTTAGGCATATAATTTGTTGTTATTTTTCAAATCAACTCCTTGTTTAAAGAAACTTTCATGAAAAAAAGAATTTTACTATTTACATTATTTGCCGGAATCGGTTTTTTATCTTTCAGCAGTTATAATGTTGGGCCTGCAGCAGGTGGTTCTCTTAATTGTACAGGCAGTTTGAATCAACCTAAAACATGTTCAGGTTCAACCTGCCACGGTGGCACATCAGCCAACACAAGTGTAACTATAGTTGTTGATAGTGCAGGTACCGTTGTTACAAAATACAAACCTGGTATAACTTACAATGTAACTATTACAGGACATAATACATCCAATCTTCCGAAATTCGGATATCAATATGCTGTAGTATCGGGCGTTAATGGCAGCCAGGCACAGGCAGGCAATAACAGTACACCAGCAAATAGTCATATATTCAATATAAATGGTATTGAGTTGGTGGAACATAATATGCCATTGACAGGAACATCTGGTACATATCATGTACCTGCATTTACATGGGCAGCTCCAGCAGCGGGTACAGGTACTGTAACTATGTATTGTACATTAAATGCAGTGAATGGTAATAATTTAGCCGATGCTCCTGATGTATGCAACAATATATCTATCACACTCGCAGAAGAAACAACCGGCATTGCAGAACTAGCCCAGGATATAGCAATAAAAGCATTCCCTAATCCTGCCACCAATCAGTTCAATATAAAAATGGAAGGTGCAGGCACAGGCGTTTACAATGTAAACGTATATGACATGAGCGGCCGTGTAGTAACTACCCAAAACATACATGCAAACGGTGGAACTACAGAAACCGTTATTAACTGCAGCAACTGGCCTAAGGGCTACTATGGTGTGCAAATAGCACAAAACGGTGCACAACGTGTATTGCCTGTTGTCAAACTTTAATTCGTCTATCCTTCTATAATTTATCTGTGCCGCCTTGTGCGGCACTTTTTTGTATATAGTCCATTACATTTACATAAATCCGACTAAGCAATGTCGTGAACAACACTGGATCAACTATTGAATTCACTTTTCGATTAATCCCATACAATAACTTATATTGCGTTGGTTTATTAAAAGACACTATATGAATACAGCCGCAATTTTAGGAATAATGCTTATGATGTTCCTGTTTATAGGGTTACCGCTAATAATATTGATGATAGTTGGACTGTATAAGACTTTTGAGAAGGCCGGTGAAGAAGGCTGGAAAGCTATTATACCAGTGTATAACATTATTATTCTATTACAAATAACAGGTAAGCCCTGGTGGTGGATATTTCTTATGTTTATACCCTACATTGGTATAATATGGCATGTATGGACCGTAAATATGCTTTCAAAAAGCTTTGGTAAAACAGAAGGATTTACGGTTGGGTTGGTATTCCTTCCGTTTGTTTTCTATATGATATTGGGGTTCGGCTCAGATAAGTATTTGGGGCCATATGGCGACCCTGCAGCCTTTAATGCACATAAGACCAGGAATAACTTTGATTTTGACAATGACTTGTTGAATCATTAAATCAACAAAATTAGCCTACCATTCCATCTTCTCTGCCAGCTCTATTGGCGCTACCAACACTACAGAGGTAAGTGTGTCCAAATAATGAGGATACTTTTCTTTGATTAGTGCATTAGCCTCCTTATATAATTCATCCTCATTCAGCGGGCTATCTATTGCCAGCGATGAAAAGTCGTTCTCTGTATCATAACTCAGTTTACCCACAGTCACCTCTCCGTCCTGTATCAACAGCACTTCTATATCATCTTCTATTTGCGGGGTTGTAGTACCGTTTGTATTTATTTCTATTACAGTAAATGGTTGCATCATTATTGTTATTCAGGAAGTTTGAATACTATGGCTGCGTAAGATACATTTTTGCTGGCATACCCTCAAATGTTGCAACAGCCTGTCATCTATAAGTGTCTTTCACTCCGGGTAATCTATGTCTATAAATTTATTACTGTATTTTCAAAATATTTTTTGCTGCATATTAAATATGTACTTACCTTTGCCGTCCAATTCTCATATTGCTCTTTTAATAAGGTTGCATTTGGGAGAATAAACCGGGGTGGATTTGAAAGAAGAAACTACCGGGATTCGCTAAAACCAAAAATAATAAAAAATGGCTAAAGAAATCTCTGGCTTTGTAAAGCTGCAAGTAAAAGGCGGCCAAGCCAACCCGGCACCTCCAATCGGTCCGGCATTAGGCTCCAAGGGTGTTAACATCATGGAATTCTGCAAACAATTCAACGCACGTACCCAAGACAAGATCGGCAAGGTATTACCTGTAACACTTACTGTGTTTACCGATAAATCTTTTGAGTTCGTAATTAAAACACCGCCTGCAGCTATACAGCTGATGGACGCCGCCAAGCAACAAACAGGTTCTAAAGAACCAAACCGCATTAAAGTTGGTAAGGTATCATGGGCACAGGTAGAGGAAATAGCTAAAGACAAGATGGCTGACCTGAACTGCTTCACTATCGAAAGCGCCATGAAAATGGTTGCAGGTACTGCACGCAGCATGGGCTTCACTGTTGAAGGCACTGCACCATGGGGAAGTAACGCGTAATTCATTTTAACGCATCATCCCGAATTTAATTCACCTTATTTAATTTTTTGAAGCGATGGCAATCACTAAAAAAAGAAAAGCTGTAGAAGCTAAACTGGATAAAAATAAACAATACACGCTGGCTGAAGCTGCAGCTACCGTGAAGGGCATCAACATAACCAAATTTGATAGCTCTGTTGACGTACATATACGCCTGGGTGTTGATCCTAAGAAGGCAGATCAGGCTATACGCGGTACAGTTACCTTGCCACATGGTACAGGTAAAACTAAACGCGTATTGGTATTATGTACCCCCGATAAAGAAGCAGAAGCAAGAGCAGCAGGTGCCGATTTCGTAGGCCTTGATGAATTTGTATCTAAAATAGAAGGCGGATGGACAGATGTTGATGTAATTGTTGCAACACCATCTGTAATGCCTAAAATAGGCCGCCTTGGTAAAATACTGGGTCCACGTAACCTGATGCCAAACCCTAAGACCGGTACGGTGACTAATGATGTGGCCAACGCTGTAAATGAAGTAAAAGGTGGTAAAATAGCTTTCAAGATAGACAAGGCCGGTATCATACATGCATCTATAGGCCGTATATCTTTTGAGCCAGCTAAGCTTGCTGAAAACGCACAGGAACTAATAAACACCCTGATACGTATGAAGCCTGCTACTGCTAAAGGCACTTACCTTAAAGGCATAAGCCTGGCTGCAACAATGAGCCCAGGATTAGCTATTGATACTAAAACTGTAGCGTAAACACCTTTCCTGCAAAGGATAAGGACGTGGTAACAAACATTTAGATCACACCTCCGCACAAACTGCCTAAGAAGGCAAGGGAGGACAAAAAATTAAAAAATGACACCTGCTCAAAAATCAGAAGCAATAGAAGTACTAAAGGGTAAATTTACCCAGTACAATAATTTTTACATCACCAATACCGAATCTTTAACGGTAGAACAGGTGAGCAAACTGCGCCGCATCTGCTTCGAAAAGAATGTAGAAATGCAGGTTGCAAAGAATACACTCATCAGGAAGGCAATGGAACAACTGGATACAGAACGTTTCAAAGGTTCTTTCGATGCATTACATGGCGTTACTGCTCTGCTGTTCTCTGAGAACGCTAAGGAGCCCGCAATGATCATCAGCTCTTTTCGTCAGACTGCAAACACCAAGAAACCAGTTTTGAAAGCTGCTTTCATTGATGGTGATGTATTTACAGGCGACGACCAGTTGGATGCACTGAAGACACTGAAGGGCAAGAACGAACTGATCGGCGAGATCATTGGTTTGTTGCAGTCTCCAATAAACAATGTAATGAGTGGATTGAATGAAGGCAGCAAACTTGCAGGACTTGTAAAAGCCCTGGAAGAACGCGCAGCATAAATTACACGGGCAGCATAGCTGCCGCATAAAATAAGGCTTCCAAGTATCAACATAAGTACCATTAACAACATTAAAAACAAACAAAAAAATCATAACAATGGCAGATTTAAAATCATTCGCAGAACAACTGGTTAACCTTACTGTAAAAGAAGTTAACGAATTAGCTACAATACTGAAAGACGAGTATGGCATTGAGCCTGCTGCTGTTGCCGCTGCTGCTCCTGCTGCTGCTGGTCCTGCTGCTCCTGCTGCTGCTGAAAAAACTGCTTTCGACGTTATCCTGAAAGCTGCCGGCCCTAACAAGCTGAACGTTGTAAAAACAGTTAAAGATCTTACAGGTCTTGGTCTGAAAGAAGCTAAAGAACTGGTAGATGGCGCTCCTAAGGCTGTTAAAGAAGGCGTAAGCAAAGCTGAGGCTGATGATTTGGCTACAAAGCTGAAAGAAGCTGGTGCTGAAGTTGAAATAGCTTAATTAGCTCCCTAATATTTACAAACCGTCTCAAAAGCAATTTTGAGGCGGTTTTTTGTTATTAGTAACAAATAACTTCTTAATTGTTTAATTGCTCGTAACAGGCGGTTTATTACAATTATGACCTTAATTATAGGAATAGAACTGATAAATAGCGTTGCCACAGCTGTATCATTCTACCTCTTCGCGTGCTTTTTTAACCATGCAATGGCCCCATCAGTGTCCTGCCATACTATTTGCACATGGGCGGCATAATATAGTGCCTCATTATTACCTCTAATACCACTACAGCATCTTCTTGCAGTCCTATCTCGTATAAACTGTCGGCATATCTATACAGGCACCTCATGAATGGCCGTGTCTCATGATAACCCCAAAATATACCTTATGGGAATACCATGTTACTGCCTGGTTGCATAAACTTAGGTCCATCTGACAACAGGTGAATAGTGTGCATAAAAAAACGCCTCAAGGTTAGTTGAGGCATTTAGAATAAATATGGCAGCTACCTACGTTCCCGCGATATGGCAGTATTCCGATAGTTATCGGAACCAGTGGGGGGCTTAACATCATTGTTCGCAATAGGGTATAAAACGAAAAATGCCTTTACACAGTTAAGTGTAAAGGCATTTAGAATAAATATGGCAGCTACCTACTCTCCCGCGATATGCAGTACCATCGGCCATGGGGGGCTTAACTTCTCTGTTCGGAATGGGAAGAGGTGAACACCCCCGGCAATACCACCATAAGATGGTTATTAGCGGTGAACCCTGTTCAGGGGTTCAGACTAAAATATCGAGACATATTGGGTGAAGCAATTTTATTGTTTAGTAAGATGATCAGTTTACACTGACATAAAAAAAGTTAAAGCTTACGGGCAATTAGTACTACTCGGCTTTGATGTTACCACCTTTACACCTATAGCCTATCAACGTTATCGTCTATAACGGCCCTTAAAAGTAAACTCATCTTGAGGAAGGTTTCGCGCTTAGATGCTTTCAGCGCTTATCCTGACTGTGCATAGCTACTCGGCACTGCACCTGGCGGCACAACCGATACACCAGCGGCACATACGCTCCGGTCCTCTCGTACTAAGAGCATGTCCTCTCAATTTACTAGCGCCCACCACAGATAGAGACCGAACTGTCTTGCGACGTTCTGAACCCAGTTCACGTGCCACTTTAATGGGCGAACAGCCCAACCCTTGGGACCTTCTCCAGCCCCAGGATGTGACGAACCGACATCGAGGTGCCAAACCTCCCCGTCGATATGAGCTATTGGGGGAGATCAGCCTGTTATCCCCGGAGTACCTTTTATCCTTTGAGCGATGGCCCTTCCATTCGGAAACCACCGGATCACTTTAGCCTGCTTTCGCACCTGCTCGACTAGTCAGTCTCACAGTCAAGCACCCTTTTACTAATGCGCTCTACGTACGATTACCAACCGTACTGAGGGTACCTTTGCGAGCCTCCGTTACTCTTTAGGAGGCGACCACCCCAGTCAAACTACCCACCATGCAATGTCCCCGCATTGCGGGTTAGACTCTAAGTAACAGAAGGTTGGTATTTCAACGTTGGCTCCACAAATGCTGGCGCACCTGCTTCGTAGCCTCCCAACTATGCTACACATCTGTTACTCAAAATCAATGCAAAGTTGTAGTGAAGGTTCACGGGGTCTTTTCGTCCCGTGGCGGGTAACCGGCATCTTCACCGATACTAAAATTTCACCGGGCTCGCGGAGGAGACAGTGTTCAACTCATTAGACCATTCGTGCAGGTCGGAACTTACCCGACAAGGAATTTCGCTACCTTAGGACCGTTATAGTTACGGCCGCCGTTTACTGGGGCTTCGGTCGCAAGCTTCACCTTGCGGCTGACAAGCTTCCTTAACCTTCCAGCACCGGGCAGGTATCAGGCTCTATACGTCTTCTTTCGAATTTGCAGGGCCCTGTGTTTTTGCTAAACAGTTGGTTGAACCATTTCATTGAATCCATATTGCTATGGATAGCTTTATCCCGAAGTTACAGCTACAATTTGCCTAGTTCCTTCTCCGCGGCTCACCCGAGCGCCTTAGAATACTCATCTCGACTACCTGTGTCGGTTTACGGTACGGGGAGTATTAGCCACACCTTAGAGGTTTTTCTCGTGAGCCTGATTAGTGCCGCTATCTCGCTGGCCGAAGCCATTGAGTACTATCACGTTCGACATCTCTGGCGGATTTGCCTACAAAAGATATATCTACACGCTTTAACGAGAACATCCGTTGTCTCGCGGGCCTTTCACTTCTCCGTCACCCCATCGGAACTAACACTCGTACTGGAATATTAACCAGTTTTCCATCAACTACCCCTTTCGGGTTTGCCTAAGGACCCGACTAACCCTGATCCGATTAACGTTGATCAGGAACCCTTAGTCTTTCGGCGATATTGTTTTTCACAATATTTATCGTTACTCATT
>JABDEZ010000002.1:37500-68651 GCA_013286835.1 Bacteroidota bacterium
CCAGCAATGTGAACCTCGGCACGCTTAAAATGAAGGCAGGGAGCAACGAGCTGAAAACAGTAACTGTTAAGAGCACGCAGATACGTGCCACGCAACTGGGCGATACCACACAATTTAACGCCGATGCCTTTAAAACCCACCCCGATGCTACCGCCGAAGACCTGGTGACAAAAATGCCGGGCGTAACATCGGACAACACAGGGGTAAAAGTAAATGGAGAGACAGTGCAGCAGGTATATGTGGACGGCAAACCATTTTTTGGTACCGACCCTACCCTTGCGCTGCGCAACCTGCCATCTGAAGTAATAGATAAAATACAAGTATTTGATAAACTAAGCGATCAGGCACAGTTTACTGGCTTCGATGATGGCAACTCCCAAAAAACCATAAACATCATTACCAAGAAGAACAAAAGCAATGGTGAGTTTGGAAAGATATATGGTGGCTATGGAACAGACGACAGGTATATTGCCGGCGAAAGCCTCAACTATTTTAATGGCGACCAACGCATCTCATTAATAGGACTCTCTAACAATATCAACCAGCAAAACTTCAGCTCGCAGGATATTTTGGGGGTAACCGGTGGCGGCGGCGGTAATAGAGGTGGCTCAGGTGGGCGGGGCGGAAGCACTGCTAATAACTTCCTGGTAGGCCAGCAAGGGGGTATTACAAATACCAACTCTGTAGGTTTTAACTACAGCGATAATTGGGGTAAAAAGATAAAAGTAACTGGGAGTTACTTTTTCAACTCAACCGACAATACCAACAATACAGTATTGAACAGGGATTACTTCACAGGCAACAAAGACAGTACGCTGCAGTACGGGGAGCGCGACTACTCTGAAACCAAGAACCTGAACCACCGTGTAAATTTCAGGTTCGAATACACAATAGACTCTTTCAATTCTCTTATCATTACCCCCAATGTCAGTTTTCAAAACAACAACAGCTATACAACCCAGGTGGATACTACAACCAGCGCGTTGAATGGCATAGACCAGTCCAAAGTTGCAGCCAACAACTTAAACACATCCAACTATTCCGGCTACAGCTTTTCCAACAACGTCCTTTTCCAGCATAAGTTTCATAAGCCACGCAGAACCATATCTTTAAACCTCAGCAATTCGTTAAACGAAAAATCAGGAAGTGGCACCACCATTTCAAATAGCGGTAATTTGATGGGTAGTATAATTGATACCATTACAATGCTTAATGATCAATATTCCTTATACAACAATGCTGCATCCTATTCTGCAAGTCTTAATTATACAGAACCAATAGGAAAAAAAGGGCAACTCATGTTTTCCTACAATCCATCTTATACCAAAAGCAAGGCCGATCAGGAAACCAACTTGTATAATGATACAACAAAACAATATACTACTCACGATGGTTTGCTATCCAACAAATACGACAATACATATACCACACAGAAAGGAGGTGTAAGCTATCGCATTGGTGACAGGAAACTCAATTTTGCAATAGGCGTTAATATACAAAGCGCTACCCTGGAAGGCCAACAATATTATCCTTACGATACCATAACAAACCCCAAACCTTTCCAGAGCATATTGCCCAATATGTTCTTCAACTACCGGTTTGCAGATGGCCGCAATCTGCGCATCATGTATCGCACCAGCACTACAGCGCCCAGCATATCACAATTGCAAAATGTAATAAACATAAGCAATCCGCTACTACTCACTACTGGCAACCAGGCCCTGAGGCAGGATTTTGAGCAGACACTCATAGTACGCTATGGTCTTACCAAGGCTAAGAACGCCCATACATTCCTATTATACCTGTATGCCCAAAACATAAGTAATTACATTGCCAACTCTACTTATCTTTTTAACAGGGATAGCTTGCTGACAGATGGAATAAGGATAAACAAGGGTAGCCAACTCACGTTACCCGTAAACCTGAATGGGTACTGGAACAACAAAGCCTTCCTTACATATGGCATCCCGGCCGACTTCATCAAAAGCAATATTAATCTCAACGGTGGTGTATCCTACACTCGTAGCCCGGGCACTATTAGCGGTAAAGAATCATTCTCAAACAACTATGCACCAACTGCAGGTGTAGTATTGAGCAGTAACGTCAGCGAGAACCTCGACTTCACACTCTCTTACACCGGCAATTACAATTTTGTGAACAATACATTACAGAGCCAGGCCACCAACAATTATTACAGTCACGTAGTAGGGGTTAAAGTAAACTGGATATTCTTTAAAGGGGTGGTACTTAATACCAACCTTGCAGAAACGTACTACAGCACCCTTACCAATACCAGCGGCAATGAAAACTATATTTTATGGACCTCCTACCTGGGATACAAGTTCCTGAAGAGTAAAGCACTTGAGGCGCGTATAACAGCCTACGATATGCTGAACCAGAATAAAAGCATCAGCCGCACGGTCACAGACACTTATATAGAAAACAGTACCACCCAGGTATTGAAACAGTACTTTATGTTTACACTCACCTATACCATTCGTCATTTTAAAGGCGCATTACCCACTCAGCAACAAAATGGTCATCCTGATGATGGCGGCATGCATATGCATGGCGATGGCCCTCCACCGGGAGGTATGCCTGGAGGTCCTGGCGGAGGCGGACCTGGTGGTATGGGTGGCCCACCACCGGGTGGTGGATTTGGTAATTAGGAGCTAAAATAATGAAAGAGGGTGTTGTTTCTATACGAAACAACACCCTCTTTCATTATTTTAAAATTGTAAACACTACTCGTTATTCAGCTTGCTGTTTTTACGGCTGTAGCTAAAGTAGATAACCAAACCAATGATCAGCCATGCTATCAAACGTAGCCAATTGGTCCAACCCAGACCGGCTATCATAAGTGCGCATACAACTATACCCAATATTGGGATAAGTGGCACCATCGGCACTTTGAACTGGCGAGGTATTTCAGGATTTTTCACCCGCATGATCCACACTCCGGCACATACCAGTATAAATGCAAACAAAGTACCTATACTGGTCATATCGCCTACAATATCACCTGGCACAAACGCAGCAAATGCGCCCACCAGTACTAAAAATATCCAGTTACTCTTATAGGGGGTTTGGAATTTAGGATGCAGGTCAGAGAATAGCTTAGGTACCAAACCATCACGGCTCATACTGTAAAATACCCGGCTTTGTCCCATCAGCATCACCAATATCACAGACGAAAAACCAAATAATATGGCTACAGTTACTAAATTAGCAAGCCAGCCATAGTTGGTCATATAAGTTTTAATGGCGTAGGTAACAGATGCTTCCCTACCCTGTGTACGGAAATCGTTTACACTGGCAACCCCCGTAAGTACGTGCGCAAACAGTATATATAAGATAGTGCAGATAACCAGTGAGCCCAATATACCAATAGGCATATCTTTTTTCGGATTTTTTGCCTCCTGTGCTGCTGTAGATACCGCATCAAATCCAATAAATGCAAAGAACACCGTTCCCGCAGCACCTAGTATCCCCCATATACCACCATAATTGTGCGCTACACCCTGTGTGTCAGTATAGGTAGTAGGTGCTGGGATATAAGGTATGTGGTTGGCCGGTACAATATAGCTCCATCCAAATATAATAAACAGTACTACTATTGTCACCTTGGTAATGACTATAATACCATTTACAAACGCAGATTCTTTTGTTCCTCTTATTAGTAGGAGGGTAAGCATAAATATAATGAAGAGCGCAGGTACATTCATATAAGCATGGTGAGACATGCCTGCCGCGTCTTTAAAGGTCTCAAATGGAGAATGGCACCATTCCTCCGGGATGTGCAGGTTAAATATTTCAAGCAGTTTATTCAGGTATTCGCTCCATGCAATACCTACTGTAGCAGCCCCTACTGCATATTCTAGTACCAGGTCCCACCCTATTATCCATGCTACAAGTTCGCCCATTGTAGCGTAAGAATAAGTGTATGCACTACCTGCAATAGGTATCATTGATGCAAACTCTGCATAACAAAGCCCGGCAAATGCACATCCTATAGCTGCTACAATAAAGCCAATAGTAACAGACGGACCCGCATTGTTAGCTGCGGCTGCAGCGGTGCGTACAAACAAGCCTGCACCTATTATAGCCCCTACACCCAGTGCAACCAGGTTACCTGCCCCCAGGGTACGCTTTAGGTTATTTACCCCATCGCCGCTGTCGAGTATGAGTTTACTTAATGGTTTTTTAGTGAATAAACCTTTCATGTTTTTTGTTGTAGTAGTGGTGTTAAAGATATAAATATAACCATCAGAGAGTTACAGCGTTAAAAATAAAGGATGATGGCAAGGCCACCAAAAAAGTAAAATTGTAAATTATTCCAAAATTTAGTTCCAGCTATAATGGGTTGGGCTTTTTGCAGTAAGTTTGGCAAATGATCGGCAAACCTGTCGTACTTAAGGCGGCACTCTCTATAATTATTAGTCTTTTTTTTATAACAACGCAGGCACAGCCACTGCTCCCCGACATGGCGGGCATTACTGACAAAGGGGTAAATATACTTACCTGGACATGCCAGTACAGTGGCATCAAGTCCATTGCCGTTCAGCGCTCTTCCGATAGCTTGATGAATTTTACCACGGTAGGTTATGTAAGAAATCTGCAGAAAGGGGTACAGGTGTTTGCTGATGGGCACCCTCAACCTGGCAATAACTACTACGAATTGGTTATAGTCTTCAGTTCCGATCTGTCGTGGACCAGCAATCGTATAAAAATGTATGTAGATAGTTCTGTGATCAAATACCGCAGGGTAAGACTCCCATCTAACGATTCATTACAGAAATACCTCACTACCACTACAAAACAAGATATTAAAACAGATAAAACCACTCAGAAGGATATAGAAGTGGCCAAAGCTGCAGACTCAGTTATTCAAGCCCATTCTGGCAACGTAAATGTAGCTCAGGGCATAACTGTTCCTGATGAAGCCACACCTTATTCTCCATATGGTTCTATAGGTGCACATAAAAAGAAAACAGTAATAGTAGTAGGCACTAAAGACGAAGGCGTTATAACTACACTTGATTCTTCGGTGTTCAAAGTGATTACCACAAACGATTCTTTAGTCAAAAAACAGCCCAAGATCACTATCTCACTGGTTACAGACGCTACGGAACTCAATCCATACAATTACATTAAGTCCGAATACGTTTTCACAGACGATGTAAGTGGCAATATCAACATTACGCTCCCCGATGTTAAATTCCACGCTTATAGTATGAAGGTATTCAATGCCAAAAACAACATGATAATGGATATCCCCCGGTTTTCTGTGTCCCCCATCATTATGGACAAACGGAATTTCCACCAGGGTGGCCTCTACAAGTTTATCTTAAAGCGGGATAATAAAGAATTTGAAACTGGCTTTGTTGCCGTAAGTCTTGATGAATAGAGCCTATTAATAATCCATTTCGTGCTCCTGCAACATCTGCTCCCATTCTGGGCCCAATAGCATTTGTTTGCCAACGTATATTTTCATCATATGCACCAGCTTTTCAGCATCCCAAGAATATACACCACGTGCAAAGTGTACTTGGTTTCGGCCGCAGTAAAAGAATAGGTTACCATTATGATGCAGGCTCTGTATCAGGTGCTCCTGCGCTTCAAATCCAAAATAATCGTAGTATTTTCCTTTTAACGGATGATCTGTTTTTTTATCCCGTCCGGCATAGTGTATAGGTCCTATGCTGCTCCAATAATAAGATTTCATATCCCGGTAAAAAGGGGTGCGCCTTATTATTGTTATGCCGCGTTCCTCTACAAGTATCTGTTCATTAAAAAACACCCGCGAAAGGAAACGATAAACAGCCAGCGGGTAAATAAGCGCAGAGCACACACCGGCAAATATATGCGTAAAGCCCGCTGAGAAAGGTAATGACTGTACCAGGAACATTGTAGCCAGCACTGTAGTAAAAATGAATTCCACTATAAAAAACACCCTTATACCCCGCTGCACACGATTGCCCAGCGATATAAGGAGGTGATCTTCGCCCCAATGATATGTAATATCTTTCTTCATTATTTAAATTCCCACCAATTCAAGTTACACATTTTCATTAGTATTGCTCAATTACTTCAGGAATAATATTGGCATTAAATACCGTACCAAATTCTTTTCTTAATATATCTTTTACTTCCTGCTCATCTATACGCTTGCCAAGTTCTTTCTCCATAGATGTTACACTTTTGTCGGTAATGCCACAAGGAACTATGTAATCAAAATAGCGCATATCTGTATTTACATTCAGTGCAAAACCGTGTATGGTTATCCACCTGCTGCAGCGCACACCCATAGCGCATATTTTGCGTGCTTTGCTGGTGCCCACGTCAAGCCACACGCCGGTAGATCCAGGCAAACGGTCGCCTTCTATACCGTAGTGGGCAATAGTGCGTATTATTGCTTCTTCAAGGCTGCGCATATATTTGCCCAAGTCTGTAAAAAACAGTTCAAGGTCCAGTATAGGGTATCCCACTATCTGGCCGGGGCCGTGGTAGGTTATATCCCCTCCTCTGTTGGTCTTGTAAAAAGTTACGTTTAGTTCTTTCAGCCTGGCATCATTTACCAGCAGGTTTTCCATATGGCCACTTTTGCCCAGGGTATATACCGATGGATGCTCACAAAAAAGCAAGTGGTGGCGGGTATCAGGCAGGGCGGTTCGTTCTGTTTGAGGGGTATTATACCAGTCCGCCTTGGCGGTCAATCCTTCCTTCATCAAGGCTTCCTGCAACTCCCAGGCAACACCATATTCAGCCAGCCCAAGGTCTTTGAAAAATATATCTTGCATATTCACAAATTCCCGTGCAATTTACTACATATATTCATGGCAAAATCACCCTCAATATGCCCATAGGTATGCTTTTTGATTAGCGTTTTATTAACAGCAAATCAATTACATTTGTTAGAATTATTTAATTATTAATATTATGTTGCGATTCATGAAGAATAAGATCCTCATACCGCTTGTAATTACGGGGGCGCTTGCAGCCTTTTTCTCCTTTAAATACAGCGGTGGAGATGACAATCAGCCAGACCAGAAGAAGATTTTAGTACAGAGCACTATTGCCAAGGCCATTAAGGAAGTACATTTTGCCCCTCGCGACCTCAACGATACCTTCTCAAACAGGGTTTATAATAAGGTGTTGGAAGACCTGGATTATGAAAAGAAATTTTTCACACAGCAGGACATAAACACACTGCAAAAGTATCAATACGCTATCGATGATGAAATAAGGGACGGTTCGGTAGAGTTTTTTGATAAGATGGATGCGATATACGCAAAACGTATAGATGATGCTGAAGGCTACTACAAAGAAATACTAAAAACGCCGTTTCACTTTGATGTGGATGAACAGATACAGCTCAGTGGTGATAAAACTACCTACGCAGCAAACGAAACCGAACTGAAAGACCGTTGGAGAAAGATCCTCAAATTCAGGGTATTGGGCAAATATGTAGAACTGAAAAATGCCCAGGATAAAACCAAAGAAAGCAAAAAAGGCACTAAAGGCAAAGCGAAGGAAGATGACGATGCAACGACTAAAAATCTGACGGAAGACACCGAAGATTTTAGCGCGACAGCAGAAACTAAGCCCGCAGCAGCTAATACCAAACCTAAAACAGACGCTGAACTGGAAACTGATGCCCGCGAAAGTGTACGCAAGAACATGGAGTACACATTTAAACGCATGCATAAGATAAAGGGCGATGAACGTTTTACTTATTATATAAACGCCATCACTACCAGCGAAGATCCGCATACTGATTACTTCCCGCCCAAAGAAAAAGAAAAGTTTGATGAGGATATGTCAGGTACGTTCTTCGGCATAGGCGCCCAGTTGCGAGAAGAAGCCAATACCATCAAGATCGCAGCTATCATTACAGGTAGCCCATGCTGGAAGCAGGGTGAGCTGAAGGCGGGAGATGTGATAGTGAAAGTTGGCCAGGGCGCACAGGAACCAGTTGATATTACCGGTTATGACATAGAAGATGCTGTACACCTTATACGCGGAAAGAAAGGCACAGAAGTACGCCTCACGGTTAAAAAGGTAAATGGTTCTATAAAAGTAATACCTATCATCAGGGGCGAGGTGTTGATGGATAACGTGTTTGCAAAATCAGCTGTTATAAAAAGTACAGATGGCCCTGTAGGTTATATCTATCTACCTGAGTTCTACTCTGATTTTCAGCATATAAACGGCCGCAGGTGTTCTGAAGATGTAGCTAAAGAAGTAGAAAAACTGAAAGGCGCAGGCGTTGTGGGTATCATCCTTGACTTGCGCAACAACGGTGGTGGCTCCCTCAGCGATGTGGTGGATATGGCAGGTCTTTTTACAGGACCAGGCCCCGAAGTGCAGGTAAAAAGCAGCGATGCCGCTCCTATGACATTAAGCGCAAACAATAAAGGTGCAGAATATACTGGCCCAATGGCTGTAATGATCAACGAAAATAGTGCATCCGCTTCTGAGATCATGGCGGCTGCATTACAGGATTACAAACGCGCGATAATAGTAGGCTCTACATCTTATGGCAAGGGTACAGTGCAAAAGGTTATCCCGTTGGATGAGTTTGTTGATCCGCTGAAAAGGGTACAAATGAAAACAGATGAACTGACAGCAGCTAACGGAGTAACTCCAATGTCATCACTAGGTTCTTTGAAGGTAACCGTACAGAAATTCTACCGTGTTAGCGGGGGTTCAACACAGCTGAAAGGTGTTACACCCGACATTCATTTGCCAGATCCTTACGAGCTGATCAATCAGGGCGAACGTCATGATAAAGCCGCATTGGGCTGGGACGAAATAGCACGCGCCAACTTTAAACCAACAACAAATGCTGCCAGTGTTGCAGACCTTTCAACCTTAAGCAAATCTCGTGTAACTGCTAACCCTACTTTCACACTGATCGAGGAAAACGCAGCACACCTGAAAAAGCAAGAAGAGAACAATACCTACTCTCTAACAGAAACTGGCTACAGGAAAGAACTAGACGAAGCAAACGCAACATCTAAAAAGCTGGATGAGCTGCAGAAGAAAACTAATCCATTGGAATATACCAATCTTAAAGAAGACCTGGAAAGAATAAACCTGGACAGCGCTTCGATGACAAAGAATAGCGACTGGTTAAAAAACCTGAAAAAAGATATTTACATATCAGAAACTGTAAATATCATTAATGATATGACTAAATCCAGCATGAAGCTCAACAACACTACCGGCATGAAATAACTCCTGCCTGAAAGCAAACAACAAACCCTGCCCTACCGGCAGGGTTTGTTGTTTATAAGAACAGTGATTTTTGTTCCGGTTTCATTTACCTTTGGGCATATAGATATGAAGACCTGGTTATCCATTTATAAAAGCTTGCTTACTGCCTTTATTTGTATGCTGGTATTGCTTACTGCTTTACTCCCAGCTCGTGCCCATGCCCAAGCCGTGCCCGATACAAACCTGAATACGGTATTCAGAGATACCACTAAACTCATACAAAGTGCAAATGAAAAGAAAACAGAAGATAGCCTGAAGGCTGTAAAACAGGTAACACACCTTCGCGATACTGTAGTAACTGAAAAGAAGGCCGACTGGGCGCCTAACCCCAAAAAGGCGGGTATGTACTCTGCTATCCTGCCAGGACTTGGGCAGCTCTATAACCGTCAGTACTGGAAGATACCGGTCATATACGCAGGCATTGGTGTATCGGCCTACTATTTTGGGTATAACCTTAGTAATTACAATACGTATCGCCAGGCATACATAGATTACCCCAATGGGCAATACAGTACCAAGTACACACAAAGCCAGCTACAACAAATAAGAGATGATTTTGAACGATACCTCGATTTTACTGTATTGCTTGCAGGTGTAGGCTACATGATACAGATACTGGACGCTGTAGCATCTGCACACTTGCGCAACTTTGATATATCGCGCGACCTCTCGTTAAGGTTACAGCCTGTAGCTGCGCCAAACGGCGCCGGGTTTGGTTTGGTGTTGAATATGAAACCAAAACCCAAGAATTATCTAAGTATCCGATGATATCATGGAGAAGCAATACAAGATACTCAGTAATGAGATACTCGATCTCATAGCCCCAATAGGTGGCTGCATTACGACAGATAAGATAACCGTAGATGGCATGCCGGTCAACTACATGTATCGTGGGCTTCCATTTAATGATCTGGATAGTGGATGGAGGTTTTTTTCAGGGACTGAAGATCAGGAATATCTTAATGACTTGACACATTCTGCCGTATATGATGTGAATACTATTGCCAATTACGATCAGTCAATAATCCCATATTTAGACTCGCCGACAGGCACTATTTTAGAAAGAAACAAACAAGGCACATTTGATATAGTGGCACAATAGCTCCTTTACTATTGTATTTCTAACCATTGATTTAAAAACTTTATACAACCCTTCACATATTCAACCTTAGTTTTGCCATATTAAAACCAATATTGTGTGCACCTATGAGGTTGAATCTCTACCTTATCTTACTCTTCATATTTGTTAGCTGTTCAGTAAGTGCACAAACCGTTCAGGGAGTTGTAACCGATGTGGAAACCGGCAAGCCCTTACTATTGGCCGATGTAGCCAATCGTAACACTGCCCAGATCACTCATACAGACGCAAATGGGAACTATACATTATTTGCACGCCTTGGCGATACGCTTGTATATTCAGCCATTGGTTATAAACCCGTTCAGCGCATTAGGTACAAGGCTGCCACTGAGGTTATTAATGTGCCAATGGCTACACTCAGCTACCAGTACAACGATTTTACATACAAATTCAACAGCTTTACAAAGTACACCGCAGACTCTGCTGAACGTGCCTCTACCTATCAACGTCCATTAGCGCATACGCATCCCAATGCGCTTGGCAGCCCCGCGTCTGCTTTGGCAGAGGCTTTCTCAAAGAAGGCCAAAGAAACGTACCATTTCCAAAAGGTCTTTGAAACCACAGAACTTCAAAAGTTTATAGATACGCGCTACACCCCTGAACTGGTTACGCTAATGACAAAGCTTACGGGCGATAGCGTAGGCTACTTTATGTATGCCAACCCTATGCCGTATGATTACTGCCGCACTGCCAGCGATCTTGAAATAAAGATGTGGATACGAAATCAATACAAATCCTGGATCAGCAAATAACAACTGGGTATGATCGATCTATCACAAGAATTATAAATCTTCATTTTTTACGGTTGTCATAATTATAGATCAATTGACCGTAAGTCCAGCTCTTTGATGCATTATCCATAAAAAGCTTATGCATAGCATTAAGGTCGCTATCATCAAATTTTTTATTGAGCACGTCAACATTCCTTGCCCAGTTGGTTTCTGTCACAGGCATACTCATTACGGCATACATCTTCTTTTGATTTTGCTTTACCTCTTTATATCCAGGCGTTTCGGTAACCAGCATTATTTGGCTTAAGATGTCGCCATAAGTACAGCTATGCTTGGCGTTCACAACTTTTATAACCATTGCGCCGATTACCGGCCCATTAATAAAGTAGCGCACATCAATACTGTCCAATCCACAGTGCGTAAAATGCTTAAGTTCCTTAAGCATCTCTTCAGGATGGTTCTGGTCAACTTCTTTTGCCAAAAGTGCATTGCAATCAAATTGTGCTGTTACGCTATAGGCTATAAACAGGAAAACAATAAGTAGAACCGGCAGTTTCATAAAATCTGTTATTACTACAGTAAAATAACGAAGTCAGCTTAGACCCACAAAAATTAAACCTAAAATGAACACCTAATTAAAGCAGTCCAAAGGATCAACACAGAATAAATGAGCCGTTCAACACAACACATTGAGCGTTTCAACACAACAGCCATCTATGTTCTCACCGACCTTTGCTTTAAAAGAAAGAAAATGAAAACAATAGACAAGATTTACATCAATGGCGAATTTGTAACACCACACGGCACAGAGCGCTTCAGCCTCATCAACCCCACAAACAACACCCTTACAGGCCATGTTATCCTGGGCGATGAAGAAGATACGCGTAAGGCTATAGCAGCAGCTAAAGAAGCCTTTAAAACCTTTTCCAAAACCACCAAAGAACAGCGCATAACATACCTGCAGCAAATGTATGAAGCTGTGTTGAAAAGGAAAGATGACTTAACCAACATTATGGTGGAGGAATATGGTGGCCCTTTGCAATTCTCTGCGGCAAGCTCAGGTAATGCACTCAATGGTATTCTGTCAGCAATTGAAACTCTAAAACATTTCGATTTCATCAGGAAGGTTGGCTCTTCAAAAGTGATACTCGACTCATTGGGTGTAGTTGGCATCATTACCCCATGGAATGCCAGTAATGGCTTTATTTGTACAAAGCTAGCTACTGCTATTGCCGCAGGCTGCACTGCTGTAATAAAGCCAAGCGAAATGAGTGCAATGCAAACACAGCTTATTACAGAATGCCTGCATGAGGCTGGTTTGCCAAGGGGAGTCTTTAATATCGTAAATGGCCGCGGAGAAGTTGTTGGTGTAGAAATAACACGTCACCCGGATATTGCCAAAATATCATTCACTGGCAGCACGCTGGTTGGTAAAACAATTGCACGTGGCGCTGTAGATACTATGAAACGGGTTACCCTTGAGCTTGGGGGTAAATCACCCAACATCATACTCAACGATGCAGATTTTAACGTGGCTATCCCCCAGGCGGTAACTGCTGGTTATATGAACAGCGGACAGGCATGTATTGCCGCAACAAGGCTTCTGGTGCCCGAAGAAAAGCTGGACGAAGTAAAGAAACTAATAGTAGCCACGATTGAAAAGATTCAGGTAGGCGACCCACACAATGCGGCAACAAATATTGGGCCTATGGTAAACAAAAAACAGTACGACCGCGTACAACAATACATAAGATTGGGTATTGAAGAAGGGGCAGAATTGCTTATTGGTGGCGAAGGCCAGCCTGCAGGACTAGAAGCAGGCAATTTTGTGAAACCCACTGTATTTGCAAACGTCACAAATAATATGCGCATTGCTCGCGAAGAAATATTTGGCCCGGTAATCTCCATCATCACGTATAGAACTGAAGCTGAAGCAATAGAAATAGCTAACGATACCGTGTATGGTTTAGCCGCTTATATAAGCTCATCCAACACCGAAAGAGCTAACCGGGTAGCTGCGCAGATCAGCGCAGGCAGAGTGGTCATTAATGAGCTTAGCCACGATCCACTCGCACCCTTTGGAGGTTTTAAACAATCGGGTATAGGCAGAGAATTCGGTGAATACGGACTGGAAGAATACCTGGAACCTAAAGCTATTTTAGGATAAGACTATGTAACCAGTTAAATGAATAATATACGCATAAAGGGGAATTACAGTATGCCCAATACTGCAATTCCTTTTTACCTTTACAATACAACATACATATGCCCGTAACGCAAGAAAATGAAATGTCTCAGATACTGTATTCATGCTTCGTGAGAAAAACTACCGAAGGGGAACATTTTATTCCACAGCATGTATTCAGTTATACACTGTCTGGTAGCTCAGAAACATTTGTTGGCAACAAAACTTACGTGTTCAAAGATGGCGATTTTCGTTTTTTCAGAAAAAACCAGTTGGCACGTTTCATAAAAACCCCTCCTTCTGGCGGCGAGTACAAATCAATATCCCTGAGTATAGATGAAGAAACTTTGCGCAGCATCAGCAGCGAACATAAACTGCATATGGACGAACCTTACACTGGAGAAAACACTTTGTATTTAAAACCCCATCCACTCCTGCAGAATTTCATCAATTCCCTTAAACCTTATATCAACGGCAGCGGCGAGATCAACAAAGCCATCACTAATATAAAAGTGAAGGAACTCATAATGATCTTGATGCAAACAAATCCTGCACTAAAAAATGTGTTGTTCGATTTTAGTGAACCGGGTAAAATAGATTTGGAAGCCTATATGAATGAGCATTATAAATTTAACGTACCGCTCAGTCGTTTTGCATACCTTACTGGGAGGAGTCTAGCCACTTTCAAGCGCGATTTCGAGAAAATATATCATACCACTCCCAGCCGCTGGCTGCAGCATAAAAGGCTGAATGATGCTTACTACCTCATTAAAGAAAAAGGCTGGCGTTCATCCGATGTTTACCTTGAAGTAGGGTTCAAAGACTTCTCTCATTTCTCCTTTGCTTTCAGAAAGGTGTATGGCGTAGCGCCAAGCAGTTTAAATTAGGCGTATAGATATACTTGCTACATTCTCATAGCAAGCAAAGAATGCCTTGTCATGATGGAAGATGCGATAAAAGAACTCGATGAAAAAATACACATGGTGGTAGAATACACTCAGATCATCTGACCTGGGCTATCATACTTTCCTTTTACGCTAACCCTCTCTACTGTGCAATTATAGTTTTCTTCCTTACCGTATGTGCACTAAAGTAGCCAAGTGAACCACCTGTAATGTTACTCTCTGGGTTTGCAGGTGTGGCTGAATTTTGCTGTATAGTTTGCTGTAGGTCTTTAAAATATTGAAAAACACCATGGTCTATACATTGTAGTTCCACCGTAATGGCATTCCCACTATTCACCTTTATGTCATTACGCAATGCCGACTGTACTTCATTACCATCTGTTGCTTCATCATCGTGTATGTATATCTCTTGCGATACGCTGTCTTGCACGGTAAGCACCAGGTGATAATAGTTACCGGTTCCCACCGGATCTCTGTATAACGGCACAACGTCTGTGTTGTTACCAAATACAGCAGCCTGGGTATATATACTATCTAGCCCAACAGGCTGTGGCATGGTAGAAGATGAGGCAAAGCTATTACCGTTAACCAATACACCCAGGTGATATACGTGCCCGCTTACTCCTGCAATAGTATGTGTCTGGTAGTTACCTGGTGTTACTTCTGTAAGTGTATCTGTTATGCCCGCAGTAGAATCGGTAATATATACACTGGCGCCACTCACCGCAGGAAAAACATTATCCTGGTCAAAGTTGATGCTTTTGGTAATGCTTATTGTATAGGGCCCCGGCTGGTCGGTCACATTGCCCACTATCACATATCGCGACGTTGAAGTTCCCAGGTTCAGGTGTATCACCTTCTGGCACGAGCAGAAGGCCATCATTAAAAACAGGAAAGATGCTATTTTATAAGGTTTCATGTTTAGAACTTAAAATTATAAGAAATAGATGGAACAACCCGGAACAATGAGGTTTGTAAAGCCTGTGTTTTACTTTGGTCATTGGGGTCTGTCTGGAAGGTAATAACATATGGGTTTTCATGTCCGTATGCATTATACAGGCTGAATGATAGCTCTTGTGTAAAATGCTTATGTGGCTTCAGCTGGTAAGTGGCCCCAAGGTCCAGCCTGTGGTATGCCGGCACACGCCCTTGATTACGATTGGTATAAGAGAACACAACCGTGTTATTGATATCATACTTCCCGGTTGGATAGGTTACAGCATTCCCGGTATAATAAACAAAATCTGCCGACAACAACCACTTTTTTGATAGTTTGTACATTCCTACTATCGATAAATCATGTGTTCTGTCCTGGTGCGCAGCGTACCAATTGCTATTGTTAATTCCGTTTATTTGTTGTTCTGTCCGCGATAGTGTGTAAGAAACCCATCCGGTAAGCCGACCCTCATTTTTCTTGGCCATCAGTTCTATACCATAAGCCCTACCTTGTCCGGATAATAGCTGAGGCTCTACTGGATCATTACTCAGTAGATATGCATTATCCTTATAGTCCACTACGTTTTGTGTCACCTTGTAGTAAGTCTCGGCACTGCACTCATACATGTTATCTTTAAAATTCCTGAAATACCCTACAGAAAACTGGTCACCCAGTTCTGGCTTTATTATATTATTGCTGGCAACCCATTTATCAGTAGGATTACTGGTTACAGAATTGCTCAGCAAGTGCAGATATTGCGAATTACGTGCATAGGCAGCTTTTATAGAAGACACATCATTAAGCAGGTAGCTGCCAGATACCCTGGGTTCAGGGTTCACATAGGTCTGTACAATAGTACCTGCACTATACTGCATAGTATCTACAATATTGTGGTTTTGGTTTAGCGTATAAAATTTATTACTGCCACCCAATACTGAGAAAGCGCTCAGTCGCACTCCAATGTCTATATTCAATCTTTTAGATGCTTTCCAGTTATCGGTTATATAAGCAGCATTTTCCCAGCTGTGCGTGTCTGATTGGCTGGGCACATGTATGTTACCATTATATACACCGGGGGTGATAATATGGTATATCGAATTGATCCCGAAATTCAAAGAATTTGTAGGACTGATATAATAGTTGAATTCTTCCTTCACATTATAATCCCTGATCACAGACAGTATATTTGCATTGATACCGGCGGTGTTTACGTTGATGTTGTAATTATAGTCGCTGTAAATAAGAGATGTATTGGAAAACAGTCGTGGACTAAATATATGGTTCCACCGTAGTGTAGCTGTAGCATTACCCCAGTTGATACCAAATAGGTTACCTAATCCCAGGTCATCTTTCCCATAATAACCCGATAGGTATATGCGGTCTTTATCACCAAGTTTATAATTCAGTTTTGCATTCAGATCATAAAAATAAAGACTGCTCTCACGTGTGGTCGGATTATTAGACAATCCCAGGAATACATCTGCATAAGTACGTCGTGCGCTCACCAGGAAAGACCCTTCATCCTTTACTATCGGGCCTTCTACAGTCAGTCGCGATGATATAAGACCTATGCCTCCGCTGGCATGGTAGGTCTGGTCATTACCATCATTCATCTTTATATCCATCACAGAGCTCAGCCTGCCGCCATATTGTGCCGGTTCGTTACCCTTGTACAAGGTCAGGTTTTTAATAGCGTCTGAATTGAATACCGAAAAGAAACCCAGCAAGTGCGATGGGTTGTACACCACTGCCTCATCCAGTAGTATCAGGTTCTGGTCGGCAGCGCCACCGCGCACGTAAAAACCTGTGTTACCATCGCCTGCACTTTTCACCCCAGGCAGCAACTGCACTATCTTTATTACATCCTTTTCACCAAACAGTACAGGCAGGGCATTTATCTCTTTCACATCAAGTGTATTCGCCCCCATCTGTGCCGATGTTACATTTGAGTTTCGCGCCTTGCTGTGCACTACTACTTCATTCAGTTGCTGTCCTGCCGCTTCCAGGCTTACATTCAGTTGTTGTGCTTTATCAAGCGCCACTATTTTGGTTTGCTCATCATATCCTACATACCCTATCTTAAGAGTGTAGTTACCACCGGGCAACGATAAAGAGTAGAAACCATACTCATTGGTCACCACACCTATATCCTTACCATCCACACGTATCACAGCGCCTATAAGTGTTTCACCTGTTTTCTTGTCCTTAATGGTACCGCTAATGGTATGCTTCACTTGCCCTATGCTTTGCAGGCCGCATAGCAGCAGTATAGTTAATAAAAATGTCCTGTTCATTGATGAAAACTTACTAGAATAATTTGTGGGCAAAATTATGGTTATAAAAAATGAATTGTTTTTAAATTATAGAAAACACGCTGCCTTTTATATCAAACTGGTCTTGGTGTATATAATCAGTTAAGCATTCCTGTCTTGCAAAAAGCAGTTTTGTATATAACAACTCCACTTTGGTATAAATACTAACTCACATGTTTTCCGATTACCTAATTTTAGTGAAACATTAAATTAGTTTACGTGTCAGAAGTTTCCGAATTCCAAAGCAATAATTATTTAAAGTTCTTTGTCAATCCTAAATATAGGATACGCAGGCATTTGGTGGCGTTAACATTAATTGCTATGGTATTTCTTAATTCCGATCCGCTCCATGCAGATCGGGTACAAACCTTAAGTAAGTATTTCATGTTTCTTTTCCTGGTAACCATGTGTTATATCAATATGTATTTTTTAATACCGCGATTCTTATTTCACAATAAGTTTTCAAGTTACATGGCGGGCATCGCTATATACGTAGTTCTTACCTATTTTATTGTGCTATCACTCTCTGCTGTACATAAATACTATCTCCCAAAATCTTCTCAAACCGTCCCTTCAGTAAAAATATTTTTTTTTGTATTTGTAATACTTGTGCTCATTGCAGCATCTACAGCTATAAAATTATTCCAAAGATGGGTTACTGACTCTCAGCGTATCAACGACCTGGAAAAACTAACTATACATACAGAACTGGAACAGTTGAAGAACCAGATCAATCCGCACTTCTTATTCAACATGCTCAACAATGCGCATGTACTTACACAAACCGACCCACAAAAAGCTTCTCAGTTATTACTGAAATTGAGCGATATGCTCCGCTACCAGCTATACGATAGTACCAGGAATAAAGTATTGCTTACCGCCGATATTCAATTCCTAACCGATTTCCTCAACCTCGAAAAAACAAGACGAGACAATTTTGAATTTATTGTGTACACCAATGGGCAGTTAAATGGTGTACAAGTCACCCCCCTACTTTATATAACTTTTGTGGAAAATGCGGTAAAGCACAATGGGGACTCAGACAACCAATCCTTCGTGCACTTGTTTTTCGATGTAAACAATGAGGGGTTGCTTTTCAAGTGCGTTAATTCAAAGCCACACACTGAAATGCCCAAATATGGACTGGGAGGACTTGGCCTGGTCAATGTAAAGCGAAGACTCCAGTTACTATACCCACACAAGCACCTTCTTGAAATAAAAGATGAAAAGGATACTTTTACTGTCAACTTATTGATCAGAACATGAACTGCATTATTGTAGATGACGAACCCCTTGCCAGGGAAGGTATAAAGTTACTTGTTGAAAAACATACCAGTCTTGCTATTGTAGGTAGTTTCAATAACGCAGACACCGCAATAAAGTTCATTACAGAACATCCTGTAGATCTCATTTTCTTAGACATACAAATGCCTGGCACAAATGGCATCGATTTTGCGAAGTCTGTTGCTCGGCAAACATTGGTCATCTTTACTACAGCTTATGTAGAGTTCGCACTTGATAGCTACGAAGTGGATGCCATCGATTACCTGGTGAAACCGGTAAAAGAAGATCGTTTCAAAAAAGCAGTAGATAAAGCAGCAGCCTACTTTAAACTGCTTGATACTGTAAATGCACCACTGAACATCGAACAAGTTGCTACAGAACATTTCTTTGTGAAGGCCGACCGCAAAATATTCAAGCTATATTTCACAGACATACTCATTATTGAAGGCTTAAAAGATTACGTGGTTTTGCATACCCACGACCAGAAAATAATTACTGCAATGAATATAAAAACAATACACGATCAACTGCCTAAAAGCATTTTTGTGCGTGTAAGTAAGTCTTATATCATAAACGTACAGCACATTGTATCTTTCGATAACAACAGCGTCATTGTGCAAAAACACGAAGTGCCAATTGGTAATGCCTACCGCACTTATTTCTTCGATGAGTATGTTGCAAAAAAACTTTTAGGAAGGTAGTCCTGGTTATATTTTATTAAAGTAAAGCAACCTCATCACAAAAATACCTTATTGAATAGCGGTACAGCTTGTGCCTATCTTCTTGCTATCTATAAGTGTATTTACCTCTTTCACTACGTCTTTCATTGCATATCTTCCGCCACAATCGTATAATGCGGTAATAGGATGTTTGTCCTTTATCATTTTAAGCATTGCCGCCTGGGTGGGTGGTGTTTTCAGCTTGGCGTATTCCATGTAGGTCATCTTCAGGAAAACAGTATTCTTCCCCACCCCTCTTTTATCCAGCAAAAAACCTTTATGCAATAAAACAGGAAGCGGATAACCGCTTCCTGTTTTTATATCTGAAGGATCGGGAAATGACACGATCTCAGTTTTGTCACCATTCATAGTTACAGGTACCAGTTTCCGGTAGTCTGCCCTTGTTTTATATATTACTACATGTGGCCCTGCGGCTGATGTTCCTTGCGCAAGGACTGGGGCTGTAGCACATGTCATAGCTGCAAAAGCAATCGTTGTTACAATCCTCATTTAATTACGCTTATTTTTTTATTGATCACTCCAGTGGCAGTGTTTATCTGTACAAGATAAATACCTGGTGCATAATCAGCTACAGGCACACTTACTATTGCGCTGTTTGCTGTAGGTATTTCGGTTATTACGCGGCCTGCAATATCCAGTACTGTAATTTTCTCAGCACTCATACCATGTACGTCAACATAAACTACATCTGTTGCAGGATTTGGATATATTTTCACATCACTTTCGGCTACCAGATTCGCAACACCCGTCTTATTAGGTACCGTTATAAATACAGGATTGGAGTAAAATGTGCTCCCAAAAGGTGATATACCGGTAGTTGCATCATAGCTGCCTATTATAAGTTCATACGTACCAGGTGTTACATTCACGTTTGCAGTGCTTGCAAATGTAAACAGGTGGCTATTGTTATCATATGGTATATCAGAACCTGGCAATTGCTGTACTTCAAAAATACCCAATTGCGTAGCCGGGTCAAATAAAATAGCGTCAAGTGTTCCGTTAAAGTCACTGCCTATCAGGTTATACAGGTTAGCTGTTACACTTACCGGCTGGCCAAGTTTCCACGTATAGCCTTCTGTAGTATAAATAGAATCAACCAACTGAATACCACCATCTGAAGCAATTTCAAGACTGCTGTAGTTCACATAATTTGCATTATCACTTACAAGTGTCCAGCTGCCTCCGTTAGTTCTGTAATAGATGCGTATGCTATATACATCCGGTATCATCATAAACACATTCTGGTTAGATGGTGTAAATGTTATGGCACCTGTACTTGCATTGTTAGGTATTGTTGTAGATATCGCAGGCAATGTAGTTACCAATTTATCATTGTGATCAAATACCTCTGCAGTGATATCGCCTGTAAATGCAGCGCCAGTTGCATTAAGTATGTTAGCTGTAAAAGTAAAAGATTGGTCGTAGGCCTGTGGTGAGTTCGGCATGTTAATATCAGCATTCATTTTCATGTTGCTGGTACCTGCTACAATAGAGGTTAATGGCTGGATACCAAATATAGCGCCTTGGTTATTATTGAAATTACCATTACCACCACCGGCACCTAATGCTGGCGGTGCAAGGCTGTCAACAGTAAAGTATCCGTTCGACTGCCCGCTCCAACCCCAGTTAAAATGGAAGTAGGTATTGGCGCCAATGGTTTCGTATCCGTCTGCAACCCAGCAGTGCCCATCTGAGGTACCAAAGCCGGTATAAAGAACTGGCCTGCCTGCATTTATATCGGTTTCAAGGGCAGCAACCCAGGCTGCAGTGTTTGCATAGTCTGTACGGCTGTCTCCGTGCAATGTAGGCTTGTATTTAAAATAAGTTTTCAACGCAGTTTCGGCGCAAGTTGTTTGGCCATATGCTTGCCTTAATTCCACTGCAGCACCACTGCCGGTAGGGCTATATCCCATGTTTACACTTACACCGCAATGGTACATAAGTTTTGCAATAGCTGTCTGCGATGCAGCAGGGCTCGTAGATGTTAGCGACAAGCCCATAGAAGAGAAATTATATGCAGTTGCACCAAAATCTGCCGACTGTGAACCGTAGTTAGGGTCTGTATAACTGTGAGATCCCGCACCTACTGCAGGCCAGCCCCAGAATTTCATTACTTGCGCCATTGCTGTTGCCACGCAACCTGTTACGGCAAGGTTAGCTCCAGTTCCTGGGCATTGTGCATTATACATAGGCAATTGATCCCATGTGGTATGCAAAAGTGGTATTACGTTTGTTGTTTTGGCAAGCGGCGCTATATTGCTGGCATTCGATAAGGTATTCCATTTTGCCTTTACATCGCTTGTAGCAGCTATATTGTTCTTGATCACGTAGCTGATCTGGTTGGTATAAGTATCCATCCACCACTTCACATGTGCAGGCATAGCCGCAGTGCCAAAAGGCAACTCATTTGAGTAAGCAAGCACAGGCATCACATTATCATCTGCCGATACAATTATAAAGCCGTTTGCAGCATTGAATACATAATAACAGGGTGTGCTTGTTCCATTAACATTTGCTGTTGCTGTATAGGCAACCTGCAAGTCATTAACGCCTTTTGCCAGGATTACATTAGTAGTCCTGCTCAAAAAGGAATATCCGATAGTTTTTGCGGTATTCAGGTCAACAGGGTTCGCAATAGCATGACCCATCACCGTCATACCAAATAATAGTGTGAATAATTTTTTCATGAAAAAATTTTGGATTTCACAAATGTAAGGTTTTTAGTAATATACATAAATAAAACCCCGCTTAGCTTTTCAACATCTGCTTTCAAGTTCAAGCAACTACCAAACGTACTGTTTTTTGTTCAGCAAAGTGGCTTCCCCTGCTATGGTCTGCTCGCCACTTGCCGGGTTAAATACACCACATTCATAGGTCACCCTATTCTTTTCGGGGAATATTTCTTTCACTTTTACCACCGCTTCATATTCTGTATCTACAAACATAGGGCGCAGCCATTTTATAGTCTGGCTCAGGTAAACCTGACCATCAGCATGAAAAAGCGAGCCGAATATTTTGGTAAACACACTTGCACCAAGGAAACCATGCATAACATTACGCCCGAATATACTTTCTTTTCCAGCCTGGGGGTCAGTATGCAACGGGTTAGTATCGCCACTTATACGCGCGTACATATTTACATCTTCCTGGCTGTAGCTAAACTTATGCCTGAACTCATCACCTATCTGTATCATAGAGTAATTTTTACCGAAAAGTAATAGATTTCAGGAAATATCCATACAAACATATCAATATTAATTCCTCTAACAAGCTAGTACTCCCCTACAGAAACTACGCCTCACTCCAATATGATAGTACCGTTAAGAGATTGTTAGGTAAAAGTAAAATATATAAAAAATAGACTACTCATTCAAAAGAGTCTTATCTTTGACCCGTTGTAGAAAGTTGGAGAAATATGTTTCTCTTTAAAACGAAATCTTTCTTGAAAAATTTTTAACGCATTAAAGTTATTCAAAATGAATCAGGACAACCAAAACATCATCGACAGTATGATGGATGCCCAGAAAAAAGTGGTGGACTCAGTAGTAGAGAACACTAAAAAGCTTGCAGGTGGTAACACTATTGTTGCCGATACTGTACAAAAAGGAAGTGAATGGTACAAAAACTGGCTGGAAAACCAGAAGAACATTTTCTCTCAAACAACTGAGAAAGCTAATGTAACTACTGAAACTGCTAAGGAAAATGTTGCCAAAATGAACGATTACTACCAAAACTGGTTAGGCACGCAAATGAACACTGCCAAACAAGTTTGGGACATGAACACTAACTGGGTGAAGGAAGCAACCGCAAAAGCTACAAACACCACACAGGAACACCCTGCTGCAACACATTTCAACAACGGTCTTGCACAATGGAACAATTGGTTGAACAGTATTACCAATTCTGGCAACGCAATGAACAACATGAACAATTTCTTCAGCCAGTTCCAGAACGCTAATCCTTTCCAGAATGCTAACCCATTTAATATGGACGCTTTCAAAAAGGCAAACGAAACCGCTACAGGTTTTTTCAACCAATACTCTGAAATACTGAACAATACTTTTGCTGAATGGCAGAAGAACCTGAAATCTAATAACATCCAGGATGCTTACCGCAACATGGTAAATGTTACTGATGGCTTCACTAAGTTCGCAGAAATGTGGGCACCAATGTGGAAGTCTGTACAGGATAAAACATTTAACCTGGACGTGTACAAACAATGGGCTGACCCTGCTGTGTACAAAGATGTAATGGACAAGTATTTTGGTTTCATACCAGATAGCGCACGCCAGCACCTGCAGAGCCTGAACGATGTGATCAGCAACAGTTACAAAACAACTGGTCGCGATTCACTGAACCAATACAACCAGTTCCGCAACCTGTTTGCTAATATACCTGGCATGGGCGGTAATGAAATATTTGGCAACATGCTGAACTCATACAATACCATGACCGGTATGATGAATGACGCTGTAGCGCCACTTACAAAGATGATGACGCCTAACCAGTACACTAAGTCTATTACTGAGTGGAGCGACATAGCAAACCGCATTACGGTGTACAACATCAAGAATGCAGAGTTGCAGTACATGATATACAACCAGGGCAGTTCTGTAATGGATAAGCTGGCTGATAACATAGTAAGCAAAATAGAAAAGGGTGAAGAAATAAACAGCGTCATGGCACTGTATCAGGAATGGTTGAACCTGAGCGATAAAGTTTATGTTTCCCTGTTTGAAAGCGACGAATACAGCAAGCTGATGGCTGAAGTAAGCGCTATGCAGCTGAGGTTGCGTAAGGATATAGAAAACCAGATAGAAAAGAGCCTGGTAGGAATACCCGTAGCTACCCGCAGCGAAATGGATGAACTATACAAAACCATCTACGACCTGAAGAAACAAGTGCGTGAACTGGAAAGGTCTATGAACTTCTCAGAAGTTGCTGCTAACGAAGCTGCTGAAACCGCAGTAAATACAGACGGCGAACTGACAGAAGATAAGGCGACTCCACGCAAGAAAAAATAATACAGAGAGATAGTAATGAAACGGACCGGCTCACACGCCGGTCTTTTTTTTGCGTTATACTGACGAAACACCGTTGCCTAATCATGGCACTAGCCAACACTTTGAATAAGAGGTAGCATTGTTTAGCCCGGTACAACAGTAGCACTGCTGCCTGCACAAAGCTGCGTCGGCAGCAGCGGTAATAGCTGCCGACTGCCTTTTTTTGTTACTTTTTTTGGCATCAAAAAAAGTAAGGAAATGAGAGAACCGTTTGTATAAAAAAAGAAAAATCTACAGCATCAGCAACCCATACTTATACATCGTATTCACCGGCTTGTTGTCCCAGAACAGCTCAAAATCCTCAAGCCCCGCAGCTTCGTAACTATCCTTTACTTCCTGGTAGGTGTACGTCTTTATATTGCTGATGGATAGCTTTTGCAGCATATCGGCCAGCCACGTGCCCTGCTCGCGATTCACCTGTATAGTAGCAGTCTCGTGCAGGTCCTGGAAGGTGAGTGCGGTCATCTCCCACTGCATTCCTTTTTTCGATTTTATATAGTGTTCTACCCCAGGCTTCTTACCCAGCCATATCACTTTTGCGGTAGGTTTGGGTGATACGTATTCCTCCACAGTCAGGGCATTCACTATAAAGTCAGGATCCACCTTTGTTTTGGGTACTTTAAACTCAAACCACTTTTGCAGCGGGTAATCGAAACAGGTACCATGCATAAAGTTGAGCAGCGACTTCTTTAGGCCGAAACTGAAGGTCTCGTGGTCGGCACCTGTAGGGTCGGTGTGCAGTATATCATTATTGGCAAAGGCGCCTACGGCCTCTGTCTGTTTTAGTACTTTGTATTTCTCGGGGTTCATACCTACCGGACTATGAGCCGTCATGGCAAACTGGTGCCAGAAGGCGCTTTGCAGTATCCCTGCGGCAAACATCTGGCGTACCATCTCCAGGCTGTCTATGGTTTCCTGCTCGGTTTGTGTGGGAAACCCATACATCAGATAAGCATGTACCATTATGCCCGCTTCAGTAAAGTGCCGGTTCACCTTGGCTACCTGTGCTACGGTGATGCCCTTCTGTATCAGCTCCAGCAACCTATCGCTTGCTACCTCAAGCCCTCCACTTACGGCAATGCAGCCCGATGCTTTCAGCAGCAGGCACAGGTCGCGGGTAAAGGCTTTTTCAAACCGCACATTGGTCCACCAGCTTACTACCAGCTTGCGGCGGATGATCTCTATAGCCAGCGCCCGCATCAGTGCAGGCGGTGCGGCCTCGTCCACAAAATGGAACCCGTTCTGTCCCGTCTGGGCTATTATCTCCTCCATGCGGTCGCACAGCAGGCTTGCCGTAATGGGCTCATATACCTTTATATAATCCAGGCTTATGTCGCAGAAGGTACACTTACCCCAGTAGCAGCCATGCGCCATGGTTAGCTTGTTCCAGCGACCATCGCTCCACAGGCTGTGCATGGGGTTGATGACCTCTATGGCGCTTATGTATTGGTCCAGCAGCAGATCGCTGTAGTCGGGTGTGCCCACCTGGCCTTGCTTGTAGTCGCCACAGGCGGGGTTGTTGATGTAGCTTACATGCCCATCCGCAACCACAAATGTGCGCTTAAGTTCCGTTTCCGGTATAGTCCCTTCAATGTACTTTACCAGGTTCTCTATAGGGCTTTCGCCGTCATCCAACGTCACAAAATCTATGAATTCAAACACCCGCCCGTCGCTCAGCGAGCGCAGCTCCGTATTGGGGAAACCACCGCCCATGGCCACTTTCACAGCCGGGTAGTTTTGTTTTATATATTGGCCACAGCGCAACCCCGCATACAGATTGCCCGGGAAGGGAACTGATATGGCCACCAGCCCCGGCTGCACTTCCTTCATATGCTCATCCAGCAGTTGCAGCAGTATGGTATCTATAAACGTATGCGGCGCGTGTAGTGCGTCATACAGTTCATCAAAGCTGTTGGCGCTACGGGCCAGCCTTTCGGCATAGCGGCTGAGGCCAAAGTGGGCATCTATACATTCGGTGATGAGGTCGGTAAGGTCCTCCAGGTACATGGTGGCTATATGCTTTGCCTTGTCCTGCAGCCCCATGGTACCAAATGCCAGGTTCAGATCGTCTATCTGCGCGAACCTGCCCGCCTCCGGCAAGAAATTCCGCCTGGCTATGCGGTGCGCCATGGTAGGGTTCTTGCCTTGTAAGAACAGCACCGCTGCATCTATGGTATTAATGTACTCATCCTGCAGGGCTATTATACGCTTTATGTTCTCTGGCAGTTCCTGTTCCTCCTCTATCTCCCCAAACAACCTAGTTAACCCCTGCTTGCTGAACAGCCGCAAGGTCACCTCTATACCCAGGTCGGCCTGGTACGATGTAATGTTGCGCGTATTTAAAAAACCCTTCAGGTACGCAGTAGCGGGGTAAGGGGTATTGAGCTGGGTAAACGGAGGCGTAAATAAGAAAACGGATGCACTCAATGTAGCAGGAAATGATGAATGCAAAAATACGGGATTTGTAGCGGGTTACATATTCCGTAGAAGCTAAAATTATTGCGCGCTACAAAAGGTTCTGTTATATAAATGTCCGTAAACTACAGTCGTTTTAAAAGGACATTTTGGGTAGTAGGATACGCTGTAATCCTTTGCTGTAGCAGATATACATTTTATATAAAATGTATATAAATGTCCGTCGCTTTAAAAAAGTGGGTGAATATATTTTGTTATGGTTTAATATTTCGTACCATCTGCTTTTAGAAAATGCCCGATTGGAAATTAAAAATGAAAATCGGGCATTTTATGATTGATATTTTGTCTGTAATTCGCTGTGGTAGCTGATATTAACTATTTACGTTCTTAATAAAATGCCCGAATAATGCCCGATTTGTGCCCGACACCGGGCAATATTTTTGTCTTGAACAGGATCATGGGATTTTAGGATTATAGGATCGTGTTGTGTTTGGTTTATATATTAATGCCCTCCTTCGCTAAAGCTTGGCAGGGGGTAAAAGAGCAATAAAGTTACGTTACCGGGATAGGCGTTTCCAAATTTACATATCCACATTTTTTTAAATAATGTATTGTTCCGGATATCCTTTGGAACGTCTGAAAAACGGGGAATTTAATATTAAAAAAACAAATAAAAATAGTCTTAAAAATTACTGATTTGCTTAAGTATCGGTATTATTTATGAAGTACCAATATTCTCACATTATATTATTATCTTACTTAGGTTTAGGCTCATTGTTCCATGTGAAAGTTGCTATTGCATATATAGAAAACGGTATTAAGTATGAGCACTCCAACAAAAGATTTATCACAAACAGCATTAATAGATTTGTATAGACACTATGAATCTCTGGTGCAAACCATTGAAGGAATAGTATGGGAGGCCGATGCTCAAACCTATGAGTTCAGTTTTGTAAGCGACAAAGTCAAGAGTATTTTGGGTTTTACACCTGACGAATGGCTGAGTAAACATAATTTCTGGAAGAGCCATATTTACCCCGAAGACCAAGAAAAAGCAGGGCGCTTTTGCCATCTGCAAACTCAATTATCGCGTAACCACACCTCTGATTACAGGATGGTAAAAGCAGATGGCAGCATTATATGGGTAAAAGATATTGTAACTGTTATTAATGAAGATGGCCGACCAAAATGGTTGCGCGGCATAATAATAGACATTACAGAATCTAAAATGCTTGCAAACCTCGACCACCTGGAAAAAGAAATACTGGAATTAAATTCCCGGAAGAATACAAATATAGAAACAGTATTACAGTTGTATGTGCAAGGAATAGAAGGGTTGTTCCCTCAAATGAAATATTCCATCCTAAGGATTGAAGACAACAAACTATATAACTGGGCTTCACAATCTTTGCCCAATGATTATTTAAAGGCAATAAACAACGTGCACATAGGCCCGGAAACCGGATCTTGTGGCGCAGCTGCATTTCTTAAAGAAACTGTAATTGTAGATGATATTGAAAATGATGTGAAATGGGCTGCCTATAAACACCTTGTTTTACCACACGGTCTGCGCGCATGTTGGTCGTACCCTATAATTGACTCCTTAGGAAACGTTATTGCTGTGCTGGGCATTTATTACAAAACAGTAAAAGGTCCTGACGCGGCCGAGCAGGTAATGATAGAAAGATCTGCTGCTATACTGAAAGTAATAATGGAAAACAGGCTGTATGCAAAAACGATACACGAGATGAGCCTACTGACAAAGCAAGGGCAGGAACTCGCCAATTTTGGCAACTGGCAATGGAACATGAGTAATAATAAGGTGCATTGGTCAGATGTTTTATATAACATATATGGACTGAATGAAAATATATTCCCAGCCACTTTTGAAGGATACCTGGAGATGCTGCATCCTGATGACAGGGAGCGGGTAATGGGTACAATTAAAAGTGCAGTAGAGCACCATACCGATGTAGTTTTTGAAGAGCGAATAATAAGGCCAGACGGTAAAATCAGGCATCTTAAATCGTGGGCACGGGTAATACTTGATGAAGCAGGTAGCCCTGCAAAAATGATAGGCGCATGCCTTGATATTACCGATACTAAAACTTCTGAAATAAAGATGGAGGAGATCGCCTGGATGCAATCTCATATTATAAGGGCACCGCTTGCCAGCCTGATGGGATTGGTGAACATTCTGCATGAAGAGCTGAAACCAAACAGAGCAAATGAAGAGTTGTTAACCCATATTTTATATTCTGCACATCAATTGGATGATGTGATTAGAAAAATATCGGAGAAAACTCAAAAATAGGAATATACCTGTTATTCCGGATGCCTACAGAACAATGGGAGCAACCGTATGGGTCTATGTTTTGACAGGATACCATTTAGACAACTAATTTGATCGAATCACGGTGGTGTGCCCTGGAAGAGCACACAAAATTTGCCGCATAGCTAGCTGTCTAAATGGTATCATATCTCAAAAGATGGTGTTTACCGGACTATTAGTTTATCATAAAACAGACTATTCGTTTGCAATGAATATGCCCGGTACACATAAAAGCCAGGAACAAGGTTGTCTGAGATATTGTGATTGTTTACCGTGTATTTTTTGATCAGCCTGCCGCTTACATCAAAGATCTCCAGGGTATTGTAGCGCTCTTCTTCAGGAAATAAGAAGGTAATATTCCCATTACCATTTTGCGCTATTTTAATGGGGTACATTCCATTTGTATTTACGGCTGTTATACCCGTATTGTATGTTGATATAGTGTTCGTAATAGTTTCTGAAAAGCAGCTTGTGGTTGCTGTGTGCGATACTATATATACGCCACTGGCAGCATAAGTATGCGTAGGAGTTGTTGTAGTGTCTGTTCCACCATCACCGTACTTCCATACATATTTTGTATTGCTTGTGGGCAACGGTGAAAATGCGACCTGGCGCCCCGATGCAACATAAGTGAAATTAGCGTCAGGGTAATGTCCGTATTGCTGCCATTGTTTTATACTGTCCAGTGTTACTTTATCTGCAATATGCTGTATGGTACCAGCATCGCTGGCACTGAGGCCGGCGATATAGGTTGTTCCCGTGGTTTTTTTATGAAAAATGGAATTATAGAGTACACAAGCTTCAAGGTACGATCCGGTCACCAGCGGATGGGTACTGTCTGCCTGGTACAGCCATATGCCGGGGAAACTGTCACGCATCTCCTTCCAGGCTACCCCTACAGGCCCCACAATAGCTTTGTTATCTTGTGTCATTTGCAGGTAGCTTTCTCTCAGCCGCTCCTGCATGCCTCCGTAGGTACATACCACAGGGTAAACCGGGCAGTTGGGCGTATCTCCGTTCGCATGTCCCCATGTCATCAGGAACAGGGTTTGGGTACAGTTATCATTTACATGTATCATGCTATCCAGTTTGTGTGCATATGGATACACTTGCGTATCTACCTGCGATGGAGAAAACGCCGGTTCCTCACTTTGGTCCTGCAGTACCACTACGTCCCATTGCTGGGCAAATATTTTTGATATTGTAGGCGCGTAAGTACTATGCTGTGCAAATGTAAAACCACCCGGGTCCGATTCCTGGTATATCAGCGTGTCGCCAAGTGCGGCCGCAAGGGTTTGCAGTATAAGGGGCATGTTATTCACGTAGATATAACTGTCGCCGATGAACAGAACCTTTCTTGTGGTGGCTTGCGATGTTTGTGCGAGCAGAAAAGTGATAATGATTAACAGGTACTTCTTAAATTGAAAGTTCATGATGAGGTTTTTTTGAATTTTGTAAATGTTTATTGCACAGTGGTTAAGACAATGACCATTTATTTTAGGTTGGGCATTATAATTTACTGTTGCTATAAAGTAAGATGGAATTTGTTATTGGTTTCTTGGGCGACGCAGAAAAAAAAGATGACTTGACACTGACAAAACTGCCTAATCGTGCCCATCCTGAAATCTTTTAATCGTGTTCCAGACAAACCATCTTGCCTGTTGTTCCGGATGCCCTGCGGGATATTGGAAGCAAAAGGTAAAGACGGCAGTCTGGAGACTGCGAACCGCGTACGCCTTAATCAGAGATTAAGGCGAGCAGGGGGACAAGACTACATCAATTTACAGTCATAGAATTCATAGCCTTTCACCGGATCCTTGGTATATAGTC
>JABDEZ010000003.1 GCA_013286835.1 Bacteroidota bacterium
CTTTTTATATCCTGAATTCCTTGTTCCATCATGGTATGGTTGAGGAAAAATATAAACGTAAAAAGCGCCAGTATGATAATAAGTATGGACTCAACGGCAAGGGCATTGGAATTGAACCTAAATATGTTCTGTATAAAAAGGGAATTAACGATACTGAACAGCAGGAAAAGCAGGGCCGCACCCCACACTATCCTGCTGTTTATAAAGTTGCCCAATACCGTTTTGTAGAACCATGCCAGGCAAGGAAACCCAGCTGCTACGTATATGTGCAGCAAGGGCATGTTATTGATGCTGACCAGGCAAAGCCACAAAGAAGTGAACTGAATAGCCCCCGACAAAAAGATGAACCACGAAAATACCTGTAATGCCTTGCTGAGTTGGCGATACCGCAAAGCTGCAAGGACAACTGTGGCCAGTATAGGGAGATGCGATAGAATTACTATAGTCTTTAATGATATCATTTATTGGATTTTGTCTTTTGCATTTGTATTGGCATCAGCCTGCTTTGCCAATCGCAGAAGCTGGGGCATGGGGCATTAAGATCGAGGACGGAATGACCTGTCAGACTAATGACAGGAACATTATTTACAACATCGATAAACATGTCTGTACCTGCTGTGGAATCAGGACTTGGCGGGTTGATAGCCGCATTGACAGGAACGACAAATAACCTAAACTGCTGCGCTGCTTTATTGTATCCCAGGTACACACGTATATGATTGTATTGCGCCTGTGGATAGGGCTGCTGTATGCCCATTGCCATGAACAGATCTGTTGAATTTATGGTAAACGCCTGGATGGGTGAAGGGTAATGTTTGACTGAGGTATCATATTTAGTAATAAACGCCGTAAAGAGCGTGTCGATAAAGCGTATATCTGCCTGGGCGGTTTCTACCGGATACAGCAGGGCAGAAAGACTATCTGCATTGGCATAATGGCCAGTAGCAGCTTGTTTGTTGCCGCAAGCAGAGATGGCAATAGTAGCAGATAATAAAGCAACGCTTAAGGATGTGATCTTCATTTTGTAAAAATTTAAGTTTAAATGCTTGTGTATTTGTTAAACGATTATTTTTTAGAATTCTTGAAAGGTAAAAATAGAATGCAAAATAACCTATTACCTACTATGATTTTGCAGTAAAACAGATAGAAATACGTGCGTGTTTATAGCTAACAGTTATAAATACCTGTTTTTTAGATCGCGTATTTATCATCTGTTATATTATTTTTTAGTGTTTCATCTTTGTGTTATCAAAAGCTTTTGAAGGTGAAGCTGCAAATCACGTTAAAAAACAGGTCAGCGCGGAGGCAACAAAAAGCGAAGGCAGTATCCGAAAAGCCTTAAATAGAGTAGGAACCAGTTACAAAAAAACAATAACATGTCAACAGAAACAAATCCAATAATTGGCACATACCAGGTGTGTGGTACACTAGGTGATACAAAGCTGAAAGGTGCACCTATTATGCACTTCAATTTATTAGTAACCCCTTCAACGCATAGTGTTACCGGTGTTGTACATATTACACAGGCGATAGCACCACCTAATGGAAACATCACAGTACAAGTAACGGGCAAAATATTTGGTGCAGGTATAACTCCTGTTACGCAGCTTGTTTCACTGCAAGGTACCTATGGCCAGGGCTTCCCGCCTAGTATGGTAATAGTACTGGAGCATTTTACTGCCCATATGGCCATCAATAATGCATGGGAAGGTAGCGGTGGTTTTGAATATGGAAACGGTGCGCACCATATTGAAAATGTTCCTGTTAAGAAGGGCGATTGTGGTAAATAGGTCTCTGGAGGAAGTATGCTTATATACCAAACAAAGTATTAATGCGAGCTTTTTTAGGCCCAATGCGTATTGCAAAATAAAGGATAACGGATGTTGGAATATAGAAAATCAGGCATCTATGTCACTTAGTTTTTTCTATATTTCAACATCTCATTTACCTGCCCGGGGAAAGTAGTGTTATGGCAAAAAAATATATAAGAGTGGCAAACCTGAAAGCTCAAAAGAGTAAGAAAAATCAATAAAATAATATAAAAATTGTATAAGTATGTCCGATATTCACTTGAATTTTATCAATCAATCTAACGATAGGAATAATTCAGATATCGTTATTTTTCAGAAAAATGTAGCTGTTAGCTTCGAAGAAATTGCTGTTGCATGGACAGTAATACAAAATTGCGGACAGGGTTGGAACCATCCCTTTGTTTATCCATCAACTATGACGGTTGCTGCGAGTGACAGTTATGGCAATTTCAGTCCCCAATTGACTGCTTCCTTTGGACAGCAATTTAGTGTTGTGGAACAAACATCAGGTGATACATTGATACTGAACGATCAATCATCTGCCAGCGTAAATGAAGTTGAAGTACTGAATGGACTACACATGGGTGCAATAAATGCAAATATTTACAAAGATGGTCGTTTGCTGGCTACTAAAACAAGTATAGCACCCGGCCAGAAGGCTGTATTTGAATTTAAACCTACCATATGGATAGGTGTAGTTTCGCAGATAGGGGAAGGAGATGTGATGAATTCAGCTATTTTATCTAACGTAAATACGGAGATAAGTTTGTTGGGGATCAAAAGCGCTGATATTGTGATGACTGGTGGTGGACCCGGTGCGGAATCTACTCCTTTTATGTTTTCGTTGCAGAACGTTGTGTACGCTTAGTTATTCTGAAAACTATATGTTGGCATGCCAAATTGATTGAACTATGAGAGATAGGGCGAGGATAACCTCGGCCCTATTGTTTTTTCATATCTAAAAGCGAAAACAAGATCAGGCCAGTGATGCTACCACCATCTCTGCAATATCCATTACAGCCACGCTGTCTTCCTTTTCCTTATTCTTGATACCATCTGTGAGCATAGTGGTGCAGAATGGACAATTAACAGCTACAATGCTTGCGCCGGTTTCCATAGCCTGGTTGGCGCGCTCAAAATTGACGCGAGTTGTGCCAGCTTCTTCTTCCTTGAACATTTGTGCACCGCCGGCACCGCAGCACATGCCGTTACTGCGGCAGCGTTTCATTTCAACCAGTTCTATATCCAGCGCAGCTAATACTTCGCGGGGGGCATCGTAAATGTTGTTGCCACGGCCCAGGTAGCAGCTATCGTGGTAGGTAATCTTCTTGCCTTTGAACGCACCACCTTCTTTTATGCGTACACGGCCATCGTTTATCAACTGTTGCAGGAAAGTAGTGTGGTGCATGACCTCGTAATTACCCCCAAGAGCAGGGTATTCGTTCTTGAAAATATTGAAACAATGAGGGCAAATGGTAACCACCTTTTTAATGCCGTAGCCATTGAGCGTATGTATATTGTTGTACGCCATCATCTGGAACAGGAATTCGTTACCTGCACGGCGTGCGGGATCGCCGGTACACATTTCTTCTTTGCCGAGTATGGCGAACTTAATGCCTACCTTATCGAGTATGGTTGCAAAGGCTTTGGTTACTTTTTGTGCGCGCTGGTCGAAACTACCTGCACAACCCACCCAAAAAAGCACTTCGGGAGTTTCTCCACTTGCGGCGTATTCCGCCATTGATCTTACCTGCATAAATCGATCGTTGTAATGTTATGTGGCTGAAGCCAATTTTTATCTTTATTGATACCCCGGCCTAAAGTCCAGGGCTACTACATATTTATCCTGCTAACTCCTCTACCCATTTGTCCCTATCATCAGGGCTAAACTTCCAAGGGGCCATATTGTTCTCTATGTTGCCAAACATCATGTTCCATTCTTGTGGGGCATTGCTGTCTTCCATTACCAGGTTGCGGCGCAGTTGGGTGATGATAGACAAGGGGTCGATAGATACCGGGCAGGCCTCGACACAGGCCTGACAAGTGGTGCAAGCCCGCAATTCTTCGGTTGTTATATAGTCGTTGAGCAGTGATTTGCCATCGTCCTGGAAGGTCTTATTTACGTCAATATTCTTGCCCACTTCCTCCATACGGTCGCGGGTATCCATCATTATTTTGCGGGGCGATAATTTTTTGCCTGTCATGTTGGCCGGGCATACGGCTGTGCAGCGCCCACACTCGGTGCATGAATAGGCATCGAGCAGGTTCTTCCAGCTCAAATCCTGAATATCTTTAGCCCCGAAGCGGTGATGTTCTGGTTGCGCATCGGTGGCAGGCGGCGCTTTGTCGGGCTCCATCATGTACAGCACTTCGTTCTGTATATCGGGCATGTTCTTTATTTCGCCCTGGGGTATTAGTTTGCCGTAATATGCATTGGGGAATGCAAGTATAATGTGCAAGTGCTTTGAAAAAGGCAGATAATTGAGAAACAGGAAGATACCCAATATATGCAGCCACCAGCAGGTGCGCTCTATACCTATTAATGTAGCCGTAGAAAGATTGGAGTACAGCCATGTAAAATTGCCAGTGATCCAGAATGAAGCTGTTTGTGTGTAATGCTCTACACCACGGCTTTGCAATACGAGGTCTATCGTATTCATGGTGAGGAACAAGCCCATGAGAATGATCTCTGTAGTGAGAATGATATTAGCATCGCTTTTTGGCCAGCCATTGAGCTCGGGCATATTGAGACGGCGTAGCTTCAGGATGTTCCTGCGGATGAGGAAGATGACACATGCGGTAAGTACCAACACTGCCAGAACCTCAAAAAAACCTATGAGGAAGGGGTAAAGGTTGCCCAGCATGGGGGCAAACAAGCGGTGCTTGCCGAGGATACCATCGAGGAATATTTCAAGTATCTCGAGGTTGATGATAATGAAACCGGCGTAAACTGCCAAATGGAGGAAGGCAGCTACCGGGCGTTTGAACATTTTTTTTTGCCCTAACGCCAGCAATATCATGTTCTTCCACCTTGCAGATGGGTTGTCTGTTATGTCCTCATCGCGACCCAGGTTTATGTTGCGGCGTATTTCTGCTACCTTTTTGGCAAAGAAAAATACTGCAATACCGGAACAAAGAATAAAGAGCAACTGCTGAATGATATGCATAAAAGCACGTTATTTTAAGCCCCGAAAATAAATTGTTTTATGGTAAAAACGTACTTTTAATATCTTGTGTTGATTTAGGTTAAATACCATGCATTTGAAAAGAGTTAACAATATAGGTTTGAAGAAAGTTGTATTTTATTTTTGTTGCCTTGTGTTTGTTTGCCTGGCAGACAGAGCAGCGGCACAGGGGGCAGCGCCAGCAGCAAATGTGCCTGCTATAAGCGGGGAGAACCTGGAACGCTTCCATATAATGGAAGATAGTATGCTGGTGACCATAGATTCGGCCTACAATGCTTTTATACCCGATACGCGGTATGATTACTGCGAGCGTTTTGTGAAGCAACTGGTACGCACTCTGAAAATTGAGAAATCTTACCTCTATCCTTTTGATAAGCTGAAGGAGAAAATAAATATAACGGTGCCCGATGATAATGCTTTTAGGGTATTTAACTGGGATATAGCGCCTACAGAGGTGAGCCGCCGGTATTATGGAGCCATACAAATGAATGCCCCGCAACTGAGGCTTTTTCCGCTGATAGACTATAGTGATGAGATGAAAAAGGGTACAGAGGATAGTGTACTGACCGGTGGTAAATGGTTGGGCGCCCTGTACTACCGAATAATAACGCACGAGGTGGATGGCCGCAAAGTATATACTATGTTTGGTGTAAACAGTGGCAACCCCATAAGTAATAAGAAATTTATGGACCCGATGTTGTTGACCGCAGACGGGCCGGTGTTTGGTGCTCAGATATTTAATGTGAAAGCGAGTGGAGCGCCGAACAGGTATGTAAACCGCTTTGTGATGGAATACAAGAAGGAAGTGCAGGCGGGCCTGAACTGGGACGAAGAACGCCAGATGGTAATATTTGATAAATTGGTAAGCCAGGTAAACGACCCCAACCGAAAATATACTTATGTGCCCAGCGGGGCATACGATGGCTTTAAGTGGGAGCAAGACCATTGGGCATACCAGCCAGATATTATACCTATACTGAACCTAAAGGATGGTGAAGCACCATCTGGAACACAGCCTGAAAAGTAACAACGATTCTTTAGTGTATTTTTTATAATTTTGCAGCCGCTCAACGCAAGTTAGCGTTTTGATATCCAGCATGGCCCGGTAGCTCAGCTGGATAGAGCATCAGCCTTCTAAGCTGAGGGTCATTGGTTCGAATCCAATCCGGGTCACCATTTTTTTGGTTAAAATACCTTGAAAACCGCCACTATAGGCGGTTTTCTTTATGTCATAAAGGCTTTCACTAACAATAGCAATTATGCCATTTTGTAGTATCTTGTTTCACTAAATGTGTGACCTCTTTCACTAATAAATCAAGTGACCCACGAGGGATTCGAACAAGTGACCCATTTTTGAACAATCTCGAATTTTACTTATCTGGTACCTTTCGTCGTTAGTAGTTTTCATACAAAGAAAAATATTAAATCATTTGCCCAGGCAAATTACCCTACTGGTTTTCTGTATATTACATTTTCTGACAACAAAACAATATGAAAAAATTTTACAGAATATGCTTGCTGACCCTATGCCTTTCAGGCATTGTTAAGGCTGATGCCCAAACAGTAGTGACCTTCTATACGACATTGGGAAACTTTAAGGTGGTGCTGACAGATACGCTGACCCCAATAACCGTGGACAGCTTTAAAGCAAGGGTCAGTCGCAAATTTTATGACACCCTTTTATTTCATCGTGTGGTTCACAATTTTGTAATACAAGGAGGTGATCCGCTGGGCACCGGATATGGTGGCACAGGTACTACTATTCCTGATGAAATTGTTCCGACACTGAAAAACGTAAAGTGGTCGCTGGCTATGGCTAATGAAGGAACTCCCAATACAGGGGACTGCCAGTTTTATTTTAACTTGGTTAATAATAGTTTCCTGAATGGTAAATATACCGTGTTTGGCAATATCCTAAACAATGATACTACAGTTGCTTACAACATCGGGAAAGTGCCTACTGATGCAAATGACAGACCACTTACTGAAGTGCATATGGACAGTATTCGCATAGATGTGCCGGCATCTGTTTCCAATGTTACACATAACTTTGCAGCAGTTATTTATCCCAATCCGAACAAAGGCGTATTTTCTATCGACCTGGCCAATATTACTACTGTCGTTGACATAGTTAACCAAACCGGACAGATCGTATTTAATAAGGAAGCCAGAGGTACTCTACAAATTGACCTGCGTGATAAACCAAGTGGATTGTATTGGGTTCATTTGCGAAACGAAAATGGAACGGCCGTGAGTGGTGTTGTTGTTCCATAAAGAACCAACAAATCATTTATTAGTGACATCGGGCACCATAATATTAATTTCCTCCTTAAATAGTTAACCTTTTCAAGTCGTCAACAAACCGGTTCGAAAAAAAACAAACCGGGTCACTGATATAAAAGCCGATGGGCGGTGAATTTGCTTATGTAGCTATAACAACGATCGTTTAATAGCTTCTATCTCATGCATATTACTCTCATACCATTCATCAGTAAAATAAAGCTTTGAGTATTGCATACCCGACGAGACTTGCGCTTTTGCAGTAGCATGTATCTCGTTTACATCGCAATAATCAACTATTGCCCTTGCATTCACAGATGTTACACCACATCCAGGCATGATCACAATGTCTTTACCATATTCCCGTTGAAGTTTTTTAATTGCATCTTTCCCCTTTTCTACGTTTGGTTCACCTCCACTGGTAAGCACCCGGTCAAAACCCAGATCGATCAATTTTCGCATGTTTTCATACTGATCTTTTGACCTATCGAATGCCCTGTGAAACGTAACCTTCATATCTCCACAAGTTGATAACAAGTCTTTGCACCTCGCCACATCTATACCACCTTGTGCATCAAGCATACCAAATACAGCCCCGGGGAATCCCAATTGTTTACACATCACTATATCACGATTCATAATTTCAAATTCGTCGTTCGAATATATAAAATCCCCTCCCCTCGGGCGTATCATTACATAAACCGGGATGTTTATTTTTTCTTTTACTAAAGCCAGTATCCCATAAGAAGGTGTACATCCGCCTTCTGCTAAATTCTCAAAAAGCTCTATCCTGTCTGCCCCACCTTCTTGTGCCGCCATACAAGACTGAAATGAATTAGCTGCTATTTCTAATAAAGCGCTCATATCACTGCATGATATATTTACTCATGAACTTCTCATTGCGATGCTGTTCACTATATACTGCATAATCAAATTCGTCATGAAGGGCATAACCTCCAAAATCCCCAAATTTATTTATAGCTAAAAAGCCTACCTGTTGATCCTTCAGATCTTTGCTGCTTTTTTTTATGATACGTTCTACTGCTTTTTTGCAGGCGATCTCGGGACTATCCCCCTGCCTCATAAACTCAACAACCAAGTGCGAACCACAGATGCGTATCACTTCTTCACCAGTTCCGGTAGCCGTAGCAGCACCTACTTCATTATCAACATACAAACCCGCACCAATTATAGGCGAATCGCCCACACGCCCACGCATTTTATATGCCATACCGCTTGTAGTACAGGCACCACTTAGGTTGCCATGCGCATCCAATGCGATCATGCCTATAGTATCATGATTATATTCGCCGCTTCCTAAAATAGCCGGGGCAGAAGGCCCCTCTTCGTCCCCCTTTTCTATATTCATAACAGGGTGATAGTCGGATTTTTCTAACCACTTATTGTATTTCCTCCGGGCACGTGGCGACAGTTCAAGTCCTTGTAATGTAAACCCGTTTTGTAACGCAAACTTTTGCGCCCCTTGCCCTACTAACAGTACATGAGGTGTTTTTTCCATTACCAGTCTTGCCACAGATATAGGATGGTCAATTTGTTCTAATGCCGCCACACTGCCGCAATTAGCAAACTCATCCATTATACTGGCATCCAGAGTCACTATGCCATCCCTGTCAGGGTTAGCTGCAAGCCCTACACAGCAATTTTTTACTTCGCTTTCCGTTACCCTTACACCCTGTTCTACGGCATCCAAAGCCCTGCCATTGGCAAGCAATACCTCCCAGGCTTTGGCATTGGCACGGGCTCCCTGTTTATACCATGTGCTTATTACAATTGGCTTTCGTATTGTCTTTTCCGTATCGGCCCAAACATTGCCTCGCAACGCAACGAATGCCGAACTAAGAGATACAGTTTTAATAAACTTTCGGCGTGAACTTTGAATCATATATCAAATTGTAATAGCAAGGTAGCGCTAAATAGTTGGAAGTCCAATTGGAGAGATGCCCTCATGGTGGATCAATTAGATATTGCTTTGGTAGAAAATAAGATCATCATTATTAAAACACTACATGGGGATTGTCCTTTTGGAAATGGTGTAGTTGCAGATGGCTTATATCCACGTATGCAAAAAGGTAATCCTCCATGTTTTATAGATCGCCATGGCCATACTATATATTTTAGTAAGGTTTCTCCAGAACAATATTTTGAATAAATTTTCCCATTTATTATTAGAGCCCTATAATGAATTGGACTCTGAAAAAGGGGGGATGTAACAAAAATAACTGACATTGCTTTCTAATTGATACTGTGTGACCTGCTGCATTACATTTGCTATTTTTACAAAACTGAAAACATAGATGATGGCTTGTCATGAAACTAAATATTGTCCCCGGTGCAATGAAGCTTTTGAATGTAAGCCCGGTAATATTACGCAATGCCAATGTTATGGACTCACCTTTTCTGACACAGAGAAAGATTATATCAGCAATACTTACAACGATTGTTTGTGCAGGAATTGTCTTAATACAATAAAGTATGAAACAAGGTATAGTGGTGTTAAGAAGAAATTACAGAGTATTCTCGCCGTATTTAAAAAGGACTAGTATAGATGAGCAGATAAATCACCCTGCAACACAAGGCGAAGGCCTCTAGATGCTGGGAAGCCTCCAGGGTTGCAATACGTAGGAGATTGAGCTAGAAGCTGTGCAGATGCTGCAAATAAGCAATAAGGCTAATTATAATAACTACAAGTACTACAAAAAAAACAATAATGAAAAAGTATCCGACCCTTGGTTCTTCTGAGTTCATATCTCAAATTTAGCACTTTAGCTAGATTAGGAAAATGACGGCGATCATTGGTTGGGATTTTAGCTTAATTTCTGTTTTTTGTTGCAGCTGATGTGCTGTCTTCAACAAACTTATCGCGTTTGGCCTGAATTTGTTCGGGAGTATCTTTATGTGTGACTACAACAATAGCGGCAAGTACAATGAATATTGCAATTGGGAGGACTATACCGAAGGTTAGCCATTTTAGGAATGTCTTTGTTGTTGGGGTCATGAGGGTGTTTATGCAAATCTAAAATTTAAATGCTAGTGCTGTGCTTATTATCGATAGTGTACACATAGACATCGTGGAAAGCATTGTCGAAAAAATAGTTTTGTTTAAGGTATGCTGTACGGGTAAAACCCAGCTTGTTTAACAGGAGTATGGATGATGTGTTTACCGTGAGTACGTTGGCTTCTATTTTTGTGATGTTCATTGCCGAGAAGGCGTAGGCTATAATAGCAGCTAAAGCTTCGGAGGTGAAGCCGGTACGCCAGTAATAGGGGAGTAGTGCATAGCCCACGCTTACATGGGCACTGTCAGTTACATTTTTAAAACCCAGGTTGCCTATCAGTTTCATGGATGGTTTCAGGTACATACCCCAACGCACCCCTTCGCCAGCTTCGTATATTCTCCGCCAATGATCGATAAGATCGTGGGCATCTGGTAATGACCTGCCCATGCGGTAGCCAAATGTTTTTACTACACGTTCATCTGTAAACAGCTGATATACGCCGTGGGCATCGCTATGGCTTATTTCTTTAAGTATCAGCCTATCGGTCTCTAATTGCGGTATGGTGCGGAATGTGTGTTCTATCATACACAGCGATGTTAACTATAAGACTTTGACCTTGTATAAATTTAATACTTGTTTTGGTAAGAAAAAACGCCGCCTGCGAAAGCATGGCGGCGTTTTTCTTTTTTACAAGTGTTATATAGTTGCCTCTGTTACTTGTGGCATTTCCTGTGGATATAGTTTCTTTTCGAGCTTTTCTCTTACAGCGGAGAATGCAGCCAGTGTTTCATCTATATCAGCATCTGTATGCACTGCTGTAGGTATAATGCGGAGTTCTATCTGGCCCTTAGGTATTACAGGGTAAACGACTACAGAGCAGAATATGTTGTAGTTCTCCCGTAGATCATAAGTTACCTGAACGGCATCGTATAGCCCGCCTTGCAGGAATACAGGAGTTACCGGGGTATTGGTAGTACCACAGTCGAACCCTCTTTCTTTAAAGCCGTTCTGCAGCCTTTTTACATTGTGCCACAGTTTTTCGCGCAGCTCAGGTTTTGTTTTCAGCAGCTCTAAACGTTTCAGGTTGCCCATTACCAGTGCCATAGGCAATGACTTGGCAAATATCTGAGAGCGCATGTTATAACGCAGGAATGTGAGTATTTTTTTATCGGCAGCAAAGAAACCGCCTATGCTTGCCATTGACTTGGCGAAGGTGGAGAAGTAGATATCTATATCCTCAATGCAGTTTTGTTCATCACCGATACCTGCACCTGTTTTCCCCATGGTTCCAAAACCGTGTGCATCATCTACCAGCAAGCGGAATTCAAACTTTTCTTTCAGTACGGCAATCTCGCGGATCTTGCCCTGGTTGCCTGACATACCAAATACGCCTTCTGTAATAACCAATATACCACCGCCTGTTTTTTGCACTATAGCTGTAGCACGTTGCAGTTGCTTTGCCAGATCTTCAATATTGTTGTGCTTATATACAAAGCGCTGGCTTGGGGCCAGGCGCATACCATCTATGATACATGCATGAGATTCAGCATCGTAAACAATAACGTCGTGACGACCACAAAGAGCATCGATCACAGATACTACACCCTGGTAACCGTAGTTAACCAACATAGCATCTTCTTTACCAATAAATTCTGCGAGTTGTTTTTCAAGCAGATCGTGGTTATCGCTGTTACCACTCATCATACGGGCACCCATTGGGCTTGCCATACCGTATTCAGCAGCGGCATCAGCATCGGCCTTGCGTACTTCTGGGTGGTTGGCCAGGCCGAGGTAGTTGTTGAGACTCCATATTATTTTTTCCTGCCCACGAAATTTCATGCGGTTACCAATTTCGCCTTCCAGCTTTGGGAAAGCGAAGTATCCGGGTGATTTTTCGGCGTAATCTCCAATAGGTCCTAACCTGTTCTCGAACTTGGCAAAAAATGTCCATATGCGTATAGTTGTTTGTTTCTCCTTTAAAAGTGCTGCAAAATTAATGAAAATATAACTACAGGTGTAAGCACTTATTTTGCACATTTGCACAAATTAACATTTTAATGAAGCGTATATTAATTCTGCTTTTAGTGGTTGTTGGAGTGCTTGCCGGATGTAAGCACAGAGACCAGCAAGGTATAGCCCGCCCCAAACTGGTGGTGGGTATTGTAATAGACCAAATGAGGTGGGATTACCTGTACAGGTATTATAACCGCTATGGTGAAGGTGGGTTTAAACGGCTGTTAAATAATGGATTCAGCTGCGAAAATACTATGTTGCCGTATATGCCATCTTATACAGGACCTGGACATACCTGTATATATACAGGCTCAGTACCATCTATACATGGTATTGCTGCTAACAACTGGATAGATAATATAACCGGAGAAGCCATGTATTGCGTGGATGACAATACCGTACACCTGACCGGTGACGCAAGTAATGCCCCCAGCATGAGTCCGCGCACACTGCTGACAACGACTATAACGGATGAGCTGAGGCTGGCTACCAATTTGAAATCGAGAGTATATGGGATAGCACTGAAAGACAGGGGCAGTATATTACCTGCCGGCCACCTGGCTAATGCAGCTTACTGGTATAGTGATAAGACCGGTACTTTTACTACGAGCAGCTATTACCCCAACCAAAACCCAGCGTGGCTACAGGCATTTAATAAAAGAAAAGTAGGTGATAGCCTGACCAAGCTGAACTGGAAGCTGCTGTATGATGCCAACAGCTACGACCAAAGTACTACAGATGCGAATAACTACGAGAAACCATTTAAAAGTGAAAAGACACCGGTTTTTCCACATGTGTTTGATACCCTTGCTGATACTAACCGCTATGCGGTGATAAAATCTATACCGGCGGGTAATGCATATACGCTGCAAATGGCAAGAGCCTGTATGCAGGGGGAAAATCTAGGAAATGGTGAGGCTACAGACTTTTTGGCGATTAGCCTGAGTAGTCCTGACTATGCAGGCCACCAGTTTGGACCTAACTCTATGGAGATAGAAGATATGTACCTGCGCCTGGATAAAGAGATAGCTGACTACCTTAACTACCTGGATGCCAAAGTAGGAAAGGGAAATTACCTCTTGTTTTTGAGTGCAGACCATGGTGCAGCACATAATACCACTTACCTGAGCGACCTTGATGTGCCATCTGGAATATTTAAAACTAACATGGTGCTGGATGATATGAATGCATATCTAAAAGGTAAATTCGGGAAGGATTCACTTATAGCTAATGCCCTTAACTATCAGTTATATCTGAATAATAAATTGATGACTACAGCTAATATTGACAGGGATAAAGTAAAAGCTGCTATTACAGAATGGCTAAACAAGCGCCCGGAAGTGGGATATGTAATAGATATAGAAAACATAGACAAGACCCCTGTTCCTGAGCCCATACGCAGCATGGTTGTGAATGGCTATAACAAGATGCGTAGTGGTAGTATGTGGATCATACCGAACCCGGGATGGTATGAAGGGGCCGGCAATGCAACTGCCGGAACTACACATGGTACATGGCAACCTTATGACACCCATATACCATTATTGTGGTATGGCTGGCATGTGAAGAAGGGGGCGAGCCATAAAACAGTTTATATGACAGATATTAGCGCGACACTAGCGGCCTTCCTGCATATACAGATGCCTAATGGTTGTATAGGGCATGTGATAACTGATGTGATAGAGTAAAAAAAGAATCTGCAACGAGATATATAAAGAGCCCTGTAATGCAAATTACGGGGCTCTTTATATAAGTAATACTAATTGTTTTACTAGGCAGGTTGTGTATGTTTCATTTCCGCCATTATGGTATCTATATCTACGCCTAGGCCTTTTGCTACAGCCATGCCCAGGTTTGCGTTAGCACGGAAGAAGTGGCACAGCTGACGGTTAATAATGAGGTCTTTCTTTGGGCCTTCTATACCGCTCATGGCGCCTACAATATTGCTTACAAGGTTATGACGATCATAGTCGTTCATTGCCTTTGTGAACAATAAGCCCGGTTGTGTATAATGATCATCATCGCCGGGAGCGTTGCGATCGTACCAGTCGGCTATATTGCTGTCCAGCTGCATTGGGGCTTCTTTGTATGATGTATCAGGGTAAATATCATCAAAGCTGTTTGGGAAATAGTTAGGTGCATCTTCACCATTACCGTCTATCCGCATATGGCCATCTCGTTCGTAGTTGTTTATTGCGTATGGGCATTTATTTACAGGTATCTGCTCGTAGTTGACACCCAAGCGATAACGGTGGGCATCGGGGTATGAAAGCAAGCGGCCCTGCAACATTTTATCGGGTGAGTAGCTGATACCATCTACGACGTGTGCTGGAGCAAATGCCGATTGTTCTACCTGTGCGAAATAGTTTTTAGGTACTTCATTTAACTCTAGCGTTCCTACATCCAACAAAGGGAAGTCGCTATGCGGCCAAACTTTTGACAGATCGAAGGGATTGAACGGCGTTTTTTCTGCTTGTTCTTTGGTCATTACCTGTATTTTCATTGCCCACTTGGGGAAGTCTTTATTGTCTATGGCAGCCACTAGGTCGCGCTGTGCAAAATCCGGGTCCTGACCCTTCATAGCTGCGGCATCGTCATTGGTGAAATTTTTAATGCCCTGTAATGTTTTGAAGTGGAACTTCACCCAAATGGACTCATTTTTATCGTTGATCATGGAGAATGTATGGCTGCCAAAACCGTCCATATGTCGATAGCCGTGCGGGGTGCCACGATCGCTCATGAGTATCAATACCTGGTGCAGGCTTTCGGGGTTTAAACTCCAGAAATCCCACATCATGGCAGGGCTTTTGCAATTGGTACGCGGATCTCTTTTTTGCGTATGTATGAAGTCGCCAAATTTCTTGGGGTCTTTTATAAAGAAAACGGGAGTGTTGTTACCTACTAAATCCCAGTTGCCATCTTCTGTATAGAATTTTATAGCAAAGCCGCGTGGATCCCTTTCTGTATCGGCACTGCCTTTTTCGCCACCCACAGTGCTAAAGCGCAGAAGCAGCTTAGTTTGTTTGCCTATTTTATTGAAGATCTTGGCCTTGGTGTATTGAGATATATCGTGAGTGACAGTGAACGTGCCGAAAGCGCCAGTACCCTTTGCATGTACCACACGCTCCGGTATGCGTTCCCGGTTGAAGTGCGCCATCTTTTCGTGCAAGATGAAATCCTGTAGCAGCAGAGGACCACGATGCCCTGCGCTCATTGTGTTTTCATTTTCCGCATAAGGCCTGCCCGAAGCGGTGGTCAATTTATGCGTCTTGTTTTTTTCGTTTGACATAGCAAAAGTTTTTGAGGTCATACAAAGCTGGTGAATATAAAACGTAAACTGAAAAGATTATATGAATTGGAGGATAGAATATCCTTATGATATATATCATAGTGCACAAACCAAAAAACATGCGTATGTCGCATGTTTTTTGGTTTGTTTTGGCAAAAAAGTATTTACTGTATGTAAGGTTTCAGGGAGTCTATAGGGGTATCGCCACTGAAGACCTTGAGCAGCTTACGCTCTTTATCGTAAATATTTATCTGCGGAAGAGATTTGTAGAGGAATAATTTGCCAATGAGATTGAGGCTGTCTAAGCCTACAACAAGGGAAGGGTATTGGCTGATGTTATAATCCTTCAGGAAGTTTGGCACCAATGGACGCTGGTTGGGCGCGGCGACCAATAAGACCTTTGTTTTCTTAAACAGCGACATGTTTTGTTCAAGCAGCATGGTCATATTCTCGCAGTGGCCACAATTGGGATTGAAAAACATAACAAAGAGGTTGGCGTCGTATTGAACTTCTTTATTGGTAGTATAGCTGGAAGGCTTTGTATTGATGGTCACAGTATTGCCTGAAACGACAGGTTGTGCCATTGAAACCAAGATGAATGGAGGTAAGGGTGCACCTATGGCCTGTTCTGGAACGAAATTGGGTGACGGTTTGATGGACTTGGGTGGTATGGAAACGTTTGCATTTGAATTCTGAGCAAATGCCTGGTGGCCGATAAAAATGCAGCAAATGATAAATAGATTACGAAACATATGGGAGCAGGTGCGATTGTTTGTGATTGAACAGGATCAATGTGATAATGATTTTGATTGATGCCTATTGTATGTATGGTTTTAAAGAATCGAGCGGGGTATCGCCGCTAAATACTTTTAGCAACTTTCTGTTTTTATCATAAATATTGATCTGTGGGAGGGAGTGATACAGAAACATTTTGCCAATAAGGTTGAGACTATCGGTACCCACAATTAACGTGGAATATTGATCGGTATTATAACCTTTTTCAAATTCGGGCATGTATGGGCGTGCATTAGGAGATGCTACCATTACAATTTTAGTTTTATTGAACAGTTGGATGTGTTTTTCCAATAGTTCAGTCATATCCTCGCAATGGCCACAAGTAGGGTTGAAGAACATCATGAACAGGTTGGCATCGTATTTTACGTCCTTATTGGTAATGAGTTTAGGTGGAGCAAGTGCAGGAGTTTCGGTACCTTCGGAAGTATGTTTTTTCTGTTTGCTGTGTGTTTTTTCGGCAACAGGCTTAGGCATTTTGATGAGTATAAAAGGAGGTAACGGAGCCCCGATTGCTTGTTCCGGAACGTCGACTGATTCGGCCTTCTGGAATGGTGGTTTGGCATTAGGAACTGTCTTTTGAGCAAATGCAAGATGTGTGCAGAAAAGGCAGCCAATGATAAGTAATTTGCGTAGCATAAGCTAAATTAGGAATTTAAGCGTTACAAATATAGAACAATGCCAGCATCATCACATATACCGTTAGCAGAGCGCATGCGGCCCCATACGCTGGAAGAATTTATAGGGCAGGAGCACCTGGTGGGGCTTGGAAAAGTGCTGGAGCAAATGATACAAAGCCATAAAGCCCACAGCATTATATTCTGGGGGCCGCCGGGAGTAGGTAAGACCACCCTTGCACAGATCATAGCCCATGCCCTATCTATACCCATTTTTACATTGAGCGCTATAGACAGTGGGGTAAAGGAAGTACGTGCCGTAATAGAGACTGCACGCAAGGCGGGCCATGCATTGTTGTTTATAGATGAAATACACCGGTTTAATAAAGCACAGCAAGACAGCCTGCTAGGTGCTGTTGAAAAAGGAATTATAACACTAATAGGCGCTACAACAGAAAACCCGTCTTTTGAAGTGATAGGTGCATTGCTGAGCAGATGCCAGGTATATATACTGAAACCACTAACTGAAGATCACCTGATGGCCCTTGTGCACCATGCGATGGAGAAAGACGAGTGGTTGAAGGAGAAAGATGTAACCATTAAAGAATGGGAGGCCTTGCTGCAACTTAGCGGTGGCGATGCCCGCAAATTGCTTAACCTGCTGGAACTGGTTGTGTCATCATTGCCAAAGGGTGAAAAAAATATAACTAATGACCTGGTGCAAGATGTGGTGCAAACCAAAGCTGCATTGTACGATAAAAGTGGAGAGCAGCATTACGATATTATATCGGCCTTTATAAAATCTATAAGAGGCAGTGACCCCAATGGCGCGGTATATTGGCTGGCCAGGATGATAGCGGGTGGGGAAGATCCTAAATTTATAGCACGGCGGATGCTGATACTTGCCAGCGAGGATATAGGTAATGCCAATCCGAATGCGCTGCTGTTGGCTACGAGCTGTTTCCAAGCGGTGGAAATGATAGGCTATCCGGAGTGCCGCATTATACTATCGCAGACAGTTACTTACCTGGCATCATCGCCCAAAAGCAATGCAGCATATATGGCAATAAACGCTGCCCAAAGCTTGGTAAGCAAGACAGGAGACCTCTCAGTGCCGTTGCCCATACGTAATGCCCCTACCGGGCTGATGAAAAAACTGGATTACGGAAAAGGGTATAAGTATGCCCATGACTTTGACGGAAACTTTGTGGACCAGGAGTACCTGCCTGAAGAAATAAAAGGCACGAAACTGTATGACCCTGCACATAATGCCGCAGAGGACCGCCTAAGAGAATACCTGAGGAGATGCTGGAAAGAAAAATATGGCTATTGATGCGGAGCAGGACTTTATTTAGTGCGTTTTTAGTGGTTACTTGCAAATGCTAAACCGAACTATGAAACGTACCATTCTTTTATTGCTGGCAGGAATCTATACCTTATCAGTAGGGTGTAACACAGCAACCCATGAGGATAAAGCCACCGCTTCAAATAATGATGCAGTGAGCTTACCACAGGTGATCAATTATCAACTGATAAATATATACCCGCATGACCCGACGTGTTTTACTGAAGGGTTGGAGTATGTAGATGGATGTTTTTATGAAAGTGCAGGACAATATGGAGCTTCGGATGTACGCAAAACAGATCTAAAAACTGGTAATGTGCTGGAGAAGACCCTATTGGACAAGAAATACTTTGGGGAAGGATTAACGCTGCTGAATGGTAAGCTGTACCAACTAACCTACAAAGAAGCGACAGGCTTTATATACAATATTACCAAACTGAAACTGACCGGGCAGTTTAGCTACAACACCGGGGAAGGATGGGGTATGACCCATGATGCCAAATACCTAATATACAGCGATGGTACTAACGTAATACACTACATGGATGCAAAAACATGGCAAGAGGTGAAGAAGCTTACGGTGACAGACGAACATGGCCCAGTGAATTATATAAATGAGCTGGAACTTATAAAAGGGAGTTTATACGCCAACCAATGGCAGACCGATCTGATACTGAAGATAGATACTGCTACAGGAAAGGTAGTAGCCCGAGCTGACCTTAGCGATCTGCGCGCAAAAACTGGAATACCGCCTATAAACCCATCGATGCAAAGAGGGCCGGAGGTGCTGAATGGTATTGCGTATGATGCAGCTACCAACAGGATATTTGTGACTGGTAAATACTGGCCGAAACTTATGGAGATAAGGTTGGATAATTAGCGTAAGCTTATTTGTTGAGGATGAATATTTGGGTGAAGAAAAGTTTGCCGTTTCTGTCTGTGGCAATACCAATGCCGGTGAGGGTATAATTGCCCTCAATGTTTTTACGATGTCCGGGGCTGTGCAGCCATATATCTACTACTTCGCGGGCAGTTCTAGCACCCTCAGCTACATTTTCTGCGGCTGCATGCGATGGTTTAATCTGCTTCATGATACGGCCCATGCGGTCATCAAATCCATCGTGACCAAACGGGATCCTGCCTTTAGCCATGTTATTGCTATGTGTAAGAGCTTCATCTTCAATTATCGAATTGGTTGTTAGAGGATGTAAACCCATGTCTGTACGATGCTGGTTGATGTAGCGCAGTATCTCCTTTTTCATGCTATTATCCTGGGCGTAGGCCGGAAGCGTATAAAATAGAGCGCTGCATGTTAATAAGATCAATAAGAAAAATGGCAGGTGGGTAGTGCGTTTCATAAAAAGTGCATTTGTGTATTGTACTGCAAGAATAGTACCGCATACAATACATAAAAGTTAAAAAGCCCCTAACCGGAAGGTTAAAGGCTTTTCTAAACAAAATCATTTTAACTATTGCAGAACGACATTAACGTCGTTATTATAAATGAGATTTACCACAGTTGTGCCGGATACGAACTTGCCGGTGTTGGATTTACCTGTCATATACACTTTGTACAGGCCTGGTTGCAGGTTGTAAAAAGTTGCACTTAGAACGCCACCTGCAGAGTAGAGCGGCAGTGTTTTAGTCCAAGGTATGGTTAAGTCGGAAGATGTATCAGCACGGATATATGCCTGTGCTGAATCTATGCTGGTATAAGCCGTATAGTATGGTATAACGCTCATGCTATACCCATTTGGCACGTCTATATTCTTGTTGCAAGACGTTAAAAATAACGCACACATAACCGGTATCCCCAATAATAGTTTTTTCATCTCTTATATGTTTTATTGTTAAGGAGATGTAAAGTTATAAAAATGCTTATCTTATGCAAGAGGGAATTGTAGATATTTGGTATCTAATATTTCATTTCCAGTTTCTTTATTGGATGAAATTGCTCCTGCCTGCGCTTTAAGCTAAACACGACGGGCAACATATAATATACCTTTACTGCTTTACCATTAATTTTTCCTGGATTCCAATGAGGCATTTCCTGTACCAACCGCATAGCTTCGGTATTCATTAATTGAGTTCCAACAGACATCAATTTTGTTACATTACTAATCCCACCATCTTCGTTAACTATAAATCCCACCATAACCCCACCCTCAGTTTTTTTGATTAAATCTGTCAGTGGATAGTTCATGTTTAAGGCTAAGTACTTTTTAATATTAAAAGTTGGCGATGGTATTTCTTCCACATTTGTAAAAACCGAGTTAAGGGATTTTTGGAGTGAATCGGCTTTTATGTCGAACGTTACTGCCGCTTTGTAATATACTCTTACAGCCTTTTCTCCTTCATGCCCAGGTACAAAATATGGGAGGATTTTTGCAAGCCTTATAGCCTCGCTATCTAAAGCTCCACATAAAGATTTTTCAATAAAAGCATTACTGACTGTGCCATCCTTGTTTACAATGTAAATTACATTAACTACACCCTGTATGTGGTTTTTTTTAGCATCGGATGGGTACATCATATTTCTTTGAAAGAACTCATCAATATTTACCGTAGGTAGCGGCATGTGATCAACTGACGTGTATATTTCTTCGAATTCATTTGCGTTTACCGGTCTGTCTTCTAATTTAAATACTATGGGCATTGTATAATACACCTTAACTGCCTGGCCAGCTTGCTTTCCGGGCTTCCAGTACGGCATATTGCTGAATACTTTAACTGCTGCACTATCCAGCGCTGGGTTTACTGGTTTTACCACAGTAGCATTTGTAATGCTGCCATCTTCGTTGACCACAAATTTCACCACCACTTTGCCTTCTATATTGGCGGCTTGAGCGCTTGCAGGGTAAACAAGGTTTTCTGAAATGAACTTATTTATGTCAGTGGCAGGCTCTGGCATTGTATCGGCATAGTTGAGCACATGGGCCGTTGATATAGAGGTTTGTGCGTGTATATGGATAGCAATGCAAAGGATTACAAGTAATTAAAGTGATCTTTTTGCCAAGGTTTAGATTTATAAGTTTAATTGTCTTGTAGTTATATAGTATGTTTATTTAAATAAATATTTTAAAATAACTTTTACGATGGCGAAATTAATGTTATCGATCAAGAATTTATAGTTAGTGTTTGATCTTGCATCGAAGGAATTATTCTAATGACACCGTTTTGGCGTTCTTGTGCTGCCATAAAAAGGGCAAGAAAATAATATAGTGACGGTTAACAGTTTGATTTTCACAATGGTTGCAAAGAAGTTGGGTTTATAATAAAAGTACAGCGTAAAATGGTTTTTAGTACGTACATTTGCAATCCTTTTTCGAGACAGGACAGCAGCAGGATATTAGTGTGAGGAGGGTGAAAATATAGCGAGCAAAAATAAAATTCAAAAAAAGCTTAAAATAATTTTGCCGAACCAAAAAACTCATTACCTTTGCAGTCCCAAATTTTACGGGTTTAAGAAGTTATTTAATAAGTATGTCACAGCGTATCAGAATAAAGCTAAAATCTTACGACCACAACCTGGTAGATAAATCAGCGGAGAAAATCGTTAAGACTGTGCGCAATACAGGAGCAGTGGTTACAGGCCCTATTCCGTTGCCTACAGAGAAGAAGATCTTTACAGTATTGCGCTCGCCGCACGTCAACAAGAAGTCTCGTGAGCAGTTTCAGTTGTGCACCCACAAGCGCCTTCTGGACATCTATACTTCTTCTTCACGTACAGTTGATGCATTATCGAAACTGGATCTGCCAAGTGGGGTAGAGGTTGAGATCAAGGCCTAACCATAGCCGCTACACTTTAAAGGTGTGGTAAATTGGTAAGAATTTTGGCTCTTTATAATAAATGATTGAAAATGGCTAATCCCGCACCGTACCCAAACGGCACCGGGCGCTTGGCTTAAATATACTAATAATGAAAGGTATAATTGGTAAAAAAATCGGCATGACCAGCATTTTTGAGCCGAATGGTAAGCAGACTGCTTGTACCATCATCGAAGCTGGACCTTGTGTGGTTATCCAAAAGAAAACTGAGGATGCCGACGGGTACACCGCGCTACAGATAGCTTTTGGCGAAGCTAAAGAAAAGAATACGCCAAAGGCACAGATCAATCACTTCGCTAAGGCAAGCACTACGCCTAAGTCTGTAGTTAAAGAATTACGTAACTGTTCCATTGATAAACAAGTAGGTGAAGAAATAACCTGCGAAATATTTACTGAAGGTGAAAAGGTCAGTGTGATCGGCACCACTAAGGGTAAAGGTTTCCAGGGTGTTGTTAAGCGTCACGGCTTTAGTGGTGTGGGTGAAGCAACCCATGGCCAGCATGACCGTTCACGTGCACCAGGTTCTATAGGTGGTTCATCATATCCAAGCCGAGTATTCAAAGGCATGCGTATGGCGGGCCGTATGGGTGGCGACCGTGTAAAGATCAAGGCTTTACGTGTAGTAAAAATATTCCCGGAAAAGAATTACATCTTAATAAGCGGTTCTATTCCAGGCCATAACGGATCTATTGTTTTAATTCAGAATTAATTGAGTCATGCAAGTTGACATATTAAATAGTAAAGGTGGCAAGACCGGCCGTACGATCGAATTGCCGGAAGATATTTTCAGTATCGAGCCAAACGACCATTGTATCTATCTTGCTGTAAAGCAATATCAGGCTACACAACGCCAGGGTACGAGTAAAACTAAAGGTCGTGCAGAGGTGCAGGGTTCTTCGAAGAAACTGCACAAGCAAAAGGGTACAGGTGGTTCACGTAAGGGTAACCTGCGTAACCCGCTTTACAAAGGTGGTGGTACCATCTTTGGGCCAAAACCACACTTATACGGTGGTAAACTGAACCGCAAGGTGAAGGACCTGGCTAAAATATCTGCACTGGTACACAAGGCGCGCGCTAATAAAATAGTGGTCGTTGAGGATCTGGTGATGGATACCCCTAAAACCAAGGAATTTTCAGTAATACTGGATACTCTGCGCGGTGAGCACAGGAAGACGCTGGTAGTATTGGCGGATTACAATGATAATGTGTACCTGAGCGGAAGGAACCTGACAGATAATAAAACCATTGTGCTGAGCGACATGAATACATATGACCTGGTAAATGCATCGGTATTAATTTTTACTGAAAGCGCAGCAAATATGTTTAGTGAAGAAGAAGTTGGTGCAGAAGCATAAGGATTTAATAAACAGAATATCCATTTTACAATATAAAATAGGTAAAAATGAAACTTACAGATGTGTTGGTAAGGCCGGTGATAACCGAAAAGGTAAATAGCCAGATGGAGAAAAACGGCCGTTACACGTTCGTAGTAGGCAAGTTTGCAAACAAGCTGGAAATTAAAAAAGCTGTAGAAGAGTTTTACGGTGTGAAGGTGGCAGATGTGAATACAGCGGTAGTACCTGCTAAAAACAAAACCCGCTACACTAAAGCCGGCTTTCTTTCAGGCCGCAAGCCTTCTTACAAAAAGGCGATAGTAACCCTGGCAACCGGAGAATCGATAGATTTATTTTCAATGTAAATCTGAAAACAAACTAGAAAATGGCATTACGTAAATATAAACCGGTTACAGCCGGCACACGTTGGAGAATAGGTAACGCATACGCAGAGGTTACTACTAACAAGCCTGAAAAAAGCTTACTTGAGGCGTTGCCTGGAACAGGTGGCCGTAACGTTCAGGGCCGCCGCGCGATGCGCTATATAGGTGGTGGTAACAAAACACAATATCGTATTATTGACTTCAAACGCAATAAGCATGATATTCCTGCTACCGTTAAGTCTATAGAATATGATCCTAACCGTTCTGCATTCATAGCACTGCTTGCATATGCTGATGGTGAAAAGCGTTACATAATAGCCCCACAGGGCTTACAGGTAGGCAGCAAAGTAATAAGCGGCGTAACTGTACCACCAGAAGTGGGCAATGCACTTGCACTTAAGAACATGCCTTTGGGTACTGTTATACACAATATAGAATTACAACCAGGCCGTGGCGGTGCTATGGCACGCTCAGCAGGTACTTATGCCCAGCTGAACGCTAAGGAAGAAAAATATTGCGTGCTGAAAATGCCAAGTGGTGAATTGCGTAAAATACTGAGCACATGTATGGCTACAGTAGGTATCGTATCTAACAGCGACCACGCATTGCAATCAATGGGTAAAGCAGGCCGTAACCGCTGGAAAGGGATACGCCCACGTACCAGAGGTGTAGCGATGAACCCGGTAGATCACCCGATGGGTGGTGGTGAAGGTAAATCTTCAGGTGGACATCCACGCAGCCGTACCGGTAAGTATGCTAAGGGTCTTAAAACCCGTAAGCACAAGGGATCTGATAAATTGATCCTGCAGCGCAAGAACGGTAGGAAATTATAATACTATTGATGGGTGATCCCATCGGCAACATAAAATATTAAATAGTCAATAAACAATGGCTCGTTCGATAAAAAAAGGACCTTATGTAGATGCAAAGCTGGAACGCAAAGTTTTGGCTGTAACAGACGGTAAAGCAAAAAGGGGTGTTATTAAAACCTGGAGCCGCCGTTCTACAATCACTCCAGACTTTGTAGGTCAGACCTTTGCCGTACATAATGGTAACAAGTTTATCCCTGTGTATGTTACAGAGTTCATGGTGGGCCACAAGCTTGGTGAATTTGCACCGACCCGTAACTTTAAGGGACATAGCGGAACTAAATAATAAAGTTGGCCTGTAAGGCTAGCTGATAAGGAATAAAAGCTGTATTAAACATTGAGGTGGAAAGTGGTATCATAACCCTGCCCACACATCAAAAATCATAAAAATAAAATGGAAGCTGTAGCTCGCTTACGAAATCAACCTACATCGCCCCGCAAGATGCGCCTTTTGGCAGATCTGATACGCGGTCTGGATGTAGAACAAGCGCTGAATACTTTAAAGTTCAGCACCAAGCATCCGTCTGTGCCACTGGAAAAGTTGTTGCTAAGTGCAATAGCTAACTGGAGGGTGAAGAATGAAGGTACGGATGTTGCAAGCGCTGACTTGTTTGTTAAAACAATATTTGTTGACGGCGGCCGTGTTTTAAAGCGGATGCGCCCTGCACCACAAGGTCGTGCTTACCGTGTACGTAAGCGCAGCAACCATATCACTATAATAGTTGATAGTCGTAGCGCAGCAACTGCAGAAAATACTAAAACAGAAAACTCAAATACTCAAGCTTAATAATAAACAGAATGGGTCAAAAAACTAATCCTATAGGTAACAGGTTGGGCATCATCCGCGGATGGGACTCAATGTGGTTCGGTGAAAAAAAGGATTTTGGTCAGAAACTGGTAGAAGACCATAAAATCCGTACTTACCTGAATGCACGTATTAACAAAGGCGGTATCAGCCGTATTGTTATAGAGCGTACATTGGGCAAGCTCATCGTTACCATCCACACTTCAAAACCTGGTATCATCATAGGAAAGGGCGGTGCTGAAGTAGATCGTATTAAGGAAGAGCTGAAGAAACTTACCAAGAAGGATGATGTGCAGATCAACATTATGGAGATCCGCCGTCCGGAAATGGATGCAAACATAGTGGGTGAAACAATAGCCCGCCAGATAGAAAGCCGTGTTAGCTACAAGCGTGCCATTAAAATGGCTATCTCTACAGCAATGCGTATGGGAGCAGAAGGTATCAAAATTAAAGCCGGTGGTCGTTTGAACGGATCAGAAATAGCCCGTTCGGAAGAATTTAAACAAGGCCGTACCCCATTGCACACTTTCCGTATGGATATTGACTATGCTTCTGTATATGCAATGACCGTATATGGTAAGATAGGCCTGAAGGTATGGATATGTAAAGGTGAAGTTTTAGGCAAACGTGACCTGAACCCTAACCTGTCAGCAGGTTCTGATAACCGTGGCAACCGCCCGGCCGGAGCTTTCCCAGGCAGTGAAGGTGGTGCAGGCGGCGAACGCAGAGGTGGTGACAATCGTGGTGGCGGCGAACGTCGCGGCGGTGGTGACAACCGTGGCGGTGGTAACCGTGGTGGTACAGGCGGCGGAAACCGCGGCGGTGGTACAGGTGGTGGCAACCGTGGAGGTGGCCGTTAATAACAGAATAATTTTAGCATACTCTCAATAAAACTGTAACAATGTTACAACCTAAAAAGACGAAACACAGGAAGGCCCATAAAGGCAGGATTAAGGGTAACGCACAGCGTGGCGCTACAATAGCCTTTGGTTCTTTTGGTCTGAAAGCGTTGGAACCTAAGTGGATCACCAACCGTCAGATAGAAGCGGCCCGCCAGGCACTTACCCGTCACATGAAGCGTGAAGGTAATGTTTGGATCAGGATTTTCCCGGATAAGCCAATTACCCGCAAGCCACAAGAAGTGCGTATGGGTAAAGGTAAAGGTAACCTTGAATTCTACGCAGCGGTAGTAAAGCCAGGCCATATCATGTTTGAAATTGAAGGCGTAACGCCTCAAGTAGCACGTGAAGCTTTTGAACTTTGTGCGCAGAAACTGCCAATAAAGACCAAATTTATCACCCGTCATGATTATGCTGCCGAGTAATTGGTAACATAGATGACTAAGTGAAGAAACTATAAAAATATTTGTTAGTTGTTACGTGGTTTGTATTTGTAAATGAAATTGAACTTACAGCTAACTTCTGATTACTAACGACCAATTATTACTAAAATGGCAAAAGCAAAACAAGCGAAAGTTGACGATTATCGCTCGCTGGATGACCAGGCGCTGAATGAGAAGATAAGTGACGAGGAGTTGCGCCTGAAGAAATTACATTTCAGTCATGCAGTCAACCCAATTGAAAACCCGCTTACGATCCGTCACCTGCGCCGCGAACTGGCCCGATTGAAGACTGAGCAGCACAAAAGAGCTAAAGGTTTCTAACAAATTTATAGATGTCTGTTATGATTGAAAGAAAAAGCAGGAAAACCCGTATAGGTATCGTTAAGAGCAGCAAGATGGAAAAGACCATCACTGTTGCTGTAGAGCGTAAAATCAAGCATCCTTTGTACGGTAAGTTCCTAAAGAAGACAACCAGGTTTCATGCGCATGATGAACAGAATACTGCAGTTGCAGGTGATGTAGTGCGTATTATGGAAACCCGCCCGCTGAGTAAGACCAAAAGGTGGAGACTGGTAGAAATTATTGAAAAAGCCAAGTAACCTCATTTAAGATGATACAACAAGAATCCCGGCTCAATGTAGCCGATAACAGTGGTGCAAAGGAAGTGCTTTGTATACGCGTGTTAGGCAATTCGGGACAAGATTATGCCGGTATCGGGGATAAGATTGTAGTGACAGTAAAGGATTCCCTTCCGGGAGGCGCCATGAAAAAAGGCACTGTTTCCAAAGCCGTCATCGTACGCACTAAAAATAAATTGCGCCGTAAAGACGGTTCATACATCAGTTTTGATGATAACGCTGTAGTACTGCTCAACAATTCTGATGAGCCCCGTGGTACACGTATCTTTGGCCCGGTGGCCCGTGAACTGCGCGATAAAGGGTACATGAAAATTGTTTCCCTGGCACCTGAAGTATTGTAAAAAAAGTTGTACATTTGCAGCCCGTTAAGAAACGGGGCATACACAACGCTTAATTCATAGTAACTGTGAAAAAGAGATTTAAACCTAAGTTTAATATTAAAAAGGGTGACAACGTGGTTGTTATTACCGGTAACGATAAGGACCGTACCAAACCACGCAAAGTACTTTCCGTGCACCCGCTTGAAGCCCGCGTACTTGTAGAAGGCGTGAACATGGTAACCAAGCACCTGAAGCCCAATGCGCAGAACCCACAGGGTGGCATTGTGCAGGAAGAAGCTACCATACACATCTCTAACGTGATGCTGTTTGACGCTAAGACCAAGGCGCCAGCCCGCATCAAACGTGAGCGCAAGGATGGAAATTTTGTACGTATCTCTAAAAAGACAGGGGAGGTAATCAAATAATGGCAACGACTACATATATACCTCGTTTACAAACGAAATACCAGGAAGAAGTAATACCAGCTCTAATGAAGAAGTTTGGTTATACTTCGGTGATGCAATGCCCACGCCTGGTAAAGATATGCCTTAACCAAGGTGTTAAGGGTTCTGTATCTGACAAGAAGATGATAGATGATGCAGTAGGTGAAATGACGATGATCTCTGGTCAGAAGGCAGTACCTACATTATCTAAGAAGGATATATCTAACTTCAAGCTTCGTAAAGCAATGCCAATTGGCTGCCGCGTTACATTGCGCAGTGTAAGGATGTATGAATTCCTGGATCGTATGATCTCTATCACATTGCCACGTGTACGTGATTTCAAGGGTATCAATGATAAATCATTTGATGGCCGTGGTAATTATACTATGGGTGTTACTGAGCAGATCATCTTCCCTGAGATCAATATTGATAAGATAGCACGTATCAGCGGTATGGACATCACTTATGTGACTACTGCCAAAACAAATGAAGAAGCATTTGAACTGTTGAAAGAACTGGGCATGCCATTCAAAAGTCTTAAGAAAGATAACTAGTAATAATTGACAGATCCTGTTTGTAAAGGCAGGTGACCCAAAACATAAACAAACATAAATGGCAAAAGAATCAGTAAAAGCCCGCCAACGCAAACGCGAGCACATGGTTGCACAATATGCTGAAAAGCGTGCTGCCCTGAAAGCCGCAGGTGATTATGCAGGTTTGGATAAACTTCCAAAGAATGCAAGTCCTGTACGTTTGAAAAACCGTTGCCAGCTTACCGGCCGTCCGAGAGGGTATATGCGCCAGTTTGCAATGTGCCGTGGTATTTTCCGCGATATGGCGTTGGGTGGTATGATACCAGGTGTACGTAAAGCAAGCTGGTAATATTTAGTTTCAAGGTCAGTAGCAGGCTATATAATAGCTGTTATTGAAACCCGTAACAACATTTATTTACAAAACTTAAAAAGAAAAATGGTAACAGATCCTATAGCAGATTTCCTGACACGTATCCGTAACGCCCAGATGGCACGCCATCGTATCGTGGAAATCCCGGCTTCAAATGTTAAGAAGCGTATGACCGAAATTCTTTACGATAAAGGTTATATTCTGAAATACAAGTTTGAAGACGATAACAAACAGGGCCTTATTAAGATAGCGCTTAAGTATGATGGCCAGACTAAAGAACCTGCAATCAGGTCTTTGGAACGCGTAAGCCGCCCAGGTCTTCGCCAGTATGCTAAGCCAGCAGAAATACGCAGGGTACAGAATGGTTTGGGTATAGCTATCGTTTCAACTTCAAAAGGGTTGATGACAGATAAGGAAGCCCGCGCTACCAATGTTGGTGGTGAAGTGATGTGCTACATTTACTAGTTTTTAAAAGCAGAGGTGAACTTAGGTTTACCTCTGCTCTACATAAAGGTTCGAAGTGTGATACATTAAGCCGGTCCTATACCGGGCTGACCGATCAGCCTTCATTGATAACAAGTTAATAAAACAAGACCAGATGTCTCGTATAGGTAAAAAGCCGGTGACACTTCCAAAAGGTGTGACCGCGACAGTTAACTCAGCAAATGAGCTTACAATTAAGGGCCCTAAGGGCGAATTGAAACAAGCGATTGACCGCGATATTAAAGTTACTATTGAGGGTGCGGAGCTTTTGATAGAGCGTCCTACAGACCAGATCCGCCACAGGGCGTTACATGGTCTTTACCGTTCACTGGTAGCCAATATGGTACAGGGTGTAAACGAAGGTTTTGTTCGTACGCTTGAACTGGTAGGGGTAGGTTATCGTGCAGCCGTTGCAGGTCAGCAGATAGACATGGCTCTTGGTTTTTCCCACAATATTATCATTGATCTGCCTAAAGAAATTAAGGCATCAGCAGTAGCAGAAAAAGGTCAGAATCCACGCATCATACTTGAATCTATAGATAAACAATTGCTTGGCCAGGTGTCTGCAAAGATACGTGGGCTGCGTAAACCAGAACCGTACAAAGGTAAAGGTATCCGTTACGCCGGTGAGATTGTACGCCGTAAAGCAGGTAAGTCAGCAGGTAAATAATATTGATCATCACCTGGAACAACCGGGTGATGATTGTTTATATCTTTTAATAACAAATTCCGGTAGCCGGGAAGCGCAAGCAGCCTGAGCCCGTAAAAAACAAGTTAACATGGCATTAGATCAGAAAGTTGTACGTCGCCAAAAATTGCGCTGGCGTATACGCGCAAAAGTGAAGGGTGTTGCAAATAAGCCACGTCTTTCAGTTTTCCGCAGCAATAAAGATATTTATGTTCAGCTGATAGATGATGCTACAGGTACTACACTTGCATCAGCAAACAGCCGTGAAAAGGACATAGTTGCTATAGCAGGCAATAAGGTTGAAAAATCTGTATTAGTTGGTAAAGCAATAGCAAATAAAGCAAAGGCAGTAGGTATAGAAACAGCTGTTTTTGATCGTGGAGGTTACCTGTACCATGGCCGTGTAAAGGCTGTAGCAGATGGCGCACGTGAAGGTGGTCTGAAACTATAACAATATAATTTTAACTTTTTTCATATAATATAATGTCGAAAGCATATTTTAATCGCGTAAAAGCCGGGGATCTGGATCTGCATGAAAAGGTAGTATCTATCAACCGTGTGGTAAAGACTACAAAGGGCGGCCGTGCATTCAGCTTTTCAGCCCTGGTGGTTGTAGGTAACGGTAATGGCGTTGTAGGCCATGGTCTGGGTAAGGCCAAGGAAGTACAGGAAGCCATCACCAAAGGTATAGATGACGCTAAGAAGAACCTGATAAAAGTACCGGTTATGAATGGTACTATACCACATGACCAGTTGGCTAAAGAAGGCGCTGCAAAGGTGTTCATTAAGCCAGCTGCACATGGTACTGGTGTAATAGCAGGAGGCAGCATGCGTGCTGTGCTTGAAGCTGCAGGTATCACTGATATCCTGTCTAAATCTCAAGGATCTGCTAACCCGCACAACGTGGTAAAGGCAACCTTTACAGCATTAGGTATGCTTCGCGAACCTATACAGGTTGCCAGGCAGCGTAATGTGAATCTTAAGAAAGTATTTAACGGATAATATTTTTTAATAATTAAGGTTGACGAGTTTAACCTTTATTGACTGTATACAATCATGGCAAAAATTAAGATCACACAAGTAAAAAGCGGCATTGACCGTTCTGAGCGCCAGAAGCGTACGCTTGTAGCTTTAGGCCTGCGCAGGATGCTCTTCACTGTTGAAGTAGAAGCAACCCCGCAGATACTGGGTATGGTGGAAAAAGTACACCACCTGGTGAAAGTTGAAGAAGTAAACTAATTATTTATAATCAATTTGCGAGCGGTTTAACATTCCGCGCAAGTTCAAAAATGCTAATACAATGGAATTACATAATTTAAAGCCAGCAGCGGGAGCAACCCATAAAACAAAACGTATTGGCCGTGGTGAAGGTAGCGGACATGGTGGTACCTCAACAAAGGGTAACAAAGGTCAGCAGGCACGTACAGGTTATCAGTCTAAGAGAGGTCATGAAGGTGGCCAGATGCCTATACAGCGCCGTATGCCTAAGCGCGGTTTTATCAATCACTTCCGCGTTGACTATAAAGTGTTTAACCTGGGTCAACTGGATTTCCTTATTGAGAAATACGAACTGAAGGAATTTACTCCTGATGAGCTCTATATCAATGGTTTGATCAATCGCACTGATCTTGTTAAAATATTGGCTAATGGTGAGTTAAAAGCTAAAATTGCGTTTAAAGTTAATGCGGCTAGCGCAAAGGCTAAAGATGCAATAACAGCAGCTGGCAGCACAATAGAAATACTATAATAATTTTTACTGTATAAAAGACGCATTTGGTTAAATGCGTCTTTTATCGTTTATTCGCATTTCATACAGATTAACCTTAGTTCAGTGAAGAAACTTATCGAAACGCTTAAGAACATCTGGAGTATTGATGAACTCCGTAAGCGCATCCTATACACGCTATTACTTATTTTTGTCTATCGTGTAGGTTGTTATATAACATTGCCTGGTATCAATCCTAATTTATTATCACTTGGTGGTAGCACTGAAGGTTTGCTTGGTCTGTTCAATATGTTTGCAGGTGGTGCGTTCAGTCGTGCTTCCATTTTTGCATTGGGTGTTATGCCATATATCTCTGCGTCTATCTTTATGCAGCTTGCTGGCATCGTGATACCACAAGTTGCTAAAATGCAGCGTGAAGATAGCGGCCGTCGCAAAATCAATCAATACACACGTTACATCACTGTTCTTGTTACTGCCTTCCAGGCCAGCGCTTATGTTGCTTACCTGCGTAACCAAAGCGGCCCTGCAATAGTTCCTGAGTTTAATCCTTTCCTTTTCTGGCTTTCTACCGTTGTTGTACTCACTGCAGGTACATTGTTTGTAATGTGGATGGGTGAAAAAATAACAGATAAAGGTATAGGTAATGGTACATCGCTTATCATCATGGTGGGTATCCTTGCCCGTTTGCCGCACTCTGTATTGCAGGAGTTTAGCTACCGTAATATTGGTGGTGGTGGCGGACTGCTTATATTTCTGATAGAAATTGCAATATTTGTTGGGGTAATTATAGGCCTGATATTGCTTACGCAAGGTACACGTAAAATACCGCTTAACTATGCACGCCGTATAGTAGGCAGCACTAACCCTGCACGTGAAGTTTCTGGTTCAAGGGATTTTATACCGTTGAAAGTAAACTCAGCAGGTGTGATGCCAATCATCTTTGCGCAGGCCATTATGTTTATACCAGCTACTGTTGTTGGATTCACTAACAATGAAAATGCAGCAGGTTTTATAAGGGCACTATCTGATCATACCTCACTTTGGTATAACCTGATATATGCAGTGATGGTTATTGCATTCACTTATTTCTATACTGCCCTTATTTTTAACCCGACTGAAATGGCTGATAACCTGAAACGTAACAACAGTTTCATACCAGGTGTGAAACCTGGAGAGCCAACGGCTAACTACATTGCAACTATTATGGACCGTATTACCCTGCCTGGTGCATTCTTCCTGGCTATAGCTGGTATATTGCCTGGTATAGCAGCCTTACTTGGTGTAACCAGCGGTTTTGCATCGTTCTTTGGTGGTACATCAATGCTGATAGGTGTAGCTGTTATATTGGATACACTACAGCAGATAGAAAGCCATTTGTTGATGCGTCAGTACGACGGGTTGATGAAGACTGGTCGTATATCTGGCCGTACTGCTACTAATACAGGTACTGGTGTAGGTGTGTAATTAATTTTAACCGGATTTCTTTTTAATGATACATATAAGAACAAAAGACGAAATTGAATTAATCAGAAAAAGCGCTTTAATGGTAACTGCCACCTTAACCGAGGTGGCAGCTTTTTTAAAGCCAGGCATCACTACAGCGTCTGTTGATAAGATGGCTGAAACCTTTATAAGAGATAATGGTGGTGTGCCTTCCTTTAAAAATTATCATGGTTTTCCTGCTTCGCTTTGCATATCTGTTAATGAGACAGTAGTACATGGTTTCCCGAGTGACTACATTATCAAGGATGGCGATATTATTTCTGTTGACTGTGGTGTTTTCATGAATGAGTACCATGGAGACCACGCATATACTTTTGCTATAGGTGATGTGAAACCTGAAGTTTTGAAACTGTTGCAGGTTACTAAGGAATCTTTGCACAGGGCCATATTTCAAGCTCGTGAAAATAACAGGGTAGGGGATATCTCCTTTGCAGTTGAAAATTATACAGCTAAAGAACATAGCTATGGTGTGGTACGTGAGCTGGTGGGGCATGGAGTGGGGCGTAAGTTGCACGAAGACCCACAGGTACCTAACTACGGCCGCCGTGGCGATGGCAAGCGCTTAAAAGAAGGTATGGTATTGGCCATTGAACCTATGATTAACCTGGGTACACGTGAAGTACAAACTCTTGAGGATGGATGGACAGTAGTAACAGCGGACAGGAAGCCATCTGCTCACTTTGAGCATACCACAGTGGTGCGTAAAGGTCGTGGTGAAGCATTATCTAATTTTGCCCCTATAGAGGCGGCTGAGGCCAAGAATACTGAGTTGAATAGTAGCCATAATCCGCAGCCTGAAAAGACTGCCGAATAGCTACACTTGCAATAATAGTATTGTCGGACCCATCCTTATGAATATGCGTAAGGATGGGTTTTTATTGTTTCTTCTTTTTTGTTGCCTTTAGGTATCACAAAGCTTTTATTGTACGCTATATCCTCCCCAGTATTTTAGCACCATCTCCAGCTGCCTTCTTTGAAGGCACTACCAGTTGTTATTAGTTTGATATCTGATTGATAAATTAGGTTTATTGCTTCGACATTTAACCGGAAGGTACACCCACACTTTTAGCTTTCTCTTGGTTCGTTTATTTCTGTAATAGCTTCCATTCTGTCATTTTTTACATCTGCTTCCGGAAATAATTCTAGTTGGCATAAAATTTTCATGCCTATAGGTATAAGAACAAAACATGAAGAAAGCAATAGTGATTGGTGCGACAGGTTTAGTAGGTCTTCAGTTGGTGCAGTTGCTATTACGAAATTCCAGTTTTAATGAAGTGGTGATTTTTGTACGCACAAGCTCCCGAATACAAAATGCTAAATTAACAGAGCATGTGGTTGACTTTGATGAGCCAGAACAATGGAGAGCGCTTGTGACAGGTGATGTGCTTTTCTCGGCTATGGGCACAACTTTAAGAAGTGCGGGAAGTAAGGATGCCCAGTATAAGGTAGATTATACTTACCAGTACGAGACGGCAGCAATGGCAGCTGATAATGGGGTACCGGTGTATGTATTGATCTCTGCTGCGGGATCAGATCCGCGTGCGAAGTTGTTTTATTCCCGTATGAAGGGGGAGTTGGAGCGAGCTGTTGAACGGCTAGCATTTGACAGTATAAACGAAATAAGACCAGGGATACTGAGCGGCCATAGAAAAGATCTAAGAATAGGGGAGCAAGTAGGTATTGCGATCATGAAAGTGGTAAGTATGTTGCCGGGATTGCAGAATCTGAGACCTATACCGGGCAAGACGGTAGCTATGGCTATGCTTAATGCCGCCACATACAATAAGCCTGGGATACATAAATATACACTTGGGGAAGTATATACACTTGCTGGTTATAACCAACCGGATTATAAGCCCGCTATGGGGTAGATATATCAGGGATCTGAGGTGTGGCTATTTTATTTTTTTTATTGTAAAAGAGAATAATAGATAAGCCGGCCAACATCATAAATACAGCAATGATCTCTGCCTGAGTAGGTTTAATAAATCCCCAATTATATTTTGAATTGACCCGGATGAGCTCTACAAAAAAGCGTTCTATACCGTTAAGTATAAGGTATATACCAAACAGATGTAATGGTTTGGTGATCTTTTTGCGAATGCCCCAAAGTACAAAGAACAAGATGATACATACAAAAGACTCATAAATGGGGGTAGGGAATACGCTTACGGGGAGCACATGGCAATAACGGCCTATGCAACCGGCAATAGCCATTCCGTCGTCGTTTACGTTGTGCGGATAATTCATACCGAACAACCATTGCGGGAAACCATGCCAGCCCGCAAAAAAAGTATGTGGCTGGTTGCCGATCATGCGTGTAGCATATTCGGCATCGGCAGGGGTTACAGATGGCCTCAATACACCATCGGGGCTGCTTACATAAGCTGTGTTATAAATTCCCCAATCGCCATCTCCTGCTATCTGGCAACCCAGGCGGCCTACACCATAAGCCAACATGAGACCTGGTGCAGCAGAATCGCACATGTACTGAAACGGTATTTTGTGTTTGAGAGTATAATAGTAAAGCGCAATAGTTGCTACGATAAGGCCACCATAAAATGTAAGACCACTACTACTGAAAATACTACCTATAGGATCGCGCAAAAAATCGTCCCAGGTTTCAAATGCGTTGAAGATCTTGGCCCCAGCAAAACCACCTGCTGCCGCGATCAAAACGATCTCAAACATACGCTGGTATGGATGCATTAACATCGTTTTTGTTTCTGGTTCTGGCAGTGCCTGCTTTTTTACTTCTGCATATTTAAGATACCCCAATACCAGGCCTGCAACTATACCCCAAAGAGGTGTGCCTTCTATAGAAAAAAGATACCCGAGCGGATTAGGGGCAATATCGTGAAAATGACCAAAGAGACCACCTACTTTAAATCCAATAAGAAATCCTCCTAATGCCGACCATAGGAAATCATAAATGGTAGCATGCCTACCCACCAACACTTTTATATATTCAGGGCTCAGGAAGCCTTGTTTTTCTTTCCGTTTCAGCTCGCTGCTGGTGGTCCATGCTGCGCCAACAAACGACAGCATAACGATAAAACCAAATGTTTTAAAAATGCTTAACCAATCGGGTATAGCTGTGCCAAAGAGACGCTCAAATAAAATCTGAAAATCGGGATACATACGGTGTAAAAGTAAGTGCTTTATACTAAACGCGGAAGAAATAGAGTAAAGGAGAAAATATGGGGTAAACTCATATGCATTTTGTAATAGTCATCGCAATTGAATTTATAATTTGCAAGCATAGGCTTATTAGCGTTACGATCGTTAAATATGATTATAAAGATGATGTAAGCCAAGAAACAATATCCCTTGTTGAAAGGAACAACTGTATTGATCGTTGTCTTGAGGGACAAAAAACTATAATATTGTACTTAATTAATATATTTAACCCAAAGTATCAAGCTGTTTTTATCTTTCGTAAGGACCTTTGCATTTTTAAGTTGATAATATGGGTAGTGATGAGCCCCGCAGAGGCTACATATGCAAGCCAATGGATAGCATCTTCAAAAATAATTGCAGTTGTAAGCACTGCCCAAAAGAACCAAAAAGACACTTTGATGTTCCTTGACAGAGCATGAGATGAAGAGTGGAAAACAGCAATAAAGCTTATGACCAGAAAAAAATAATCGAGCATGCCCCACCAAGATGGTAACGTGTAAATGGTGTGGTTACTCCACCAGACCTTAAGTACAAAAGCCAAAGGTACTATCATGCAATGTATCATGCACAATACTGCACTTGCTATTCCCAGGCGATCGGAACCTATTATGTGTTTATGTGATGACATTGTTTATGCAACAGAGTTGCAAATGTAAGCATAAAGCAACTCTGTTGCATCTATATTCATTATCTTTGCATCAATATTATGAATGCTGCACAAGAAATAAAGGATAAAGGGCTGAAAGTGACAACAGCACGAGTGAAGGTGCTGGATATATTGCAACCAGATGGATTGGCTCTAAGCCACATGGAGCTGGAGCCTATGCTTGGGAAAATAGACCGGATAACCTTGTACCGCATTCTTAATGATTTTGAAGAAGTGGGCCTGGTGCATAAAGTAATAGACATTGATGGAGTGACCCGATTTGCTTTATGCAAGCATAACTGCACTACACATCACCATAACGATAACCACCTGCATTTTAACTGTACTGCCTGCCATAAAATGTATTGCATGGATAACCTGCCTGTGACAGCTGTAAACTTACCCAAAGGGTTTAAGGCTACCGGGCAAAGTACTATTATTTACGGGCTGTGTAGTGGCTGTAACTAAAAGAGTATGTCTTCGCTTTTGCGTTTAAAGATGCAGAAATACCAACCACCACGTATGCCAAACAATACATCAAGCCGTTGCTTAGTATCGGGACGCATAACATCAAATAGGTAATCGCGACGGTCTTGTGTGGAGGCTAGCATTACATCGGGCCCTATGTGAAAGTTAAGCAAACCGCTTTTTGCGAAATAAGAATATTCAATGCTTTCCTCAATAAACAAGCCGTTTGTAAGCCTGTCATATCCTTTTTGGTACGTAGTATTAAGAGCCGGGACACCGTCAGGGTTATTGATCTGGATTTTATGCTGAATGAAACCCACAGTTGTCATAAACAATACTCCGTTGTCTTTACTTCGCTTGGAGGTGTTCACTATTTTACCAGCCTGTAAGCCGATCATGTACCCGCGCTCATTGGTAGGAATGGTAACACGGGCACCGCTTTCAGTAATGAATTCACCGTATTTGTCCTTTAAATTAATCATAAAGGAATCGGGGTGAACCTGAGCACCAAAAATGAAGTCGGCCTTGACACCAAACATCCAATTGGCTTTGGTTTTATATAAAACAGACGGGCCAATGCGACTACTAAGCCCGAATTCCTTGGCCATATCTGCCGCCGGAATATCAAAATTTCCATTTGCCCCTATTATCCAGCCCTTATGTGTTTCAGCAACCTTTACTGTACCAAACAGATCGTCTTGCTGCGCAAGGGCAGCAGAGCCTGTACATAGCAGGCATATAAAAACGGCAATGAAAACAGACTTCATTCTTTAAAGACAAATTGTAGCGGTGAAGTTAGCAAATAATATAACTTAACGATGAGGTCTCAACCTTTTTGTGGTGTTAAACAATACGCAAAGCTTTGACGAATGCAGGGTATGACGTAGGTTTGCAAACATTAAAATTAAGAGATGCGAAATTTGCAAATGGTTGACCTTAAAAGTCAATACCAAAAGATAAAATCTGAAGTGGATGCAGGCATAAGCCAAGTGCTGGAAAGCGCTGCCTTTATTAATGGACCAGATGTGCAGCACTTTGCCAAGGAGCTGGCTGCCTACCTGGGTGTAAAGCATGTAATACCTTGCGCTAATGGCACCGATGCGCTACAGATAGCCCTTATGGCACTGGGGTTAAAACCAGGGGATGAGGTGATAACAGCATCGTATACTTATATAGCAACAGTAGAAGTTGTGGCTTTATTGCGCCTAAAGCCAGTATTTGTGGATGTGGATGCAGATACCTTTACCATGAATATTGATGCGGTAAAGAATGCGATAACACCCAATACGAAGGCAATAATACCGGTGCACCTATATGGGCAGAGCGCCAATATGGAGCCGCTGCTGGCACTTGCAAAAGAATATAATATACCTGTAATAGAAGATAATGCACAAGCGATAGGGGGGACTTACACTTTCTCTAACGGCGAGACTGTGAAGACAGGAACAATGGGCATAGTAGGTTGTACTTCTTTCTTCCCTTCTAAAAACCTTGGCTGCTATGGTGATGGTGGTGCGATGTTCACCAACGATGATGAACTGGCCGAAAAGCTGAAAATGGTAGCCAATCACGGCCAAAAGGAACGTTACTACCACGAAGTGGTGGGAGTGAATAGTCGCTTGGACACTATACAAGCCGTGGTGTTACGTGCTAAATTAAAGCACCTGGATGAATACTGTGCAGCACGCAGTGCAGTTGCGGATTATTATGATGCTGCTTTTAGTGTTAACCCCAACATTGTAACCCCTTACAGAGCTCCTTATTCTTATCATGTGTTTCATCAATACACCTTACAACTTAAAAATGTAAGCAGGGACGAAGTACAGAAAAAGCTGGCGGAAAAGGGCATACCATCCATGATATACTATCCGGTACCATGCCACAAACAAAATATGCTGAAAGAATTTGGCAGCGATCAATATCAACTACCGGTAACAGATATGCTGCAGGATTGCGTGATATCACTGCCTATACATACCGAATTTAAGGAAGAAGACCTTGCGTTCATTACACAAAATTTCCTGAAAATAATAAATCAATTGTCGTAATGATTGTACATACCACCCCGCTGGAAGGATTGCTGATACTGGAACCGAAAGTGCATAAAGACGATAGAGGGTATTTTTTTGAAAGCTACAATAAACAGGTTTTTGAACAGGCAACTTCTTTTGCAACCAACTTTGTACAGGATAACCAGGCACGATCTGTAAAGAATGTGCTGCGTGGGCTGCATTACCAAAATAACCCGACTGCACAAACCAAGTTATTGCGTGTATTAGAAGGGGGAATATGGGATGTTGTTGTGGATATACGCAAAAACAGCAAAACATACGGACAATGGTATGGTGTGGAGCTTACAGCAGAAAATAAATTACAGTTCCTGGTGCCTAAGGGTTTTGCACATGGCTATTCTGTGCTTACAGATACAGCGGAAGTTTTCTATAAATGCGATAACCTGTACGATAAGAGTACGGAAGGAGGTGTATATTATGCAGATCCTTCACTGAATATAGACTGGAAGGTAGATATGAATCTGGCCTTAGTATCTGAAAAAGACAAGGCACAGCCGCTATTAAAAGACTCGAACAGTCAGTTCTAATACCAAATTGAATGAAAAACTCCCGGCCATACTTAATAGCCGGGAGTTTTCATTAATGGACACATATTATACTTTCAAAGCCCTAAGCTTTCATGTTTATAAACTGTAGTGGTTGTTCCAGATCTGATGAACGGCAGAGTTGAATTACATCTTGCAGGTCATCAATTTTTTTAGCTGTCACACGTATTATATCGTCCATGATAGCCGCCTGAACCTTTAAGCCACTGTCTTTTATCAGCTTCACTATTTTCTTTGCAAAATCCTTGTCTATCCCGTTTTTTACAGGAACGTTTTTCTTCAGGAACTTGCCCATGCCACTAGGTTCTTTGGTGAGGTCGAAACTGCTTGCTTCAAGCCCCTGGCGCATAGCTTTGGTAATTACTACATCCTGCACCTGCTGCAGCTGCATATCGCTTTCCACCTCAAGAGTGAGTATCATATCTTTCTTGTTCAGGTCGAGCACAATGTGCTTTCCCTTGAAGTCGAAACGATTGTCAATTTCCTTTTTGGCTATGTTTATTGCGTTATCTAAAGTTTGCAAGTCAACCTTGCTTGCGATATCAAAAGAGGGCATATTATATTGGTTTGTTACAAATTCTTACTAAAGGTACATAGGGTATGACACATAAGCAATACATTCTATAAGCTATGTGTAAACTTCCTAATCATGTTTAAGAAAGCTGCTGTTCGAGGGCCAGGATCTGTTCAAAAACTTTGTCATAAGCTTTTGTCAGTTCCTCTACTTTCACAACATGTTTGCGGTATTGTTCATCCAGTTTTGCAAACTTATCCCTATCTGTATAAAGGGAAGGATCGGCCAGCTTAGCTTCCAGCTCTGCTTTCTCTTTAGTGGCCTTATTCATGTCTGCCTCCAGTTGTTCGAACATGCGCTGCTGTTTTTGATGTTCCTTTTTAAGGTTTTTTATTTCAGCATCATTTACCGGTACCTGTTTTGTTTCTTTTTTTTCGACAGGTTTAGGTTTGGCAACTGCCGCAGGTTCGCTGGCGGCAGCTTGTTCGCGCTTCAATTTATCTTGCTGATATACCACCCACTCATCGTAACTACCTACAAATTCTTTTATTTCGCCACCTTCTATGCTCCATATTTTGTTTGCAGTTCTGCTTATAAAATACCTATCGTGCGAAACAAGAATAAGAGTACCGGTATATTTGTTAAGCGCTTCTATGAGCATCTCCACACTCTGCATATCCAAGTGGTTGGTAGGCTCATCGAGCATTAAGAAATTGCCCTTTGCAGCAATGGTTTTAGCCAAAGCTACTCGTGCTTTTTCGCCCCCGCTTAGTACTTTTATTTTCTTAAATACATCGTCGCCACTGAACAAGAAGCAACCGAGGAGTTGCCTTAGTTCCAATTCAGTTTTACCGCTGCGGCACTGTTTTAATTCTTCGAGGATCTCAAATTCTACATTCAGCGATTCTAACTGATGCTGTGCATAGAAGCTTTCTTCTACATTATGGCCCCATTTACGCTCACCCTCAAAGGTTTCAACGCCTGCTATTATACGCAATAAGGTAGATTTCCCCTTTCCGTTTGCACCTATCAATGCTATTTTATCGCCTCGTTCTATTTCTGCATTTGCACTATCGAGTATGCTGAGCTCACCAAAATTCTTATCAATGCCTGTAAGTGTACAAACTACCTTACCTGGAATCTTTGCGACATCAAAGTTGATGTTCATGGTTGGCATTGATGAATCGGGAGATTCTATCTTGTCCAGTTTATCCAACCGTTTCATGGCACTCTGTGCCTGTGCTGCCTTAGATGCCTTGGCTTTAAAGCGCTCGATGAAGCGTTCCTGCTGGCGTATGTAGTTCTGTTGGTTTTCAAACTCGCGCTGCTGCATGTCCATGCGCTCTACCTTTTCTTTCTGGAAGAAAGTGTAGTTACCACTGTATTGATACAGATCGCGCTGCCATACTTCAACAATCTTAGTCACCATACGATCGAGGAAGTAACGATCATGCGACACAATAACCACACTGCCGGGATAACCTATCAAATAACGCTCCAGCCACTCAATAGACGGCAAGTCCAAGTGGTTGGTAGGTTCATCGAGCAGGAGTAACTCGGGCTGTTGCAGCATCATTTTTGCCAGTAGCACCCGCATACGCCAACCACCGCTATAAGTATTGTAAGGACGTTGTAAGTCTGTTGTTGAGAAACCGAGCCCTTCCAGTACTTCTGCCGTACGGTGTTCCATTTCATAGCCACCTGCCACTTCAAAATCGTGCAGGGCATGGCTATAGTCGTCGAGGAGTTTTTCATCATCTGGTTTAGTTTCCAGATTATGAAGGATGCGTTCCATCAACTTTTCAATTTCATGTGCCTTTTCGAAGGCTTGCATGCCTACCTTTAATATGCTATCATCGGTAGAAAAACTTAAAAGATCCTGGTTAAAGAAGCCTAATGTTACATCTTTTGGCTTATTTATGACACCGGACTCGGGCGTATAGGCTCCGGTCATTAATCTTAGAATGGTGGATTTTCCTGCTCCGTTACTGCCTACGAGTCCTATTCTTTCGCCTGTACCTATCTGCCAGCTTGCATCTTCAAGTATTGGCCTTGAGCCAAATGAAAATGATAAATTTTGTAATGAGATCAACATGATGCAACAAAATTACGTTCCTTGTGTTTAGCATGATACGTTCCTGTATTTTTGCTACAAATTTTTTTTATTTATGCGCTTCATATATCTGTTCTTAGCATGTGCAATTGGCCTTATGGCATGCAACAATACCCCTAATAAAACAGCATCTATAGATGATACACTGAATAAAACAATTGCTGCTGCCGAAAAGCTACCTGTTAGTGCACTTAATGACAATGGTACACAGACCTTGCTTGAAGTAGTGAATAAATACTATGACGTGAAGAATGCATTGGTAGCTATCGATGCTCGTCGGGTGGACAGTTCTGCCCATAAATTGGTAATTGCCGCAGACAGCCTGAAGGCATTATTGCAAAAAGATAAAACACAGCAGCAACTGCTGCCATATACAGATACAATATTAATGACGGCAAAGGCTATAACAGGCAGCAAGGATGCTACTTGCGAGGCACAGCGTGTGCCCTTTAGTAAATTATCGGATGCATTTTTTGTGCTGTTGCAAAAGGTGCAACTGAAGAATGCCCATGTGTACCTGGAGCATTGCCCTATGGCCCTGAATGAAAAAGGCGCTAACTGGCTGAGTGATGAGAGCGAGATAAAGAACCCTTATTTTGGAAAGAAGATGCTGGAATGTGGTGATGTTGAGGATTCTTTAAAATAAAGCTAGAGATGTATATCCGGTTTTGTGGACGGCTGCCCTTATTAATAGGTTTGATATTAATGCTTGCCACCAGTGCATACGCACAAAAAAAGGTGACATTGAGCGGGTATGTACATGATGGTGCCACCGGAGAATTGCTGATAGGTGCCACTGTATTTATTAAAGAAGCCAATCAGGCTGCACAAACCAATAATTACGGGTTCTATTCTATATCTGTACCTGCAGCTACTTATGCTGTTAGCTTTGCCTATGTTGGCTTTACTACTCATACCGAAAAGCTGGAAATGGTAGATAGCAAGACGTTGAATGTGGATCTTGCAAACCAGAACGTTATTAAAGAAGTTGAGATATCTGCAAGGAAGGATGAGAACGTGAAAAACACGGAGATGGGTACCACAAAGCTGTCTATAGAACGGATAAAGACATTGCCTGTGCTGTTTGGAGAGGTGGATATACTGAAGACGCTGCAATTGCTGCCAGGCGTACAATCGGCAGGGGAAGGTAACGCTGGTTTTTATGTACGTGGTGGTGGGCCGGACCAAAACCTGGTTTTGCTGGATGAGGCCGTTGTTTATAATACTGGTCATTTGTTTGGTTTTTTCTCTGTTTTTAACTCTGATGCTGTAAAAGATGTGACCCTAATAAAAGGTGGGGCTCCTGCGAACTATGGTGGGCGCCTATCATCGGTGGTAGATGTGACGATGAAGGATGGTAACAACAAGGAGTTTCATGCAGAAGGGGGTATTGGGCTGATAGCATCACGATTGACGCTGGAAGGGCCGCTAAAGAAGAATAAAGGCTCATTTCTGCTGGCGGGAAGGCGTACGTATATAGACGTACTTACCAAACCCTTCCTGAAAGGGAACCTAGCCGGTAGCGGATACTATTTTTATGACCTTAACCTGAAGGCTAACTATACGTTTTCTGATAGGGATAAAGTGTTTCTGAGCGGGTATATGGGGCTGGATAAGTTCAATTATGAAAATTCGACAGGTACATTTAAGGCCGATATACCCTGGGGTAACAAGACAGCTACCCTGCGCTGGAACCACCTGTTCAGCGATAAAATATTTGTGAACACGTCTGTTATTTATAATGATTACAATTTTGCTTCGAGCTTCAATCAGAACTTGTTTGCTATAAAGTTATCGTCTGGGATAAAGGATTATAATGCCAAGAGCGACCTGGATTACTACACCACATTTCACCATCATTTTAAAGCAGGGTTCAACTATATATACCACACGTTTACTCCCAACCAGGTTTCGGGTGAGGTAGATACTACGGTGTTGCGGCCTAATAACGCCTTGATAAAATACGCCCATGAGGCAGGCGCATATATAATGGATGATTTTGACCTGACGCCGTGGCTGCGGGTGAATGCCGGCATACGTTACTCGTGGTTTGGACAAGTAGGGCCATATACCCGTTACATATACAACCTGAATGGTGTGAAGACCGATAGTACAGCCTACAGCAGCGGACAACTGGTGAAGAGCTATGGCGGCTGGGAGCCGAGACTAAACCTGCGTTTTGAGCTTAATGAGGCATCGAGCATAAAGGCTAGTATTGCCAAAACCTACCAATATATACACTTGCTGAGCGACAACGGTACTACATTGCCTACCGATGTGTGGGTGCCCAGTACCTATATAGTACAACCTGAAATAGCCTGGCAGTATTCGGTAGGGTATTTCCGCAACTTCCTGGATAATAAGCTGGAAACCTCTGTGGAAGTATATTATAAGGACTTGCAGAACCAGATACAATATAAGGAAGGGTACACCCCCAACTCACTGATAGACCCTGAACAGGAGTACGTATTTGGCAGTGGCAAGGCCTATGGGGCTGAGTTTTTTATTAACAAGACACAAGGCAAGTTTACCGGCTGGATAGGGTATACGCTGGCGTATACCAATCTCACCTTCCCGGCACTTAATAATGGACAAACCTTCCCAGCGAAGTACGACCAGCGACATGATGTGTCTATAGTAGGCTCTTACCAATATAGTAAGAAATGGACCTTCTCTTCTGTGTTTGTGTTTGGCTCGGGTACTACTATTACTTTGCCCAGCTCTTTTTATTTTATAAATAATAACCTGGTACAGCAGAACGGGAAATTAAATGGTTTCAGGCTTTTCCCGTATGACCGCCTTGATGTTTCGGCTGTTTATACCCCACAGCATGCAAAACCTAAGAAATGGGAGGGGAGCTGGGCATTTAGCATCTACAATGTATATGACCGGCACAACCCCTACTTCCTATATGTGAACCAGACTGGTACAGTGAATAGTCCGGGTGGGATAAAGTTGCAGGTGATAGAGGTGTCCATTTTTCCTATCATACCGAGTATTACATACAATTTTAAGTTTTAAATGCCCGGTTTTTGTCTTGAACAGGATTATTGGATTGCAAGATGGACACGATTTGCTGTGACGGTGTGAGGTTACAGTCGCGAGGCTAACCCTTCCGCCCTTTCGGGCATTTTCCCTTAGAAGAGAAGGAATTCGGGTTTTATTGCGGAATGCCCGAAAATGCTCGATTTTTTGTCTTGAACAGGATTATTGGATTGGAAGATGGACACGATTTGTTGACGATTTGTTGTGACGGTGTGGGGTTACAGTCGCGAGGCTAACCCTTCGCCCTTTCGGGCATTTTCCCTTTAAAAGGGAAGGTATTCCAGTTTTATTTCGGAATGCTCGATTTTTTGTCTTGAACAGGATTATTGGATTGCAAGATGGACACGATTTGTTGTGACGGTGTGAGGTTACAGTCGCGAGGCTAACCCTTCGCCCTTTCGGGCATTTTCCCTTTAGAAGAGAAGGAATTCGGGTTTTATTGCGGAATGCCCGAAAATGCCCGATACTGGGCATTGGGATTTTCAGGTAAAACGCTTTGTGGTGGCTGATTTAGGCTAAAATGCCTGATGATTGGTCTTGAACAGGATTACTGGATTGGAAGATGGACACGATGTGTTTTGTGGCAGTGTAGGGTTCCAATTGCGAGGCTGATCCTTCCGCGCTATCGGGCACCTTCTCTTTTGTCTTGAACAGGATTACTGGATAGCAAGATGGACACGATATGTTTGGGATCTTATAGGGTTTCAGTCGGAATGCCCGAAAATGCCCGATACTGGGCATTGGGATTTTCAAGTGAAACGCTTTGTGGTGGCTGATTTAGATTGAATGCCCGATGATCTGTGAAAAAATGAAATGCCCGATTGTAGGTAATCCAGGCAAAATATAAGAGGCGAGAATAGATCCCGCCCCTTATAAGATAATATTGATCGTTACCTGTTATTCTTAATTTACAGCAGGCTCAAGTGCAACCCGGATGCGCTGTTCTATTTCTTCCATTACTTCAGGATTGTCGTTGAGGAAGGTTTTTACTGCATCGCGACCTTGTCCTATTTTGCTATCGCCATAGCTGAACCATGAACCGCTTTTCTGGAGGATGGCCAGTTCTACGCCCATGTCAATCACTTCGCCTACTTTGCTGATACCTTCGCCGAATATGATATCGAACTCGACCTGGCGGAATGGAGGAGCCACTTTGTTTTTTACCACCTTTACGCGTGTGCGGTTACCGCTGGCAACATCGCCATCTTTTATCTGGCTTACACGGCGGATATCTAAACGTACTGATGAGTAGAATTTAAGCGCATTACCACCGGTAGTAGTTTCCGGGTTACCGAACATGACACCTATTTTTTCGCGGAGCTGGTTGATGAATATGCAGCAACAGCCTGTGCGAGAGATAGTAGCGGTGAGTTTACGTAACGCCTGGCTCATAAGCCTTGCCTGAAGGCCCATTTTGCTTTCGCCCATTTCTCCTTCCAGTTCGGCCTTAGGCACCAAGGCTGCAACGGAATCAATAACTACTACGTCAACTGCGCCAGAGGAGATCAGACGATCTGCGATTTCGAGCGCCTGCTCGCCATAGTCGGGCTGAGAGATGATGAGGTTATCGACATCTACGCCCAATTTGCGGGCATAGTTACTATCAAAAGCATGCTCAGCATCTATTATTGCGCAGATACCACCTTTTTTCTGCGCTTCTGCCATGGTATGTATGGCTATGGTTGTTTTACCGGAAGATTCCGGACCGTATATTTCAATAACACGGCCGCGAGGCAGGCCACCTACACCCAAAGCTACATCGAGACCCAGGGAGCCGGTGCTGATAACGTCCATTTTTTCCCTTTGCTTGTCGCCAAGCATCATCACTGATCCCTTTCCATAATCCTTCTCGATCTTATCAAGCGCCAGTTTAAGCACTTTTAATTTGTCGTCTGCTGCCATTGTCTATTATTTATATTTCTATTTATATTTCTCGATCTAATAAGCAAATATACAGCTATCCGTTGTGCCCGTGCACAGGGTGAGTGACAAGATATCCACATTTTTGATAAACAGAAAAGCCGCTCTGGGAGCGGCTTTTGAAAGAATATTGCAATAAAATGTGGTTAGATCTTGAAGTGACTGAACGCTTTGTTAGCTTCGGCCATACGATGGGTGTCTTCTTTTTTCTTGAAAGCACCACCTTCACCTTTTGCTGCTGCTACGATTTCTGCGGCAAGCTTGTCGGCCATGGTTTTACCATTCCTGTCGCGAGCAAAACGGATCAGCCATTTCATGCTGAGTGATATTTTGCGGTCAGGGCGTACTTCGCTAGGTATCTGGAAGGTAGCACCACCAATACGGCGGCTACGAACCTCAACTGCAGGAGTAATGTTTGACAATGCGCGTTTCCACACATCATAACCAGCTTCACTGGTAATAGTGCCTACTTTATCCAGCGCATCGTAGAACAGACCCAGAACTATAGTTTTATTACCACCCCACATAAGGCAGTTAACAAAACGGGTTACGTTCTTGTCGTTGAACTTAGGATCTGGTGCTAATGGTAATTTTTTAGCTTGTGCCTTTCTCATCGGTAACGAATGACTTTAATATCTTTATTAATTAATTATTTTTTCTTAGCTGCTGGCGCTGCTGCACCTTTTTTGGCTTTCTTAGTACCATACTTAGAGCGGCTCTGTTTACGGTCTTTTACACCCGCAGTATCCAGTGCGCCACGCACTATATGATAACGTACACCCGGAAGATCCTTAACACGACCACCACGGATAAGCACGATAGAGTGCTCCTGAAGGTTGTGGCCTTCACCCGGGATGTATGCAATGACTTCAAGCTTGTTGGTAAGGCGAACCTTAGCCACTTTACGAAGCGCTGAGTTTGGTTTTTTAGGCGTTGTTGTGTATACGCGGGTACACACACCACGACGTTGCGGACATGCGTCCAAAGCCCTTGACTTTGACTTAGCCCTTATTTGCTGACGACCTTTACGTACTAGTTGTTGTATTGTAGGCATTTGCTTACCGTTAATAAAAAATTAATGGAGTGCAAAGGTAACATTAGTTATTAAACTAACAAAAAAAATTCAAATAATTATTGAATGTGAATCTGCGTAATGATATTTTAATAACTGCAGGTACCCTGGCAGTGTTTGAGAGCGCGAAAGTATGCTTTATTTATTTAGGTGCCAAAGTCTTTTATCATTGAATTTATTATTCTTTGTTTAAATGATTTTTATCCGTATTTTATTGAGAATTAGCTTTATGAGGGATTGCGGCAATAGTAAATTGGCTTTTAATGTATTGCTATAAGCCCTTGCATTAAGGTTGAAACAAAAAAGATAAAGGACCAATGAAGGAAATGAGAGCGCCTATTCCACACCCTTTTGCGAGATTGTGGTATAGATATAAACTGCTGGTTGAACGTGAAACCAGGAGCATGACTAAAAGCGTTGGAGATATTACCTACTGGAGGGATAGGTTGTTTACAAGCTTTATTACCTATCTGATACCAACGTGTTTTATAGCACTGGTGCCGTGCTTAGTGATCTCTTTTGAGAATGGGTATTTCTTTATTGGAATATTTGATATTGTTGTACTGTGCTCTATTGTTCTAATTGCACTAAACAAAAAGTTATCGCTTTTATTCCGGAAACTTTTTGTGGTCTCTACATTATATAGCCTCGCGGTTATTTTATTAGTCAATTTAAGTTTGACAGGCCCGGGGACAATCTATTTATTGGCAGTAAGTGTATTAGCTACAGTTTTCTTACCCAAGCAATATGCTTATGCCTCTGTAGTTGTCAATTTGCTTATATGCTGCGGTTGCGCGTTTGTTATTGAATTTGATTTTTTCCATTCGCCCCTTGCAAAAGACTATCCTTTAGGAGTTTGGGTTGCTATTTCGTCTAACCTGATATTTTTGAGTTGGATGCTCGTTTTACTGATCAGCAATGCTATTGAGGGGTTGAAGCAAACCATAATCAAAGAATTTCAACTAAGAAAGGAATTGCAGATTGAAGTGGCAGAAAAGGCACAATACGGTAAGGAATTAAAAGAATCTGAAACGCAATATAAAAGTTTGTTCTTTCTGAATCCTGCCCCCATGTGGGTGCTGGATATTGAAACCCTAAAGCTATTGCAGGTGAATGATGCTGCTATTAAAAGCTATGGTTATACGAAAGAAGAATTTCTTTCCCTGACCATAATGGATATCAAAATGGAAGAAGACAGGGATGAACTTCAAAAGGATATTGAAACTGCAATAGCTACCGATGCACCTTTAACTGTAATTACGCAACATCGCCGCAAAAACAAGGAGCAATTTCATGTTGAGGTGATACTTAATGCTATTCTTTTTAAAGGCAAGGAAGCTACATTGGTGATTGCCCGTGATATTTCCCAACAGGTGGATTATGTAAAGACAATACAAGACAAGAATGATAAGCTACGTGAAATTGCTTTTATACAATCTCACCTTGTAAGGGCACCATTAGCCAAAATTTTAGGACTAGTAGATCTGATCACTATTGGCATAGATGAAAAAGCGGACCCTGAATTATTACATTGCCTTGACCAGTCGGCAAAAGAGCTGGATGAAATAATACGATCCATCAGTAAGAAAACAGAAAGTATAATGTAGGAGATATTCTGGCTTATCCACTCGTTATGAAATTACTTGTATTTTCGTTTGGATGTCAAATGAAACACCAAACAAGCGGAGTAACTATATAATAGCCGGCGGACAGGATGGGAAAAGTCGCCTGAATGTACTTGCGGAGGTGCTATATCTACATACCAGGGCTTTGCTGGAAGCTAAAGGTTTATTGCCGGGTATGCGTTTGCTGGATGTGGGATGTGGCGGAGGGAATGTGGCCATGATGACAGCGAGACTTGTGGGGCCTACGGGTAGTGTAACAGCTATAGATTTTGATAGAGAAATAATAGCGCTTGATCAGCAGGATGTTGTTGCTGCGGGTATGAATAATATAGCTTTTCATGCCATGAGTGCATACGATATTAACTATGATAATAAGTTTGATATTGTGTATTCACGATTTTTGTTGTCGCATTTGGAACGTCCCCTAGAAGTGCTAAAAAGGATGGTGCAGAGTGTGCAACCTGGGGGTAAGATAATAGTAGAGGATATACATTTTAGTGGCCACTTTTGCTACCCGGAGTGTAAGGCTTTTGACGATTATGTTACTTACTTTACTAAAGCAGCAAGAAATAACGAGCAGGATGCAGAGATAGGACCAAGATTGCCTGGATTGTTTAGACAAGCGGGAATAGAAAATATAGGGTTTGATGTGATACAACCTACTTTTAATACAGGCAAAGGGAAATGGATGGCATACCTTACGCTGGATAAAATAAAGAATACTCTAATAGAGCAACGAATAGCGACTGAGGAAAGTATAGTGCAAATGTTGCAGGAGCTAGAAGTATTTACAAATGATGAGCATACTATTATGAGTCTGCCACGCATATTCAGGGTGTGGGGGACAAAAATATCTGAAACTATTGATTAACATGATTTAGCTATAATGCCGCCTATACCACTAACAGAAGAGGACTCGAAATACAATAACCTGGAGCAAATGAGTGCCGATGCGCTATTGCTTGCTATTAATAGCGAAGACAATACTGTGGCTATGGCTGTAGCGCATGCATTGCCACAGATAGCGTTGCTTACAGAAAAAGTAATTGCTGTGTTTGATAATGGGGGACGACTGTTTTATATAGGAGCGGGAACCAGTGGGCGACTTGGCATACTGGATGCCAGCGAATGTGTACCAACATTTGGTGTGCCACAAGGGATGGTGGTTGGTATTATAGCCGGTGGCGACAGTGCAATACGCATAGCAGTGGAAGGTGCAGAGGATGATACAGAACAAGGATATAAAGACCTGATGGTTTATAATGTAAACACTAAAGATATAGTAGTTGGGGTTGCAGCGAGTGGGCGAACCCCATATGTACAATATGCGTTGCAAGCCTGCAGGGAACAAGGAATAACAACAGGCTGTATTGTATGCAGCCCGGATAGCGAAGTAGCCGCGAACAGCGACTATAAAGTAGAGGTACTAACCGGACCTGAATTTGTGACCGGCAGCACCCGCATGAAGGCCGGTACTGCACAAAAGATGGTACTGAATATGGTAACAACAACGGCCATGATAAAGACCGGCAGGGTAGAGGGGAACAAGATGACCCACATGGCAGTGACCAATAGCAAGCTAATTGATAGAGCGATACGCATCATAATGGGTAAAACCAAGCTTACAGCCGAGGAAAGTAAAGTGCTACTGAGAAAGTACAATAATGATATAGCAGCCGTGTTGGCGAGTTTTAAGTGAAAAGATGGATTTTAGCTACCCCGATATGAAAAGAGGTTATCCCGGATTTACGAGATAACCTCTTTTGTTTATTTATAACGGTTTATTTATTCTGATTGTGCAGGTTCGCCGGCAGGTTTAGGGCCACCTTCTGGCCTGTCTGGCCGGTTGCGGCGGTTACGGCCACGGTCGCTACGGGGCTGGCTTGGTGTGCCATCCGGGTTAGGTGGACGCTGTTGCTTTGGCTGCTGGTTAGGCGTACCGTCAGCATTGGGGGCCTTCTGCTGCTTTTGTGGCTGATTGGGCCTTGGCTGCTGCGGATTTGCCTGCTTGGGTTGCTGTGGACCTTTGGGCTGCTGTTGCTTTTGAGGTTGGTTGCCTTGTGGGCGTGCTGCACCTGCAGGCCTTTGTTCGCGAGGTTCTCTTTGCTCCCGTGGTTCGCGAGTGCGCGGAGTACCAGACTGACCTGCTGCTGCATCCTGAGGTGGCCTATTGCCAGGATTATTGCCTGATTTTTTCTTTTTATTCCCTTTTTCGAGGTTACGTAAAGAAGTCTGGCCTACATCGTTAATAAAGCCTGCATCGGGTTTGATACCAGCCTTGCTTTCTTTGGTTTCCAGTTCTACAGGCAGCAACTCATCGGGCCTGATGCCTTGCTTGTTGAGCTGCATTATTTCTTTAACACGTACTATACTTAATGGATATTGCTTGCTGCTATCGGAGAAGCTATACCACATGAGGCTTTTGAATATGTCTCTTTTTTGCAGTTGTGCATTGCCTTTTGCCAGCTGTAAAGTTTCAGCATGGTCTGGGAACACACGGAGTGCATCCATATATGTGTCCAGCTCGTAATTGAGGCAACATTTGAGCCTACCGCACTGGCCAGACAATTTGGTTTGATTGATAGACAGATTTTGGTAGCGAGCTGCTGTAGTGTTTACGGATTTGAAATCTGTAAGCCATGTACTGCAACACAGTTCACGACCGCAAGAGCCAATGCCACCTACTTTACCACTTTCCTGGCGCGCACCGATCTGGCGCATTTCCACCTTTAATTTGAACTCTGTAGCCAATACTTTGATGAGCTCACGGAAATCCACACGCTGATCGGCAGTGTAGAAGAAGGTTCCCTTTTTACCATCAGCCTGCATTTCTACCTCGCATAATTTCATATCGAGGTTTACACTGCGTGCTATGGCACGGGAGCGAACGAGTATTTCCTGCTCGCGCTCTTTCTGTATGTTATAGGCTTTCAGGTCCTCGTCGGTTGCAGGTCGCAGCATGCGTTTCATAGCAGAGCTTTCCTCCACGCTTGCTTTTTTCATCTGCAGTTTTACCAGTTCGCCAGTGAGGCTTACTTGTCCTACATCTATGCCACTTACACCTTCTATCGTTATCCACTCGCCCTTTTCGGGTATGTGGTGTGTATTGTTCCTGTAAAAATCCTTTCTACTTCCTTTATTAAACGATACCTCTATTACGGGGTAAGGTTTGGCACCATCGTGCAAGGGTAATCCGCTAAGCCAGTCAAAAACATTCAGCCGGTTGCAACCGCCAGTACTACATCCACCATTACTTTTGCAACCACCTGGTTTGCCGCTTGCGCCAGTTCCGCAACTGCCACATCCCATTTGTTATATTATTTATATTGAGCAGTACTTTACAAAGTCGTTCTATTACACAAAGAATATTATATATCGTATTCTTTCTTACTCCTCAAGTATTGTATTGACACTGCAGCTTGTGAAAAAAAATAAGTGTTACAAATCTACACAAAAATTGTGATGGCATTTCATTTGAGTGATTTTGCCGAGTGTAACACTATATGTATTTTAATTGGTATTTAAATTATTTAAATGTATTTAAGCTTCGATAACCAATGTGCCATCTTCAATGTCTTTATATCGCTTTACCTGATCTAGTGCATCGGGGACAACATCACTTATGATGACAATGAAGGAGTTGGGTTTTGCATTATTTATTGCAAAGTCTATAGCTTCACTTTCTTTCGTGATCACGTCGACACGCATAGTGGCATTTACTTTTTGAATACCCTGTTTGATCAAATCAATAATTTCCTGCTCGCTTCTGCCCCTGAGATTTTTATCTTGACGGATAATGATCTCATCGAATATCCTGGCAGATTCCTCACCTACAGAAATGATATCTTCATCGCGACGGTCGCCAACCCCGGCAATAATGCCGACTTTTACCGGTGACTCGACAGAATTGACATATTTACCAATTGCCTGGATGCCGTGTGTGTTATGGGCGTAGTCGAGCATAACAGAAAAATGTTTGAACTGAAACATATTCATACGGCCGGGAGTAAGCGCTGGAGACGGAATGAACGTTTGCAGCGCCTGTCGAATATCTTCTGTTTTGAAGTCGCGGGTATAGGCTGTTAGTGTTGCCGCCAGCACGTTTGCAATATTAAATTCTGCCTTGCCTGAAAAAGTAAGTGGGATATTTGTGACCTTTTCGATACGTATTTTCCATGCACCTTTTAAAATGCTAATGTAGCCGTGCTCATAAACAGCGGCCAAACCGCCCTTTACTGTATGGGCTTTGATCCGTTCGCTATTTTCGTGCATAGAAAACAATGCAACCTTGCAAGTGACATCTGTGCCCATGGCATATACCAGGTCATCATCGGCGTTGAGCACCACGTAGCCATCGGGCCATACTGTTTGAGTCGCGACGGCTTTTACACGGGCCAGTTTTTCAATAGTATCTATGCCCTGCAGACCCAGATGGTCTGCAGCTACATTGGTTACTACAGCCACATCGCAATGATGAAAACCCAACCCGGCCCGTAAGATACCTCCCCGGGCGCATTCAAGCACTGCGAAATTGACCGTAGGATCGCGCAATACAAATTCAGCAGAAACCGGACCTGTACAATCGCCCTTTACCATGAGCTGGTTCTGAATATAAACACCATCGGTAGTAGTATAGCCTACCTTGTAACCCGTTTGCTTTACCATATGGGCAATAAGACGAGTAGTGGTAGTTTTGCCATTAGTGCCTGAAACTGCAATAATGGGTATCCTGGCATTGGTGCCGGGAGGATATAGCATATCAATTACTGGTTCTGCTACATTCCTTGCAAGACCTTCTGTAGGGTCGAGGTGCATCCTGAAGCCTGGAGCAGCATTTACCTCCAGAATAGCACCGCCGTTTTCGCTTACAGGCTCGGAGAGATTATCGGCCATGATATCAATACCGCAAATATCCAAGCCAATGATCTGGGCTATGCGTTCGCACATAATTATATTGGCTGGATGAACCAGATCTGTGACATCTGTAGCTGTACCACCTGTACTTAAGTTGGCGGTGGGTTTTAGCCATAGTTCTTCGCCTTTTGGCAAGATGGTTTCATTAAGTGTATATCCATGCTTGCCCAGGATATTCATGGTGAAGTCGTCAATTTTTATGGTAGTGAGTACTTTTTCGTGCCCATAACCTCTGCGTGGATCTTTATTGACTATATCGATGAGTTCCTGAATGGTATGTAAGCCATCGCCAGTTACAGCGGCTGGTGTGCGTAATGCGGCAGCCACAAATTTGTAATTAATGACCAGAACCCTGAAATCGCGACCAGTGATAAATTTTTCGCAGATGATGGAGCGAGAATACTTTTTTGCAGCAGCCAATGCTTCGACAGCTTCATCCCAAGTACGGATATTGGTTGTTGCTCCTTTGCCATGATTTCCATCTATAGGTTTTGTAACACATGGGTAGCCGATCTTGTTGATGGCAACCTTCAGGTCTTCTTCATTATAAATGATACAGCCGCGTGGAACCGGTATCTCGGAAGCCTCGAGGAGGTTTTTAGTTTCCTCCTTATCACATGCCAGCGATACCGCTATGCTGCTGGTGGTGCTGGCTATAGTAGCCTGGATGCGGTGCTGGTTAGCGCCATAGCCCAATTGTACCAAAGAATTCCTGTTGAGCCGTATGAATGGTATCTTTCTTTTTTCAGCTTCTTCTACAATACTGCCTGTGCTAGGCCCCAGGCGTTCAGCCTCGCGTATTTCTCTTAACTGCTGTATATCGTAGCTGAGATCGTAAGGTTCGTTATTTATTAATGCTTCGGCTATTTTAACTGCTGCATTGGCAGTGTACACACCTGCCTTGGCCTCCAAGTAAGAGAAAACCACATGGTACACCCCTTTTTTATCGCTCTCCCTTGTTCTGCCAAAACCAGTATCCATGCCGGCGAGCGTTTGCAATTCCAACGCAATATGTTCTATAACATGTCCCATCCATGTGCCTTCTTTTACCCGGGTGAAAAAACCACCTGCTACACCTTCTGAACAACGGTGAGCGTATAGGCTGGGCATAAGGGATTCTAAACGATGGAGGAAACCTGGAATTTTATCAGTAGGTTTTTCCTCTAATTCTTCCAGATCCAAAAGCATTACAATTAGTTTATATCTTTTGGCTGACCAATAGTTGGGGCCATTCATAGTTTTTATATTCAGTATCTTCATATGGTCAACTTTGCTTATTTAGAGGTATTGAAAAAATGGAACTATAAATAAAAACCTTCACCCAGACTTTCGTCTCTCTACACCGTAAATCAGATAGCAATTAAGCAACAGGCGTCTAATGGCAGATATTACGCCTAGAAAACAGCTCTAAAGGAACGCTATAGCTGTTGATAAAAGAAAAATATTTGCGCCATATAGTGGCATTTATATTGTCAAGCTTCCTAAATTAATAAATTTTATTAAATCGCTGTGCAAAATGAAAAAACAATATTTTTGCAGATTAAGTTTCCATTACTAAAATGTTATTTAATTGGCTGATCCTAAAGGTTATTTAGTTTCTGTAGGCGGTGCAGAGGATAAAGGCACAGACCTGGAAAAAGGTATAATAGAGCGCAACAAACTGAGTTTTTTTGAACTGGGCATACTCAGCAATATTGTTCACTTGGTGAAGGAAAATGAACATTTGCAACCTGATGTGCTGGTGCTAACTACTGCATCGACTATCCCAGATGAGGTTTTTGATAATTATAAGGATGCCTTCAGTAAGCTAGGATGTAACAAAATAAGCCACATACGGATACGTACCCGCGAAGATGCAAGCAATGCAGCATACCTGGAGCAACTGAGACATTGTGATTGCATCATGATAACCGGAGGCAATCAATTAAGGCTTACCTCTATTTTGGGTGGAACGGAGTTTTTAGATATAATGAAGAAGAGGTATAATGACGAGCACTTTGTAATAGCGGGCACCAGCGCCGGGGCTATGGCTATGAGCAGTACCATGATATACGAGGGTAATGCAGCAAAGGCCAGCCTTAAAGGAGAAGTAAAAATAACTACCGGACTGGGGCTGATGCAAAATGTGATCATTGATTCGCACTTTGACAAAAGAGGCCGATTTAACCGCCTGGCACAGGCAGTGGCTGCAAACCCGGGAGCTATTGGGATTGGGCTAGGGGAGGATACCGGTGTTATTGTGACCAATGGTATAGAACTAAGAGCCATAGGGAGTGGCAGTGTAACCATTGTGGATGGTAAACTGATAGACTATAACAATATTGGTGATATTGAATTCAGTCAACCGATATCTGTTGAAAATATTATTGTGCATATTATGTCATCGGGCGACCATTATGATGTTGCTACCCGAAAATTTCATGGACATGTAGTATTGCATGCAGAGGAAGAGTAGTGAGGAGTATGGATACAGAGTGCTTGCCAGCAGCATTGTTTTTGTAACATTAATATAACTGAACTGATTTACTGAATTGCTATTATGCATGATGATATGGCATACTTTTAATGCAAGAAAAGTGATCAGCGCATATGAAAACAATAGGGATAACAGGCGGGACAGGATTTATAGGCAAACACCTTACCTCAATACTCATCGATAAGGGATATGATGTTATTATTTTTACCCGCAGCCCAGAAAAGGAAAACCCAAGCGAGCATATAATAAGATATGCCTTATTGGATGCTGGCCATAAAAAGTGCGACCATGAGGCTCTAGAAGCCGTGGATGCCATGGTGCACCTGGCAGGTGCAGGGATTGCCGATAAAAGGTGGACAGATAAAAGGAAAGAAGAAATAACCAATAGTCGTGTTAGCGGTACCCATTATCTTGTACATGAGTTAAAAGCACATGCACATAGCTGTAAGGTGTTAATATCTGCATCTGCAACGGGCTTTTATGGGCCAGACAGAACCGGAGTGATACCATTTAAAGAAGACGAGCTGCACTATACAGACTTCTTAGCTATAACTTGTGAACGTTGGGAAAATGAGGCGAAAACAGCACAGGACCTGATGCGCACAGTTATACTACGTTTTGGAATAGTGTTGGGTAAGGAAAGTGGTGCGTTCCCTGAATTTGAAAAATCGACACGCTATGGGGCAGTGCCGATATTGGGTACCGGCAAGCAGACAATAAGCTGGATACATGTAGATGACCTATGCCACATGATAGTTTATAACCTTGAGCATGAAAAGAACAAGGGTATATACAATGCTGTAGCGCCAAACCCAGTAACCAATAAAGAATTGATGAAAGCCATAGGGCGCAACAAGAAAGGGCTTGCGCTGCCAGTATATGTGCCAGAAACGGCCCTGAAAGTAATGCTAGGTGAAATGAGCGCAGAGGTACTGAAAAGCTGCACAGTAAGCGCAAATAAGATTTTGGGCTCAGGTTTTACGTTTCAATACCCTACCATTGATGAGGCAGTGAAACAACTGCTAGCGTAGAGCTATTCATACGCATAGTCGGCCATGTAAGTGTAAGGGAGGGTGAGTTGCCCGTCTTTGCATATGGTGGCCCGCGCCAGTATATCGCTGTGATCTTTGAGGAGTTCTTCTATTATATATTTTTCGAAGTGCAGACCAAAATATTCAGATGCATCGCGAGGCAACTCATTGGGTAGGTTATCGACAGCCATTACATCAATAGTTTCGGTTAATGGCAGGTACGGCGGTGCTTTTTGTAAGGTTTTGCGGTTTATGCCATATACGGGGTCTTCTATAGTACTTGCACCTTGGTTTATAGGTACTGAGCCATTTATATCGCATGTGATATCGGCTATGACACTTATGCGCCAATCGTTACGCTGAATATCTTTTGCATCAAATAACCGGGCAATGTCTTCTTCCCAATAGATACCATTCATCAATACATCGGTCTGGTTGACAAAATTGGTGAACAAGCATTTATAGGCTTCGGGATTAGCATGAAAATCGTCCCTATGAAATAAATTATTGTCTTTACGTGCATAGAGCGCACCGCCTTTCAGGTGTGTGTATACAGGGTATTGGTATTGGTGTGTGAGGAAATCTGCAGGTTCTACTGGCTCTATATCCAGCCGTGTCATCACATCTATTATGCCTGCAGCTACCTTTCCACTGCCTGTTATAGCTATTTTTAAATTGGGTAGTTTTTGACGACCGTATGCTGTAATTACCCCATCGTAACTGCCTATACGATGGGCAGGGGGCAGGGAATATAAACCGGTTTTATTACCATAAGCCAACAGCCCATTGTGCGCACCTACTATACCTGCATACAGCCCAAAACCCAAAATGCGCTGCTCATCTGTGTGGGTGAGGCACTCATAGTCTATCATACATATGTGCTGCTTTATCAGCGCATGCATCATTTCGCGGTTATAAGGCTGTTTTTTCTTGGTGTGGGAAAAAAAGAAATAGGTTTTGCCATATAGCAAGTTGGCAGGTGGTACTTCTTTTATGCCTAGCAGTATATTGCATTGAGATAAATCTTCAGTTATACTAATGCCTTGCGCCCTGTATTCATCATCAGCAAAGCACCGCAGCGGAGAGGATTCTACAACGATCTCTATGCTTTGAAAAGTGCGGCAGATATGAGCGCACTGTGCCGGGGTAAGCGCTACGCGATTATCCGGATGCGATTTTCTTTCTTTTATCAGCCCTATACGGAGCATCTTTACTAATTTTAGCCAAATATAACGCACTCGTTTGCATGACCAATCATTTTGAACTATACAATTTACCACAAAGCTTTAATCCTGTACCGGCACAGGTAAAAGCAAAGTATTATGAACTAAGCCGTACATGGCACCCAGACCGTTTTGCACAAGCACCCATGCATGAGCGTGCAGAGGCCTTACGCATGGCGGCCCTTAATAATGATGCTTATAAAACCCTTAATGACCCGGACAGGACAATGGCCTATGTGCTGAAACTGAATGGGCTGCTGGAAGAGGAAGAAAAGTATAGTTTGCCCCCAGCATTTCTTATGGAGATGATGGACCTGAACGAGACCGTAAGTGAATATGAGGAAGCTGCCCAAAGTGGTAAACCTAATAACCAAGCAATAGAAGCCATGACTGGGTACCTAAACGACTGGCAGGATGAGATAGCCCCATTGATACAACGCTATGATAACGGTGAACATACAACACAATTATTATTGCAAATAAAAGATTACTATTTTAGAAAAAAATACCTGTTGCGTATTCAGGAAAGAATTGATAGATTTGCAGCCCGCTAAGCGAAAGCGAAGCTGGTACAATTGCACATTGCCCAGATGGCGGAATTGGTAGACGCGCTAGACTCAAAATCTGGTTATCGCAAGGTAGTGCAGGTTCGATTCCTGTTCTGGGCACATTGATTATCAAGCAGTTACGCACAAACGTAACTGCTTTTTTGTTGCCCCTCAAAACAGCTTGCACTAAAAATTGCACTGTAATCTCTTCAGAAGCCTGTATTATCAATATTCTTGCTGATTTGAAGTATTCGAAATTGATGCTTGCAGAGGCTTATAATTGTTTTTAATTGCGCGTAGACCAATTCCGTCATCTAGGCAATTTATTTAGTGGAGTCACTTTTGACACTTTTATAATTACTATGTGTTGGCATGTCTTCGTGGCTTCTCTTTATTAGCAGTCTTTTAGCGATCTGTAATCGATTGAATAAGGAAAACGTTGCATCTTCGATAGAGGCAATTCATTTGATTGTAAGCTTAGATATGATTCAGAAGATAGAGACAGTAGAAGATGTAACGATGTTCTTTAACGAGTTACTGAATGAAGGAATAGCATTTCATCCTGATAACCCGTTTGAATATTATATTCAGGATGAGACAGAACAACCTTTTTACAGTGACGAAGAAATACAGGTACGGGATGAGTTATTAGCTCAGGCATTCCTTGTTTGCGAGAGAGAAGATGTAGATATCTATGAACATGCAATGGGCATTTTCATGAAGTACTTTTATAAGAATTACATGACTGATCTATAAACAGTTTATAGTATCTTGTCAACGGTTTATAGGGGCTGGTCTATTCTTAGACTGGCTTTTTATTTCCCCTAAATAAGCGAACCATATTATTAAAAATCACACTTTTTCCCAAGCATGAGGGCCTTTAAGAGGACATGGACTGTCTTGAGGATATTTGTCTGTCATAACAATGTCGTTACACCTTCTACACTCAAATCTATTAGGTCCAATTTCCCCTAAATGATGCCAACTATGTTCTCCGCCTTCAGGGCAAGAAGGGAAATTAGGAAGTTTTTCTGCTTTGACTTTTGCAAAACATCTAGAGCATTCGTAAATACTGGTTCCCATAATTGCGATTTGATGCCATTGGTGTAAGGCTGCCATTTTACAGTCGACGTTCTTAGGAGTTTCACCTGAATATTCTATCATTCCGCAATGGATACATTGATATGCCTTTGTCATCTAAAACTTTCTGTAAAAGAAAGATATTTTGCTGATTACTGACTGCAAATTCCCATCGAAAGCTTCAAATAGAGATTTTCTCTAAATCTGCTACACAAAGGGTTAATAATATCCATAAGGTGTAGCAGTATAAAGTTGTTAAATGTCAACTGTACCAGTACAACTCTTTTTTTATATCCATATATCTCAGCCGCACTGT
>JABDEZ010000004.1 GCA_013286835.1 Bacteroidota bacterium
AACTGTTTTGCCAGGCACGTTAGAGATGAAAAGGTTGTTATATCGTTTCCTGCTTTCAATTGGCTGCTCAACATCGACTTTTTTGAATGCTTCAGTACTGGTGATCTCACCTTTATCGATCTTAGTAAGTAATTCAGGATTATGATCCCCTAGTTTTTTTGCGCTATGTATTGTGCCTTCTGAGACACCGAGGATCGCTGCAGCAATTGGTCTGGTTTTAGTTGTCCCAAACTCTTTTTTCCATTTTTTTCCGGCCTCCGTATTATTCAAATAGTGTTCGAGAAGCTTTACCGTTTTATAGAATGCGCTCTTTGCCTTTCCGTGTTTTATGACGTCTTTGAAACTGATGAACCTGATAACATCATCTTCATTAGCATTTTTCATGACTGTGATCTCCATGATATCGATCCCAATTTCTTGTGCTCCAAGGACATCCTGAGCATGTGTGATCACAAAACCATCCTCAGTTACTACTGGCATTTCGATATGACCAAACTCGTTATAGAAATCCTTGAACAAGACACTTGGAGATGACACATTCATGGCAACGAGGAATGGATGGATCTTTAGGTTTGCTACCTTTTCCACTCTTCTTTCATAAGTGAATACTTTCTTTTCTGATACTGCTTGCGATGTTATCGTGCTGTTGTTTTCCATGTTTGCTGTTTGATTGTTTTGTGAATTGTTTGCAGATGTTGATTTGGTTGAGTTTTTCATTTTTATGGTTGTTTTGTGGTTGATGACTAATTTTTTGAACTTATTGGGCATGAGTATCCCTGTACGGTTCGGAATTCGTTTTTTGAACCGTTGGTTAAAGCAGTCTTATTAGAGATTATTTGGGGAAGGCCTACGCTATCAGTTCCAGGTGATATGATGGCCTGAATTCAAAAGTGCGCCCAGTCTTCTTGATAAGATTAGAGTTGTTCTTGGTGTTCAAGGCGATCAGAATTGTCCTTGCCTTTGCAGCTTTTTCGCTGACTTTAAGATTTACCATTTTGGGTGCCCGCAATGGGATAACATTTTGTTCTGGTTCTATCATATCAATTGGTTTTGATTTCTTCTTTTTACGACTAGTAATAACCTCAGTCTTATAATAGACTACAATGATCAGCTGGCCAGATTCAGGGGAACCGATTTTTTGAATTTTTGCCTTGAAAAATGCATTATTATATACAGAATAGGCATCGGCAGCTTCAATCTCTGCGATTTTCTTACCGCACTGCTTTGCCAATTTGCGCTGATAAGTGATTTCATTTTTTGCAGTTGTCTTATTAAAAAATCTCGCAATAACCTTAACTGAGTTTTTATTAGTAGTCACTGTTTTTGTTTTTTTTGTAAAATTAAAATGTGGTGCTTCGTTTTTGCTTAGATTAGTCTCCTGAGATTTCTTAGCCTTAATTTGAGGTCTTTTTGAATTCAGTAAGGTTGTTTGCGCAGTAGCCATGATACTTTTTTTGTAAAACTAAAAGGCTGTGCTTCGTTCTTGCTTAGATTAATCTCCTGACATTTGTTAGCGTTATTTGAGGCATCTTTGAATTAGTAAGGTTATTTGCGTGGTAGCCATGACGTTTTTTTTTGTAAAACTAAAAAGCTGTGCTTCGTTCTTACTTAGAGTAATCTCCTCGGATTTTTGTGTATAAACTTTTCAATTGTGTAAACATAATTGGTGAGAACGACTGTAACCGGATAGCTGTTTAACTTTCAGCGCTTTTTTATTGTCGCTGTTATTGAGAATAATCTTTCTAATAAATCGACTGTATTATATTAGAGGCTTAAATACCTCCCATGAATTCGCAGACCGCATTGCTTAGAGACTTAGATAGATATAAATGGAATGAAGAATTCTGTTGCCTCAAGTGTGGCAACAGGGAATACATCCCCGGGAAACAACCATATTCAAGAAGATGCAAGAGTTGCAAATATGATGAGAGCTTGTTTAAGTCAACAGCGTTTGAGGGGATACGGTTTTCTATTGAGAAGGCAATTAATGTATTGGAATATATAGTCGAAAATTGCTTTGTTGATCCTGATGCAAAGATCATTCAAATCGGAGGTAAGAAAAAAGGAGACATCGTAGAAGACCTGGAGTTCTTTGAATTTGAAGAGGAAGCTAAAGAGCCTAAAATGATTTCTATGATGGAATATATCGACATGAGCAGAGAGCGAAAAATCGATGAAGATTTTATCAATCGGCGGCTTATGAAAACTTTCGGTCAACACTCGATCAAGGTCAGCAAGATCGCACAGGAGTTTGAGCTTGAGGAAAATACTGTCAATAAGTTATTCGATAGAATAAGCAACAGGATCAGACTGGATGATGAACCGGAATCAACTTCACTAAATAGGGTTTTAAGTTATCTGAATTACCACCCTGAAAGAAGATCATTATCTTATCTTTTAGGAATGATGATGATTCCACTACCAGGTGAGTGGCATTATGGGGAGAAAGAGGTAGGTGCAAATGTCTATCAATTAAGCTTTGTCTTTGACTCGTGGAAGATCCATCCTATTGCACCAAAACCTTTTTGTTATGAAGACATTGAAGTTATATATGGCAGCGATAAATGGGCGGAACTGTTTGTCGAGAAATAACAGACTATAAGCAGGGTATTTATTTTAGATAAAATCTTCCCCAATATTCTTTTGGATTTTTTTCATAGTCTAAAGCATTATCTAGCCAACCTCGTGAATATTATCAACCACTTTTTTTAGATATCTAATTGAAGCAATTTAAATTAGAAACGGTCACAATTAATTTGCAAATAAAATAAGATGCTTAATTGGTTAAAAAGAAAGTTATATAGCAGCCATCACATCGTGGTAAATAAGCGAATAGTTGAGGAAAACATTCCTTCAATATACGAATCGTATTCGGAAATTAATTCATTTGAATTGTCAGCTGTAAAACAAGAATTGTCAAACTCTCCGTCATGTGGAGACTCATTAGAAGGTTTACCTACTGATCTAAATACAGAGATACTTCCGCCGACACAAGCAAGCACACTAGTCAGAGAAATAACTGACGTGGAACCAGCTCTACCAGATTATATTTATCCCACCGTAAATCTCTTCACGGATGTTGTAAAAAACGTTGTTGACACTAGCGAACTGTCGAACGCTAAAGATAAGATACTAAATACTCTCAAAAATTTTGACATTTCTGTAAACAGTATAGCGGCAACAATTGGTCCAACCAATACTTTGTTTGAAGTTGTTCCGGCTTCCGGAATACGAATTGCGAAAATATTATGTATAAATGAAGATATTGCGCTTGCCCTAAATGTCCAATATGTCACTATTGCTCCAATACCTGAAAAAGGGACTGTAGGGATCAGTATCCCAAATAAAAATAGACAGGTTCTATCTATGAAGACCGTGATCGAAACCGAGGCCTTTTGTAATAACAGTATGAAGCTTCCAGTGGCCTTCGGAAAGAAATCCGACAATACAGATTTTATATTTGATCTTACAGCATTACCGCATCTTTTAGTGTCAGGTGCAACCGGCCAGGGAAAGTCATCTGGAATAAACGCTATCATAATGTCGTTGCTCTACAAAAAAAGTCCATCAGAGTTAAAGTTTGTTATGATTGATACAAAGAAGGTAGAACTGAATAATTATCGTATTCTTGAGAATCACTTCTTAGCTAAGGCACCTGGAGTAAAAGATGCGGTAATAACAGACACTCAAAATGCCATAACAACTCTTAATTCCCTATGTATTGAAATGGACAACCGGTATGATCTGCTAAAAAAAGACGGAGTACGAAACATTGCTGAATACAACGATAAATATATAAATGGTTCTTTATCTCACAAAAATGGCACTAAGTACTTACCTTTTATAATCGTGGTAATTGATGAATATGCTGACTTGATAAGGAGTGCAGGGGAAGAGATTGAGCTACCATTGACGCGCCTTGCACAAGGTGCCCGTGCTATCGGAATTCACATAATAATTGCAACTCAACATCCTTCTGCCGAAGTAATAACAAGCGATATAAAAGGCAGCTTTCTCGGGCGTATAGCTTTTAAGGTTACTTCCAAGATTAATTCCCGCACAATACTTGGCGTAGAGGGAGCCGAACAGTTAGCGGGAAATGGCGACATGCTTATTTCATTCAATAATGAAGTGTTGCGGGTACAAGGTGCATTTGTAACCACGACCGAAATAGAACGAATAGTAAACTTTATTGCACAACAACCTGGTTATTCTGTAGCATATGAACTACCTGAATTCAATTGGCGCAATCTTGCAGTAGTTGATTTGGTCAACAGAGATCGGTTATTTAATGATTGTGCACGCCTTATAGTACACACACAAAATGGGTCAACGTCCAACATGCAACGTCGATTTAATCTTGGATACAATCGTGCAGGTCAAATTATGGATCAATTGGAAGCTGCTGGTATTGTAGGGCCTCATATCGGAAGTAAGCCAAGAGATATCTATTGCCAAACAGAATCTCAACTTGAGCAAATATTAAAATCATTCAATTAACTCTTTCATGTTTTCAAACCTAGCCTTTTATTATGTTCGCGAGGTTTTTGAGATAGAAAGAATCTATACGTTTTGATTTATTGGCTTTATAGAAATCAACAGATAACATAACATCTTTTTATGTTTATATAAATTCATTAGGTGTCAATTTTGACTCTCTTTATCTTAGAGATATATAAGGGTATCGTTTGCTGCATTGATATTTTGAAAAATAAAAATGCAATATTTAGGCAACTCAGGGTTGACATCTAATAATATCGACAACAATAGCGTTGCTGATATTAAATTTGAGCTAGTTGATTGCACCTCTCCGCGCCAGATTCTGCGTCTGGTACCATGCTTCGATCACTTCAAGTACAAGTAAAATATACGATGTGAATATAAGGTCGTACAAACATGATAGCTATTGAAGTGTAGTAATTGTTAGCGTACCATTAGCTAAATATTTCCACACTGTGTACCCTAAGTAGTCCTTTTTCTTGCATCTTCGACATGCATCTAATTACGAAAGAAGATGTATAAGCACTCTGATACAATACAGCTATGTGGAACTACCTTTTATATGGACTTCAACATGGAACAGTTTCGTGAAGTGAATAATAGCTGGAATACGATTCCATTCGATGACCTGGTCTTTAACGGTGACTCCCTGGTTCTATTCTACGATACAATCAACAAGAATGTGTTCGAAGGTCTTGCCATTGGGCCACGTGATGACCTGCAGATAATTGAAATACCCATTTACCTTTTCAAGCACGTATCGGGTCAACCTTTAGAGCACTAAACTATTAGGATATAAACAAACAAGTCATGATACAGAAAATAGAAACGATTGATGACGTGAAGAAATTCTTTACAGAACTTATGAGTGAAAATCTGATCTTCCATCCAGACAACGATTTCTGCGACTACATCAACCTGAAAACAAATGAGCCCACATATTCTGTCGAAGAAGCAGAACGTAGAAATGAGTTGGTAAGTGAGTGCTTTATTGTTTGTGAACGAGATAGCGTGGACTTCTACGAATTGTGTATGAGTCTGTTGCCATTAAACGTCCATAAAGATATCCACAAAGACATATAAGGTAAATAGCTTTTCATATCTTGCAAGCGGTTTATAGGGGCTGGTCTGATCTCAGGCTGGCTTTTTTATTTGTCAAAAATATTGATATAATAAAATAGAACCTTAAGTTTAAACTTGATTTGTAGTTGAAATAAAATTTATCGCATGAAAGATATAAATGAATATAAGCTTACGGCTACTGTTACAGTTGGTCAACTACTATCTTGGTTGGCATCGAAAGATGAGGTTGCAAAAAACGAAATTATAACACTAATTGACCATCGATTTACAAATAGATACATCAAGCATCTTAAACAAATGGACACTGGGTTTCTAATGATGGCAATTTCTTGCTTAACGCTTGAAACGCTGGAATCATTTAAACAGGGCAAAAAGAATACCAGGGGAAAAAGCGGTAGAATGTTTGAAGTTTTTTTTAAAACAGAAATGACGCATTTTCCTGGCTTCGCAGAAATTCATAAAGATTTTTATGAAAATGTGCGTTGTGGTATACTTCATCAAGCCGAAACTACAAATGCTTGGCGAATTCTACTAAGTGGCCAATTATTAGACACGCCGAACAAAACGATTAATGCGAAGAAATTTGTTGAAGCTTTGGAAAAAAGCATAAAACACTACAGAGATAGATTGCAGACAGAAGATTTTACGTCAAACATCTGGAAACACGCAATTGTGAAACTGGAAGACATATGCAATAATTGCAACCTTAAAAATATGTAATAGTTTACAATTACAACACCTTATTTCAATTGCATTCCAAATAAAACATCTATGGCCATACTGGTTGAAACAGGACAAAAAACATTGGAAGGTTTTTTAAACAAATGGCCCGTGGAGGCTCTTGAAAAAATGACTATCGAGGAATATGCGGATCTGCAAAATCATAATGCGTACTGCTACTGGTTGGAATTTGGAAGTAAAGACTTGGGCGAAATAGGAGGAATGCCACTTACAAAATTTGGGCTTTGGAAGTATAAAGCTCGAAAAGATTTCTCAAACACTTTCGACTCTGATAGCAAATATGCTTGGAACAACAAATTTGGCAAAACCAGCGTACAAGCATTTAACAACATAAAAGCTATTATTATAGAAATCGCACGTGCAGCACAAGAAGGCACGTGGGATTATATTGAGACAATTGATTTCCATTCAGTCGCAAAGTGGAAGATTGCTTACTTGTATTCAAACAATCAACTCTTACCTATATATACAAGAGAAGGCTTATTGAAAATAGCCTATGGATTAGGTGGTCGGTTTTCGGAAGACTCAAAAATCCTGGGCTTACAACAATTCATTTTAAGTAAAAAAAATGCTGATCAAAACCTTATTGAATATGCGCGAGATTTATGGAGTCATTATGTTAAAGGCAAACCCTTTCGTAATTATTTTATTATCGGAACGAAATACAAAGATGAAAATGGCACGGACACAAAAGATGTGCTGCCTGAAATGTTGACATCAAACTCTGTTGCAATTGGTTTCCTTTATAATAGTGACTTATCTCATCTTGTTAATAAATCTAACGATGAAATCGATAATTGGATTGAGCAACATACAGATAATGAAATCAATATTGGTAAGCTGAAATCTTATTTCAGAATTTTTTTAAACTTTAAACCAGGTGATATAATTGCTCTCAAGTCACATGGTGCCCACGGTACACTTGAAGTCGTGGCATATGCAGTAGTCGTTGAAAGGCATGGTTTGGTTTATGAACATAGACCTGAAAGACTTGGTCACCACGTTAATATTGAGTTTGTTGAATTGGGAATCAATCGTAAAACAGGACTAAATTATGCCGGAACCGTTCATAAAATTGACCCGGATAAACCAGATCATCTTATAAAAATTTTTGGCCCTTTTCTACACGTCGACAATATCGCCCTTGGTGAAGACAATGTTGAAGAAGACGAAACTTCAAGACCAAAATCAGAAGAAACATATGAGCGGGGTCCCATTGCAACCCGTATGGTTAGACAACTACATAATATTATACAGAATAGTCTATATGCTACATTGAAAAAGAAACATCCCAAAGATAAAATTACAATGGAATACAACGGACGAGTTGATATTATGAGAGAATCATCGACAGAACAATGGCTTTACGAGATAAAACCCTTTGAAAATGTAATGTATTGTCTTCGTAATGCTATTGGTCAGCTTATAGAGTATTCGTTTAGATTCTCCACGCCCACAAAAAAAACATATTTAGTTATTGTTGGTCCTGGGGAGTTAACGGGAGAGGCTGTAAGTTATTTTAACCATTATGAAGAGTATATAAATTTACCGATAAGTTACATGCAACACACAGCGCCATTACATCAGAGCAATCAATAACAAAACGAAATTTTTTACGTGATGATGATTGATGTTTTAACTAATTTATACACATTGTAATATTATCTAAAGTTGAGCAGCCCTTCTGAAATCCTTCTGAACGTTTCATCCGGTAATGTCTTTAAATAATGCTCAGTTGTCTTGCTGTTAGAGTGACCAAGTGATTCACCAATAAATGAAGTAGCTACCCCGTCGATTTTCAACCTGGTTGCATAACTATGTCGCGCCAATGATAATGTCAGGTTCACGTCGAACCTCAATGCAATACCTATTTGTCTCAAATCGCGGTTGATGTTACGCGCCAACATGTCCTTGACCTTCTTTCGTGCGATGTCTGTATTTAAACCTCTAAAGCTTGGTAACAAATAGTCCTTGGTCTCCAGGCTACCCCATTTTTCAATCATACCCTTTACTTCAGGGTGTAGGTAGATCGTGATCTCTTTTGTCTCGTTGGTCGTCCTACTTGTCTTTGCGCGTATAAACGTTAACATATTGCCTTTAATATCCTTGCCTTTCAGGCTCAACAGGTCCTTCAGGTTCATACCATTGCACAGGTACAATAAGAAGAAGTAGTCTTTTGCCCTTCTTTCCCCATATCCTTTAGGCTCATACTCCCACAGCCGTTTCATATCCTCCGGATAAATAACATCCTGTGATTTAGATGCCGCACCGATAGTGAACTCTACAAATGGATAACTTCCTTTCGATATGTAGCCGCTCTTTATAGCCCTGTTGTAAATGTGCCTTAGACTTCTTAAGTATATCTGAGCAGTGGCATTCGAGTTCCCCTGATTCACATACCAGGCCTTAAATGCCTTGAGGTATTGCACATTGATGTCTTCCAGGTAGAAGTCTTTTCGGAAGCGCTTGAATGCGATCAGCGATTGTTCGTAAAAGGACTTGCTACCGGCCCTATCTTCTTCAACAAGCTCATCAATCTTCGTCTGAAATAATACTTCCATACTGGTCTTGTTATTGACCTTTAAACTCGCCTCTGACTTGAACAGATTAGTGAACTGTTTCTGATTCGCACCTGGGAACTGATCAAAAATGTCTTTGGCCTTTTTCAGATAGCCATCAATTCGCTCCTTTAATACTTTGGCCTCTTTAGGTATGGAGCCAGTCGCAGAAACCGCCTTGTCGAATATATCCTGAGTTGCGTATAGTTTTAGTCCTATCCTGAACTGTTTGCCTTCTATATACACGGTGAGTTTCACGGGTAATAAGTCACTGTTAACCATGGGTGTTCTGGCGTCCAAAAATGGGTAAATGGAGCCCACTTGTTTGTCTTTTATCGTTTTCAATGCTTTATTATTATTTATAAAGCAAGTGTAGCAGATTCTGATGAAAGAAGTAGTCTGGTACTCGATTATTTGCATAACTCCAGCACTGTTTTATGTATACAATATTGTATGTTTACACATTAATTTTAATAGCCACTGAAATGTTTGGGAGTTTTGAACTGTCAGATTTTATTGCATATCGCGTCTCTGTATGCGACTACAAATGTAGATTGGAACTTCAACGTGGAGCCATAGTTGACGAACCAGATTATGTTTCATGCCTTTCAAAAACAATTAGAGACGATGTAAAGCATATAAAAATGAAAGTACATGCTCAAACGCTCTCTGGAGGGCAGGAACAAAATAATGGAGCAGATGGTATAATTATTTTTCAGATTAAGAATGAAATAAAGGTAGGTATCTATGAAGCCAAATGGCCACGGTTTAAGCAGACAGACTATCCGTGGGATTATTTGCATCCTACACGACTTACCTCTCATTTTTCCGAGCAAATTAACAAGAAACATATTTGGCAGGATACTATAGCCACATGGGAAATGTTTTTTAATGAAGAGGAATATGGAAAGGATAGTCCACCATACGAATTCTTCGGTAGTTCCTGTGTCTGGAACAACGATGCATATAATTTTATGAATAGTAAGGGTTTGATATTGAATAAATGGAGTACAAGTAAATTAAAAGAACTTTTAAAAGAGAATGGTACAAATATTTATTCTATAATTTTCGACCTATTATCGTGTAAGCGGGGGAAGAAGCATTCAATAAGTGCAGGTGAAAAAAATGTTGTCATTAGTAGTCCAGTGAATGATAATATAATATTAGATGTTCCGTTGCCAATTGATTTAGAGAAAGAATTCGATGAAAGAATACAAGCCTTCATGGAACGAGAGAGATTTACAAGTTACCTATATATCGTAGCACAGAATATACAACTTGGTAGCTAAAGTGGATTCAATGCTTGCACTAAAAATTGCACTGAGCCAAGGTTGTCCTAATGCATAGAAACAACAACATTCAACAACCGAAGCATAAAAAGTACTTGTTTTAACTCAACTGGAAGACTTAGGAGCGCGACTCAAAATCTGGTTATCGTAAGGTAGTGCAGGTTCGATTCCTGTTCTGGGCACATTGATTATCAAGCAGTTACGCACAAACGTAACTGCTTTTTTATTACCCCTAAAAACTGCTTGCACTGAAAATTGCACTGTGGTCTCTGAAGAAGCCGGTATTGTCAATATTCTTGCTGATTTGATGTATTCGAAATTGATGCTTGCAGAGGCTTATAATTGTTTTTAATTGCGCGTAGACCAATTCCGTCATCTAGGCAATTTATTTAGTGGAGTCACTTTTGACACTTTTATAATTACTATGTGTTGGCATGTCTTCGTGGCTTCTCTTTATTAGCAGTCTTTTAGCGATCTGTAATCGATTGAATAAGGAAAACGTTGCATCTTCGATAGAGGCAATTCATTTGATTGTAAGCTTAGATATGATTCAGAAGATAGAGACAGTAGAAGATGTAACGATGTTCTTTAACGAGTTACTGAATGAAGGAATAGCATTTCATCCTGATAATCCGTTTGAAAATTATATTCAGGATGAGACAGAACAGCCTTTTTACAGTGACGAAGAAATACAGGTACGGAATGAGTTGTTAGTTCAGGCATTCCTTGTTTGCGAGAGAGAAGATGTAGATATCTATGAACATACAATCGGCATTTTCATGCAGTACTTTTATAAGAATTACATGACTGATTTATAAACAGTTTATAGTATCTTGTCAACGGTTTATAGGGGCTGGTCTATTCATAGGCTGGCTTTTATATTTTTTCGTCCCCATTCTGCCAGGAGCTGCATCACATCATTGAGCGACATTCCTTTTTCAGTAAGTGTATATTCCACTTTTGGGGGGACTTCGGCATATACTTTTCTGCTGATGATACCGTCTGCTTCCAGTTCCTTCAAATGCCTTGATAATACTTTTAGCGCTATACCCTGAATGGCTTTATGAAGCTCGCCAAACCGCCTTGGGCCGGACAATAACATCCATATGATTACAGGTTTCCACTTACCGCTTATGATACTGATGGATTCCAATATCATGCAATCGCAGTCCGGCGCTGCTTTTTTTTTTCAATTATTTTTTCTGCTAACATGCTGATAACCAATATTAGTGTCTTTCTTGTCAATACTTGACAAATGTGCCATTACTTGCCAAAAGTAAAGTTATGGATTAGTATTGCACAAAAAAGTATGAAAATATTAATTATCGGTGCCACAGGAACTATCGGAAAACACGTAACCGCCGCATTACAAAAAGATCATGAGGTAATTAAGGCTGGATCAAAAAGCGGGGATATCCAGGTAGACATCTCCTCTCTTGAGTCTATAGAAAACTTTTACAAACAATGCGGGAAATTTGATGCGCTTCTTTGCGCAAGCGGCGATGGACAGTTCGGGCCTTTGGCAAGTATGAAGGATGCCGATTTCAGAGTTGGTGTTAACAGCAAATTGATGGGCCAGGTTAATCTGGTATTGATAGGCCAGCATTATATCAATTCTAAAGGATCGTTTACTTTAACATCAGGTGCATTAGCTGAAGACCCCATTATAATGGGCGTAAACCTGAGCACGATGAATGGTGCGATCAATGGCTTTGTAAAGGGCGCAGCCATAGAGCTGGAGAACGGGGTGCGAATTAATGCGGTCGGCCCTGATATAGTTGAGGAATCACCGGGCTATTTTTCTTATTTCCCGGGACACATTCCTGTTACCATGAGCCGGGTTACCCAGGCATATATCAAAAGTGTGTTGGGAGGACAAACAGGTCAAATCTATAAGGTACTGTAACAGGCGCTCAACAATTCAAAAATTAAATAAAAATGTTTGTGTTCAATAAATGAATTAACAAACCAATAAAATGAAATTATGAAAATACTCATTTTAGGGGCCACAGGTAGAACTGGTCGCCTTATCGTCGAAGAAGCATTAAAGCAAGGCTATGATTTAAATATTTTGGTACGGGATAAAAATACAATACCCTTTGATTCAAAATCAATTAAAGTATATCAGGGAACTCCTGCCCGCCAAACAGATTTAACGGCTGCAATGCAAGGATGTGAGGTACTAATAAGTGCCTTAGCTGTCGCAAAAGCGTCAGATGCTCCCTGGTCTAAATTAATATCACCGGAAAACTTCGTATCTGAAAGTATTAAAAATGTGATTGCCGAAGCGAATCAACAAAACCTTAAACGATTGATTACAGTTTCTGCCTGGGGTGTGCTGGAAACTAAAAAGGACTTGCCATTTTGGTTCAAATGGATGATTGACTATACCAACCTTCGCCTTGTTTACGCGGATCATGAATCACAGGAAAAACTATTAACAGCTTCGAATTTAAGGTGGACCGCTGTAAGGCCTGTTGCTTTAAATGATTCCAAAAAAATAAAAACTTTAAATGTAAGTTTTAATAATTTACCTAAACCAAATTTATCCATCAGCAGGCAAAGCGTCGCTAAATTTATAGTGGATCTGTTAAACACCAATCAATATGACATGAAAAGCCCTACTATTTCTGAGAATTAACAGAGGGTTTCAAGTGTCGCATAAACTCCGATTAGGGGTGGTTCATTTTTAAAACAATAAAATAATGGATTTTAGGAATATAGCATTGGTGTTTCATATCGTCTCTTTATTCATTTTAGCCGGAGGGGTAATTGGGTCAGTAATCATGGAACTCACATTATGGAAAGTGGTTACTACTCAACCCAGGTCCGCAGGCTTGTTAAGTAAAGCATTTAGTCGATTTCCAATGTTTCAAACTGCTGGCGGTCTATTGATGTTAATCAGTGGTATATTTTTATTAGGTTCTACGCACTGGTATTATTGGGGTCAGTCTTGGCTTACTGTGAAGCTGGTCTTGTATGTTTTCTTGGCGGTACATCCTAATTTAACCGTGAAACCTGCTGGTAAAAGGCTTGATAAATTATTACAAATTGCTTCCGCCACTAAGAATTTAGAGTTAAATCCACTACTGACCGAGCAAGAATTGATTATGGAAATGAAATCCATTCGAAACCGGTTTCGAATTTTCAATATCATTCAAATAAGCATTATAGTTATTATTTTTATAATCACCATATATAAACCACATCTTTTTTAAATTTGAACAAAGTTGGCAGAAAGATCCTTGGTGTCCATGAGAGAGCAGCCCATACATAGTATTCGATAATAATAAGATAGCAGTAGATACAATTATGCCGCACGGAAACTCGCATTACTTCAAACATAAAAACCACTTTGAAGACGAAGATGAAGATCTTATTGGGCCGTAAGGAAATTGCAAATAAAAAAATAAAGCCGGGAGAAATCTCCGGCTTTATTTACTATTATAAGAACTCTATTAATTTATCTTTGTAACTATTTGGGAAGTTGTGTTATTCACTTTCACTACATAACTACCTGGTGCCAGATTTTGCAACGATACATTTACAGAAGCATTGTTCTGATAATTATATTCTGCGATCTTCTGGCCAGTGATATCTATTACCTGAACATCTGAGATGCCTGCGGGAGTCGATGAGGTTATAGTAACTTCATTTTGGGTAGGGTTAGGATAAATAACAATACCTGAAGAAGTTTGCCCATTCACGTTTTCCACGCCTGTGCTAGTTGCCTCTTTTTTAGTAGGATTACCGCTTTGTTGACATGCTATCCGCTGTGAAAACACAGCCTGGCAACAAGGGTCTGCACCCGGGGCAAAATCACCGCTTACTGCATGTATGGTAACTGTTACTGTAGCCGAGCTGGTACCTGCAGGCAATGTAAATACTTCAACATCGCTGCTGCCGCTTGTGTAGATGATGAATGGTGGCATACCAGGTATGTTCCATTCGTATCCCAATATGGTACTGCCTGTTGAAGCAGTGATGGTAGCAGTAAATATGCAATTGCCTGCAGAATCGGTGCCAGTTTGCACTACTGACAATTGTCCGTTAATAGAGCACGGTGGTGTTATAGTGTCACCGCATATTTTGTTCACTTTGTAGTTCAGAGGTGTAGGCGTGAAATTATAAGGGTCATTGGCCACAAAGGTATTGACAGTATAGCTGGGTGTAGGGTATGTGATGATAGGTGTGGTTATGGTAATAGTATCTGTTTTCAGTGCACAGGTGTGGTTGTTGCTGGCCAGATTAGTATTGCTGACCACATAATAGATATCATTATTGCCAAAACCACCTGGGTCATTTGTTGTTCCTGCCATGTACAGTAAAGCATTGTACAATCTCAGATCAAAGAATGAATGTTGCCCGTTAGCCAATTGAAATTTAACAGGTGTGTTTGCAGTACTGGAAGACAAAGACGTGATCTCGGTAACAGCAGTATTGATAGTAGCTGTTGATGTCCACAAAATGGCGTCGTAAAAAGAATTTGTTGGTGATTGTATGGTAAATACATGGTCTGTGCTTACAGGTACCATTTTAGTATCACCTACATACGTTGCATTTTCCTGCATCGCACGCAATTGTGGTGCATTGCCAAAGGTATCAATTGTTAATATGAATTGACCACTGCCGCCACTTGTAGAATAATTGAACGCGCTTCCACCTTCTATCATCAATCTGTCACCAACCAGATAAATATCACTAAAATAGTTAGCACTTAAATTAGGTACCTGTGTAAAGTCATAATATTTTGACCAAAGGACAACTTGCGCAATAGGATCATATTTGATCACACGTCCATCCTTATAGCTATTACCATCATACTCACCACAGATGTAAACATCATTCCCAGAGCTTACCACCCCTTCAAATTCGTCACCGTTGGTTATACCCAAATAACGGTTATTGATGAGCGCACCTGTACCGCCATTGAAGGTACAGATCATACCATCTGAACCACTTGGTGTCCAGTTATGTCCGCCCACGGCTACCAGATCTCCATTTACAAGTTCTGTAACACCTAAAAGCACTTCTCCGCCAGCTGTGATAACATTGTCCTGAACATAATTCTGCCACATAACTGCACCGGTTGCTGCATTAAACTTCATGATGGCAGCTACATTCCCGGCATATACGCTACTTCTGCCTACAGTACCCACCAATACGATATTGCCATCTTTGGTAATGATCATGTCCTGCACCAGGTCGTCATTAGTTGTGCCCCATTGTTCCTGCCACATTATAGTCCCTGTGTTTGAAACGCGTAACAATATCATGTCAGCGTTCTGCACTGCGCCGCCGGAAATATCATAAACATACCCTGCTATCACGCTTGAGCCATCCGATAACGGTCTCACCCGTATTGCGGTTTCATTTCTGGGGCCGCCAATGTAATATTGGGTCATAGCTGCCTGTGCCATCGTAGCTGATGCAAGCAGGAACAAAGTGCAAATGAATGCGAAAATGTTTGTCTTTTTCATAATAATGGTTTTTGGGGTGTTTAAAAGTGAAACCAATATTATAAACCCATTTCTGCATAAAAATTCAAATACGACGAACAGTTGTTTTATACCCCTTAAGTGATCAAATTTTCCGAAGAGTGACAATTAAACCTATACAAAAACTTATACATTTTTATTATTAGCAATTACATTGAACAGACTTAAAAATTGTTCTTTTACACTCCTAGCAACAGGGATCTCTTTTTTATTAGACATGATGATGACGCCTGAAGATTCATAACGGACAATGGCATTCAGATTGACTATAAAAGACCTGTGCACTTGGTAAAAAGTATCGTCCAGCAATGTTTTGAACATACCCAGATAATAGGAACTGGTATACTCACCCGCAGTAGTGAATACTCTGGTACATTTATTAAAGCTCTCTAAATAAATGATACTGTCTGTAGCTATATAATCTATCCCTTTGTTGTTGTGGATACCGATCTTATCATGATGCGAATGTTTTGCCAGATTTTTATACTTTATCCGCTCCATTGCCTTATGTACCACCGTTACCAGTTCGGTATCAACAATGGGCTTTAACAGGTAACCCGCTGGGGAGAACTGGAATGCAGGTAATGCATATTCAGAGTACGCGGTAGTAAAAATAATTTCGCTCTCGATGCCTGGCAACATTTTCAACAGGTCCATCCCGCTTTTTTTCAGGCATGCAAATATCAGTGAACAGGATATCCGTATCATGTTCACTCAAAGAATGGAATGCATCTTTCCAGTTGGAATAAGTGCCCACTATACGAAAATGCGGATATAATTCTTTTAAACATAATTGCAGCAATGTCACTGCATCCGGTTCATCGTCCACTATCATGCATCTAATGTTGTTCATGTCTCATGTTTTTGATCTTTATTTCTACTATTGTGCCTGCAGGCATCGACCTGTCTGTATAAGTGACCTCTATCGATGACCCTTCATACTTATTGAATATGGTGACCAGGTCCTCGATCATTTTATTGCCGTACGATTCTTTTTTTACATGGCTTTTTTCATACATCGCTTTCGATCCATCACGCCCTATCCCGTCGTCCTCTATGGTACAGGTAAGCACATCATTGACCAGTTGGAATGTAATGTCCAGATGCCCCTTGCCATGCTTGTGGAACAGCCCATGGTTGATCGCATTCTCCACTATCGGCTGCAATAATAAAGACGGGATCCTCAGGGCAGAAGTATCTATATTTTCACCTGCAACTATCTGGTAGTCGAACTTGTTTTTAAACCGACTTTGCTGTAATTCTATATAGTCTCGCAGGTTCTCTATCTCATCCCTCAGAATGATATATTTATTACGCGACGACCGCATGTATGCACGCAATAATTGCGAGAATTTACTCACATGGGCATAGGCTTCTTCCATGCGCATTTGCTTGATGAGCAATAGTGCGCTGCCTAAAATATTAAAAATGAAATGAGGGTTGATCTGTGCATATATCGACTTCAGTTCAAGCTCAAGTCTTTTGTTCCTTTTATCATTATGGGCTATTATTATTTTCCGGGTAATGAGCACAGCACTTGTAACTAACAATATTGCAACAATGAAGATGGCAGAATATACAATGCGTGTGCCCCACTCCGTTTGCCACCAATAGGGTACCAGATAAAGGTTTATTTTTATTTTATCACTCCGCCAAACATTATCGTATGCAACCAAAAAAAGTGGCACATACTTTCCTGCGGCAAGCTGGTCCACATTTATTTCATTGGCATTCAAAGGGAACCAGGATGTATTTGCCGCCCATTGATACATAAATTTTAGCGTTCCATTCCCGAGGGGATTGATCACATCGAACTGAACAGATCTGTTTGCCGGCGATATCCTTAAAGTATCTCCGTCTGCTACAGGGTACAGCTCGTTATTATATCTCATCAGGAACTTGTACTCATGCAACTTTATGCTGTCATTACCAGTAGCCATTTCGCTATCCGAAGGGAACGGGGTCTGATAAATACCGTTTTCTGTATTGATCAATACCCCGTCCTTGCTCAGGCTTACACCTTTTACATAATTGTAGTATGCATTCTTTATATTTTGGTACAAATATGGTTTCGATAATTTGTGAAACCCCGTCACTTTATAGAACAATACTCCAAAGCGCCCAGCGACAACAATTATGTTATTGTACAGATACAAGCCGGCATCGCACAGGTTATAATTTTGCAGCAATTCAGTATGAGTACCCGTAGCCGGATCATACAAGACCAGTTTATCATAATCTTTAAGGAATATATTGCCGTAACCATCTATTATCACTTTTTCCAATCTCTTGATGCCCCAATTCCTGAATCCATTTTGGGTAATGATGGTGTCCTTGCCATATATGTTGTGGATATAGACCTTGCTATACGTATATGCCCATATTGCTTGCCTTAGCGTATCATATGCCATGTTCTTGTACCTGTCGATATCCCACACATGCTCTTTCACATCTCTTCCATTATATTTCAGTTCATTGAACCCCCATTTTGAAATAGTGTAAATATCATTAGGGCTATGTGGTATCGCCTTGCTTACTTCGTAATACTTTTTATAAATGTATGCAGGAACTATATGCCTGCCCCCGATAAGCCAGTAGTTTGAAAAGTCTCCACTCTTGTTCTCCAGTATAAGACATGTATCTTTATTTATTGGTACCAGTTCATTGACCTGGTCAACAGCAGCAAGATGGATCTTATTCACTTGATCTTCTTTGACCCTTACAAGATCGTGAGTAGTTGCACTCCACCAATAAGACGCTCCGTCTAACGAACTACCCACATATCTGCAATCCTCAATTGGGTAGTTCTCTTTCTTTATAAAGTAGTTTTCTGAATTGTAATTTATGTACAACCCTTTGGACTTAGTCATAACACAGTTCCATACAGCATCTTCATAAAAACCGCTGATATCGTTTCCGGGAACCGGAACAAGGGAATCGATACGGAACATTTTTTGCAAGCGAACGGTACTACCAAGTCTTATCTTATATATATACCTGTCAGTGATGGGATATATATATGGCTGATATGGACTGTCTGCCCTTATATACATTAAATTTATCGGGCCAGTATCTGCAATAAAGGTACACAGGTCTATGTAAGTTGTATTACCAGTATAGAAATTCAATAACCTGATATTACTATGTCTTTTTTCATAAGAAACATAAGAGTCATAGTTTGCGCAGAAGCTTCTGCTGTTATGTCCTTCAAAAAAAGAGCTGTCCTTTATATCACTGATCTTTCTGTAAACGATCTTTCTATGCTCAAAAAAACCTCTATATATCTCCTTACCCAATATCAACATTGGGTTGCCATCTACAATGAACAATAGCCCTTCTGGCGGGAAAACATTGTAAAATGGGAAAACAGTATCATGAACTACAATGCAGGGAGATCTGTATGTATTTGCAACATATGGCGTGGAAAATATGATCGCATCATTATAATAACAGATATCGATAGGATATAATACATGATGGAAATTGGGGAATACTGCCTTCGTATATTTATCCTTATAAATGTATCCTATCTCATCTGCAATGCTTCCCAGCCACATCCTTCCGCCTTTATCTTCAAATGGGAACCAGATATCCGCATTGGATAAACCATCCTGCAGGTTAAACAACCTGAATGTATACCCATTATATTTCAATATCCCATTATCGGTAGCTATCCACAAATAACCGTTATGGTCTTTTACCAGATTATAAACATTGTTAGAAGGTAACCCATTATAAATATTAATGTTATACTGATTCCCTATCCTTGCCCAACTTGCAAGGCACAAACATAAAAGGAGGCAAGTAGCAAAACATATAAATATCCTAATCAAACTAAGTGATTATATCGTAAATATACAAACATAAAAATGATTTGTTTATTGCACGGGAGATAGATATCATAATATTACTATTCCCATTAAAACTCGACGTGTTGTTTAAACGTCTCAATTATCTAAATATTGATCATACTAACCTGACTTAACAACTTTCATGTCAGCATTCTGTAATTCGCACTGTTATGCCTCCTGAACTGCTATCTGATCTTTTCTACACTCAACTCATCCTCTGATCTATGAATTATACAAACTGACAAGAACCAAGACAGACAAGATTTAGAGCGTAGATAACCGTATGGCAATCATATAAAATATAGGAAAATAATACCAACTGTTAATCAGAGGGTCCTAGGTTCAAGTCCTAGTGGGACTACACATACAAACAATTAGTAATCAAGCAGTTATGCATCAGCATAACTGCTTGATTATTTTATTGCATTTTACTCGCACTAAAACTCGCAATAATTGTTGCTTTGGTCGCGCTATCGGCGTTGTTGAGTGATTTATCGGTCACATGAATTGGTGCTCTAACCAACTGAGCTATAGGACCATTAATCGTGAAGATGCAGTGCATCAAGCATATCCGCGCTTTAGGAGATATTTTGCGCCAGCCTCAAAGGCATCATCAGTTGGTATGAAAAAGCCAAATGCATCGGCTAGGCGGTTAGTTATATTAAATGCAAAACAAATGGCGAATGCATCCTCGATCTGTTGAGTATTGACACCAGCTGCCATAGCCGTACGTATATCTTCTGCATTGACAGACTGCTCACGGGTCAGCTTTCCTAACAATACGAGGACAGCCCGAAGAGGTAGCTCTATTTGCGCTGTATTCAGATCAGAGAGTACTTGATCAACTTTGTTATGATCGCCATATGCTGTCGCCGAAACTGCAGAATGGGCTTTAACGCAAAATGTGCATTCATTAAGACGGGAGACAAATGCAGCCATAAGTTCTCTATCACCCACCGACCAACCGGAAGGACCGCGCATCACCCTTTGCGTAAATTGTTTTGCAGGTGATCCATAAAAATCTGGACGATAAAATATCAGTTTCGCCGCATCTGGCAAGGGATAACCAGAAAACACTTTTATCATAGAGAAAAGTATTTTGGTGCCAAATTTATAACCGTTGTTCAGGATATCAAGACGCATGGTAACCTCCTTCTTTTATTGCTTCGGCTAATGCCGTCATGGCGCTTTCATACTGTCTGGAAGCCTGACCTACAGCACCACATACAATTAATTCAAATAGTTGATCTTCACTTATTCCATTCTGTTTTACCACATTGATATCGTTGTCAGTCACTTTATAGGCATGGTGAGCAACCTTTTCGATCAATGCCTGTAAAGGTTGTGGGAGGTTGGCGTTGTTGAAGGCGGCTTGGCGCTGTTCTTGAGAACGGTCTCCTCGTCCTTTTAATATGCTGTTGATGAGATTATGATAAAGTTGTTTATAGCTCTCGGTCATTTTCTCTGTTTTCATGATGGTCTTTTATTGAAGTAAGCTATTATTCATTTTTTTTCAAAACTGCAAAACACAAAATTCTGAAGAGTATCGAATGGTGTACGATGATCTTCTAATATGCATGCTGTCACATTGAAATCTTTCACGAATGTCAATTGCAATTCATCCTTAGAATATTTTTTGATAGGAAGGCCGCTGCATTTATCGGGACCTTGTTCAGAAAAAGTGCCCATTACCAAATATCGTCTGATAGACCCAACTGCGATATGGATATATGTTTCGATCTGTTCTTGAGTCGTGAGAAAATGAAATACAGCGCGATCATGCCAGAGGTCATAAGCGCCCTCTGGTGAAAAATGAATAATGTCCGATGTTATCCAGGTCACTTTCGCCGCTTTACTACCCAGCCTCTTTTTAGCTTTGTTAAGCGCCTTGTCTGATATGTCCAGTACAGTAATATCCTCATAACCATCCGCAAGCAAAAAATCTACGAGTTTACTATCGCCACCCCCAATGTCAACTATTCGAGCATCTTTCGGAATCTCCAAATTTCTGATCAAATCAAGAGATGTCTGTGGCACAGCTTGGGTCCAGCTCATCTGTTCCGGTGATTTTGCCCGATAGACCTGATCCCAATGCAATTTTCCCTCTGACATGTATTCAATCAGTTTCTTCAAAATTAAGCCTGTTAAAGGAAAATAAAGTAAGAACCTTATAGGATTACATTTCAATGATCTCGAGAGAAAAGCAAAAATTCCTGAAATGGGAGTGGCCGTAATCTTTCTTTTTTACACTGCTTTCAAATTAAGACTATTATTTCTGTCTTTTTCTTACTAGAGATCATTTGATCTTTCACACCATTTTATCTGTTTTGTTAGCCACAATGTAACTCGTACTAAACTGGCTCAACAAAACTATAAACCTCATGTTCTCAAATGTTGAAACTTGACGGCTTATTAAAAATTAAAAATTCCACACAAATTCGTTAAGATCATTCTGTTCCTGCAACTGAAAACGTTTCTTAAGCCGGTACCGGTTCTTGAGTATACTGTCGGTGGATATGCCAAGCATATCTGCAGATTCTTTTGTGCCAATTTTCAATTTAACAAGAAGGAACTGCCGTTCCTCTGCTGGTGTCAGGTCTGGATATAATGTCCTTAATTTGTGTATGAGCCCAGGGTATACTTTTTCAACAAGCACTTTGAACTGCCGCCAGTCGTCAGTAGTAAGTATTTTCAATTGATATAACTCGCTTAGATATTTGCTATTTATTTCGCTTGGGGTAGCTATACCTACATTATTTACGAGTTTATTTTCAAGCCCTTCAATGATCTTATTTTTATGTAAGATGCTTGTAGTGAATTGATCCAGCTCTTTTTTATTGGCTTCCAGTTTTAGTTGCACATGTTCCACTAATAGTTGCGCCGTACGGTTCTTACTTATAAGGAATAAAATGAAAAATATTGCAGTAAGTACAATCAGTAGTATAGCTGTTAAGTATAATGCATTTTTCTCGTGCTCCAGTTTTTCATCTGACTGAAGCCTGAATATCCGAGCATTTTTCTCTGCAGTTTGATATTTAATATTCAGGTCATAAATAGTCTGCGTTTTTTCTTTATCGAATATTGAGTCTTTATAAGCAGTATACTTGATATAACAATAAAACGCAGAATCCAAATTCTTTTCTGTTTTGTAAATGGTGGATAGCTGCTTATATGTGGAACTGGCGATATAAAGTTCTCCCCTTTGCTTTGCCTCAATGAGTACATTTTGCAGGATCGCTTTTGCCGCCCGGGAATCTGTTTCACTTAAGACAATGCTGATGTTCAGCAAATCTTTTAATTCTTGCTTCAAATCGGAGTTTAACAGGTTTACCTTTAAATTGTTTCGAAATATGGCCAAAGCCTCGTCCCTGCGCCCTAGCCCGATATATACAAGTCCTAAAGCCCTGTTAGCCTTATTGATAATGCGTTGTTCATTTATTTCTTTAGCTATGTTTACTGCATCCGTCGCGTAAGCTAAAGCCATACTATAGCTATGTAGGTGATACAATATTTCAGCCACATCTGCATAGCCATCGGCAAGCATCCAATTATTATGATGACGCTTGTAATATTCAACACAAGGTATAACCATATCGAGGGCCTCTTTATAGTTATTTAGATGTTCAAGGTCTAATGATATCTGGCTGCGCAAGCGAAACATTAAATCCGAATCCTGTATACGCTCAAAGATAGCCAGTGCTTTGTAGTTGTTTGCTATGGCTTTTTCATAGTTTCCCTGGTAGAGGTAAGTCATGCCTTTACCAAAATACTCCATAGCTATTTCTTTTTCTGAAGGTGGGTTTAGCTTTTGAAACCACGAAATAGATTCGTCAAACAGCAATTGGGCACTGTCGTATTTTGAAAGGGCCATATACCCAAACCCCTTCATTCTATAGATCCATGCATTTGCCGTAACTCGGTTTTGGGAAAGCAAATTATAATACCTGAGATGCTCCAACATCAAAGGAATTTTGCTTTTGGCATACAGTGCATCGGTAAGAAAAATGTATAGCGAATCAACCTGGTTAGAATCACTCCTGATTACAGATCGATAAAACCCTTCAGGATTATTTGTGTCAAGTATTACCGGGACTCTCGTTTGTACTGAACTGCTTTTTCTGGAAGTTTTATTCTGGCAGGAAATGCATAAGAACAAAATTGCCGAAAGAAAGAGGATGTACCTTGAATTTCGACGAACCAGTATGATTAAATGAGACAGCAGGCTTTTTCTATTATTTTGTAACATGTACTATTTGTCAATACAGGTAATGTTAAGCTACAAATTACCATTTATTAAGCAATTAGGACGCCGCAGAACAAGATACTGGGAGTCTTAATGAATTAAGACTCCCAGTATTGGAAGTTGGTTTGTCAGGAAAATTATTTATTTCCGATCACGAAACGTTCAATGTATGGGGCGTTACCAGAAAGCAATTTTATAAAATACATCCCGGATACCAATGTATGCACATCTATTTTGCCATTTTGAATTTGATCACCTTTTACGCGCTGCCCCTCCAGATTGTAAATTTGGAACATTGTCCCATCCGCAACATTTTTCAGATAAATACAATTAGTTACAGGGTTGGGATAAAGTATAATTGAAGTTTCGCGCGTTACATTTTCAACTGCCGATGGAGCCTGTATATTGACATTGAAATCAACCGCCTGTCCATAATAAGGGTTTTTATAGCTTAAAGGATTCCCATCTCTAATTGAAGCTGCGAATGAACATGCATTGGCAGTAGCTGTAGATACAGCGCTTGTTGTATCCATCATCATCACCCTCATTCTTGTCTGCCCGGATATTGCAGTTTTCGGTATCGAAATGGTTCCCGTAACTTCAGTATGCATCGGATCAAAATTATTCAGGTTAAAAGCGACCTCATTGGCTTCAAAAACATTATTCCGATTGTAGTCTATAAAAACTGTCATTACCATATTTTCACCATCATATTTTTCATAATCCAGTTTCAATGAATAGGAAGAACCAGCAGTAAAAGATGGAGCAGTTACATTATTGAGGTAAATATAGTCACTATCGTAAAGCGCACTAGTTGACCTAGCTGCCAATTGCTGGTTGAGCGGGCCTATTTGTATACGGGTGAAATCATCCCACGAACCTCCCACATCAGCAGAAGACGTCCTGAACTTGCAATAAGGCGACGCACTATAAATCTGTGCATTCACATTAGCAAATAACATTGAGCACATTGTAAAAAGCATGATCTTTCTCATAATTTGTTTTTTAACGGTTTTAAAATCTTTTGTTCAACCGTTATAGACATTTATGTTGGGCACTAAGTCTATCAATTACACCATACAAAATCATAGACAAGTCCTGAAATGGTGGACAAATGCATGGACAACGACCATGGATGGGTCCAAAATATGGTGAATGAACCTTTTTATTTAAAAAATAAACTTGCATTAGAATCGCGAGATATATCATTTATAGAGAGCTGCCTTATAAATTCAATGGTAGTATTGAACCGTATCCTAATCCCACTGGTGACCTGCTGCCTATAGAGGTACCCACAAAGTATACACTAACGCTTACTGAACATTGTAGGTACCAGGGAATGTATGTATTGGAAATGAGCAGTGAAGATGTTCGGTTGGTAAGGAAGGTGTTGAAAAAAGTAAAAGTGAATTATGAGAACAGCCTATATTTTTGATTAAAATCAATTCCTGTTAATGTTTAATAGAAAAGCCCCGTCTCATTTTATGTATTGTAGAAGATATTATAGAGCGTCTCTTCAGCTTTAAAATATTATTCGTAATTGCTAAATTCTTTTTTTTGAAATCGTTTAAAAGATTGTCGATCCATTGCATAGTTTGTAGTGCTGTAAACACTATGCCGTCTTTGATGAGTTTCCTTTCTTCCATGTTAGGAAGATGCCACAATAGGATTATTTTATCAATTTGTAATATTGGGGTAATTGTAAACTTAACTATAGTACCATCTTTATCTAATGCAACCAAAGAATGAGAATTAACTTTGAAACAGATTGCCTCATTGCAAATTCCATCCATATCATGTTTATATGCGTATGCAATCAAATAGCTCCATTCATCTTGGGTTATTTCTTTTAATTTATAGTGTCGGGTAGAACCAAATATTTCAAACTCATTAAGTTCTAAAAACAATTTGACCCTTTGAAAAAATGTCTCGTATACTATTAGGAAATCAGTCAATATGATTACAAGCTGATCAAAAGCATCTTTTTTTAAATGTGGTGCACTTGTTCCCACAATAACAAATGCTACTTCAGTCTTACTATCGTAATAATGCAATATGCTACTTTCTAAAGTAGAGCATTTGCTCCAACCTATAAGTGTCATTATATCATCATTATTTAGTGTAATCATTGTCCCCATTTCATAAAATTCTATTGCGCAGCTTCCAACTTCATCGAATTTAGAAGGCAAATAAGAATTAAGAGCTATTAGTGAATCTGAATTAAAATAAGTTGGCTTAATACCGTATTGTTCAGTATCAACAATTTTATAGCATTTTTTGAACTGTATTTTTTCTTTTAATTTCCGATTCCTGATGATTGTTGATAGTTCTTTCTCGACCCTGCTCTTATTCCTTTGTGCAATAGCCAGATAAAAACGCTCAGGAGATTCATTAAAAGCCATATTTCCTTTTTGTCTATTATGCAATTTAATTGTTGGTACTAAGTTTTCAATTGAGTCTATTGTGAACCCATCACCAAGGCTGTATTTATTTATTTTTTCTCTTAGAGTTTCCTTATCAGTTGATTTTGGGATAATATGATCGATCTCTAGATCGTCAAAATTCTCTATTGATTTCCCCTCATATATATCTTTTCTTTCGTAGGCTATCCAGATAGCAACACGTAATTCATTTCTAATCATCTTATATTCCCAATTATTATTCGAAAAAATGGTTGAAGGTTTCTTTCTTATTCTAATGCAATCTCAAGGTAAGTTAACGTTTTAAATCGTATATGTGAGGTGAAGTACACTTGAGGTTCATAAGCTTTAGACTGGTCATGCAAAAGTTTATCCACCTGTTATATAGTTTTATTCACATGTAACTCTCTATAGAATTCTCGCTTCCTTTTGTTTCTTGTTTTTTCTTAATGTTTCTTAATGTTTATTCCATTTCGCGAAATCAAAATTCATCGTAGTCTACATTTATTATTTCGTGAATTTCTTCTTGGGTCAATTCTTCTCCCTTAGAAGCTCATTATTTTTGGGTAGTGTCCAATGATTGGCTTGGCATTGAACTTCTTAACAGACATTGTGCACATTAGTGAAGAACAGATTCAAGTTCTGGGAAATATTTCCCAAATATGATTTTGCTCATTCTATTTCAATTGATACTCTTCGTCTGGCACATCATTCTGTCTTTGCTTGTGATCGTGTTCTAATTCAATCACAGGTCAGCAGTGAGCTCTAAAACAACTGTTACGCCTGTTCCGAATTCATTTTGCTGACCTGAAATTTAAGTGCCATTTTCTTATTTGTGATGCAACCTTTTCAATCTTTTATTTTCTTCAGAGAACTTATGTAATCTTCTAACCCAATCTCTGTTGTCATCTGTGATGATCTGACCAGACGCAAGATTTAACTCTTCATCACTTGGTTCGTTGTCATCATTCTTTGTAAATGCAATGATCGCATTTGTCTGTTCGGCCGCGAAGTGATTTTGCATCGTTGAATTACGATAACTGAGAATTCGAGCAACAATGTCTTTATGATCTTCAGTGTCATCAAATATGTGAAGCCTGTTTCTTGCCTTGTTTAATTTTGATTCTTTTTTATGAACGATTCCTATCACTTCTTTTTTACTCTCAATTAAAGCTTCTTCTGACCAATGCTTTATATCTTGTTCTTCTTCTTTGAAAATATCTGCTACATCTGCATCTCCATTTTCTTCACTGGATACTTCATCAATTTGTTCTTCAAGTTGATATTCTATGTCTTGCTGCTCTGATCCTTCTTTATGAATATAAGTGATCTTTATTCTTTCATTTTCTATTCTAACGATTTCATCAAAATCAATAGACTTATAGTTCCAATACTTCTTTATTGTTCTGATACCTATTTCTTTATAGCCATGTTCTTCTGCATAGCTCTTGATAAACTGATACACTTCTTTCTGTGTAACTTTTATAGAAGGTGCATTTGACAATATAATAATACCTTCTATTGATTCTATGTAAGTTGCACCTTCTTTCTTCTGTTGCATCAGATATTCCCTCGCAAGATTTATTGCACTTATTGACCTTTCCATTTTATATAATCCTGACATTCTTTTGGCCAATGCATTTTTGGCTTCTCTGGATATGGTGTTTTGTTTGCAGTGAAAGGTCTTTGATATCAGTTTAGGATTTAGAATTCCATTCTTCTTTATGCCATCATATACAAACTTGAAGAATCTTTCAAGCTCTGATCTTTTGGAAGCTGTTCCAGGAACTGTCTTATTATAATTCAAGTATAAGATGTAGCTCAAGATATGCTCAGGATCAGCATTAGGATTTAGGTACACAAGACAATGTATGATCTGACCAAAGAACCTCATCTTATGACCTGCATCTATTTTATAGTTATGAGGAATATATACCTCACAATAATCAACAGTCTTCATGTCGAATATCCTGTTCTCAATTACCACTTCAGTTCTGAATTTTAATGTCCTGTAAACCTCAGATATATCGATGGAGTTGTAATCAGAAGGTGCACTTAACATATAATCGGTAAGAGTATTAATTATATTGTGAGTTGCACCTTTCTTCTTGTCTTTTGATTCATTTCTTATAAACTCTTCTGGAATCTCAATGACTGATGAAGAATTAAAATAACAATTAGGATCGTAGGATACATACCAAGCATTTGACTTGCTCTTTGTCTTTGGATCAAGATCCAAGTCTTTGAAGATATGCCTACATATATATTCTCTGATGGAATCAAAGTTCAAGGCTGTGATCTCATTTTCAATTTTCGTTAGAATTGAAAGACCTGTTCCTGAACAAGAAAGACAGATCATGCTGATATATTCTTTGTATTCTTCAATGAGTTTCATTTTATGACTTACAGCATCATCGATGTTGTCGATGTCGAAATACATATAACCGCTGAATTCTTTGATGCTGTCATCATTTCGATAGGAAACCATGCAGCAAGGTGTGATGTATGGAAGGTTATTTTTCAGTGCTTTCTTCTTTAAATTGTATTCAAGATCATTGATATCAAGAGTTCTGATCTGTTGAATGATTGGTTTGTTGTCTTTCCTAATTTCTTTGACAAGAGCTTCGATGCTGATCTTTTTGTCTGGTGTGCAATTCTTCGTGCCTTTTGTGAAGTAGCTAAACATTTTGTTTGAAATAGAGTTGCTGGAGTTGTCTTTGAGAGAAACAAGCCCGGTGGTTAAAACTGATTGATATTGTTTCAGCTTCACTTCGCATCTCTCAATGATCGGCTACTTGCTGCATACAGATTCGATTGTAAAATTGAAAATGTATACGGCGAGAATAGTTGTAACAGTGTTCCTGAAAAAAGAAGTGAAGATTTATTTCTTTGTTCCAGAAAAGATCAGATGATTTGTGATAAATGTTCAATGTGATGTGGAGCTGTCAATATTGACAGGAAGAAATATAAAATATATTGACTGGTTGGAAAGGTCCAGATGAACCTTTGTGATACAGTCTCATTTGAGGACTTGCTGACTTGAAGTAAGCAGTTTACACTCTGAATGACTTTGGAAGTGGTAGGCAAGCTCAGAATGAGTCAGATATCAATTTATGCAGTCGCTTTGTGATGATTTTAGACCATTTGAAGAGAGATCGTAGGAGTCGATTTCGCTACTTTATTTTCCATAATGTGAATTTAATATTGTAGACACATAAAATAAATAACTCAAGTTATGTTGTCTTCCTAATTCAAAGAACAGGTAATTCAAGTTAGCCCACTAACCGTTGTTATTGAGCACATAAAATAAATCTTCGTATCCACATACTAAATAGAACTGTATCCGTTAGTTTTATATACACGCTCTTTATTATGAAATTTCAGACCCGGTATGCCATCTTCATGATCGTATGCCTATTTCTATTTGCCTGCCACGGCTCTAAAAATGAGATCACGATCGTCAACAGGAACTTTGAAGATGTGATCGACCAGCAGCAAAATCTGGTTTTCTCCTTCAATAAAGACATTTTCCCAGATACGCTTGTAGCTCGATGGGACAGTACCGCCTATATAGAAATAACCCCAAAAGTAAAAGGCCAATTCAAATGGAACAGCTCAAGTGAACTAATGTTCTCTCCTTCTGAGCGCTTTGAACCCGGTACGGAATATACTGGCAAGCTATCCAAGCGGATATTAAAGTATGCCGACAAAAAATATTGGATATCGAACAGCAAGGATATCCATTTTCATACGGCGCCATTACTTGTAAACAATGCCCACTTGTCATGGACACGCGGTAAAAGTATGTCAAATGTCATCGTGCAGCTTGATATGGACTTCAACTACGAAGTAAAGGTGAGCGACGCGGCAGCAAGAATAAAGCTATCCTCAAATGGAAATCCGATCAATTTTACTATGGTAAATAGCGGTAACGGAAAGACAGTTACACTGCAGTTTATGCCAGTTAATGATCTGGATCAGGAAACACCATTGAAAATAGAAGCCGCTAAAGGTATACCCTTGGCTACAGGTAAGTATATATCTATAAAAGACACGGTGATCATGGCTTCTATTCCCTCGCGCTACTCTCTGGCGGTCACTGGTATGACCGCACAACATACAGGTACTGAAGGGATAATAACAGTAAATACCTCGCAGCCAATGTTGGAAGAGAACTTAAAGAACATGGTGACACTTGAACCCGCAGTTCCTTTCGAACTGGCTATTACCGATGCCGGATTTATATTGAACAGCAAGAACCTAAAGTCCGACCAAACTTACATCTTGAATATCTCAGCGAATGTCCAGGGGGCTTTTGGCGGTAAAATGAAAAAAGATTATTCAGAACAGGTTGTATTTGGGAAGTTGCAGCCCTCCATAAACTTTACCAACACAAAAGGTATGTATCTGTCTTCTCAGGGATACAGAAACGTGGCATTAAGTATCGTGAATGTGCCTAATGTCGAAGTGACCGTTGTAAAAGTGTATGAGAACAACCTGGAATTCTTTATGCGGAAGGGAACAAGGTATGGTTACGATTACAGTCGGGACGGGGATGATAATGATGGAGGAGATTTCAGGTACTATGATACCGAAAATCTTGGAGATACTGTATTTCATAAAACGTACGAAACAAGCAAGCTGCCACAACAAAATGCAGCGCGCCTCCTGCATCTTGATTTTCAGGACAAAATAAAAGATTACAAAGGGGTGTACATCATCACAGTGGCATCTAAGGAACACAGGTGGGTGCAGGAATCTAAAGTGCTCTCAATATCTGATATTGGCCTCATTGTTAAGCAGGAGCAGGATAATATCTATGTCTTTGCCAACTCAATTAAAAAAGCAACTGCGCTCTCGGGTGTGAAAGTGTCTTTTGTTAGTACTACCAACCAACAATTATATTCTGCGGTCACTGACAATGATGGCATGGCAACATTTAAAAATATCAGCAGTACTTCACCAGGCTTTGATGTGGGCTTGGTGACTGCAAAAATGGATGATGAATTCAGTTTTGTACTGTTTGACAAAAGCCGGATCGAGACCTCAAGGTTTGATGTGGGCGGACGCGAATTGAATGCTACCGGCCTTAACGTTATGCTTTATGCAGAGCGCAACCTGTACCGGCCAGGAGAGCCAATACATGTAAGCGCCATTGTAAGGAGTGAACAATGGGGAAATCCGGGTGAGATCCCTCTCAAGCTGAAATTGACCATGCCAAACGGTAAGGAGTTCGCAACAATGCGAAAGATATTGAACGAACAGGGCTCTTGTGAGACGGTGTTCAACATGCCGGCGACTACTATGACCGGCACTTATACCCTGGAAGCATATACTGGCAATGACGTATTGTTGAACTCTTATGATATCAGCATCGAGGAATTTATGCCAGACAGGATAAAAGTAGCGCTCGTCATGGATAGACAGGAATATAAGCTGGGAGACAGTGTCAAGACAAATATACAAGCAGACAATTTATTTGGTACACCGGCGGCGGGAAGGAACTATGACTGTGAAATGAACTTGGACAAGGCAATATTTACTGCTAAGGGCTATCCTGATTATTCATTTGCCCTGGAAAATAATTTCAATTTCAATGCGGATACGCATAACGGTGAGACAGATACTAAAGGAGCAATTCATGAATCTTTTATATTGCATAATGAGATCGCAGATATCGGGCTGATAAAGGGAAATATCATGTGCACAGTATTTGACGAAACAGGTCGGCCAGTGCACAGGTATGAGCATTTCTCTGTGTATACGCGATCCGTATTCGTCGGCATCAAGGACATAGAAGGATACATCAATACAAGGAAGCCTCTTAAGATCAACCTGATCGCGGTCAGTAAAGATGGCATAGCACTGAACGGCAAGAATGCGGAGGTGTCTATTATCAGGAAGGAATGGCATACAGTGATACAACAAGACGGTGCGCGTTACAAATATGTTTCTCAAAAAGATGAAAAACTGGTCAGCCAAAGATCTGTGACCATTAATGGTACCACCACGGGCATTTACTATACTCCGGAACTGAGTGGAGAATATGAAATAAGGGTATCTATACCTGGCTCTGAGAGCTATGTATCCAAAACATTTTATGCATGGGGAGATGGTGATACCCAGTATACTTCCTTTGAAGTGAACAATGAAGGTAATGTGACCATAAAAACCGACAAAGAAAAATACAGGACAGGAGAAAATATGAACCTTTTATTCACCACCCCGTTTGAAGGCAGGATGTTAGTGACAGTAGAAAGAGATAAGGTGATCAGGCACTATTATCTCAATACCCAAAACCGGTCTGCCTCTTTATCTGTAAAGGCTGATGATGAAGGTGTCCCAAACGTCTACATTACCGCAACATTGTTCCGGCCTATGGAGGGCGACAATATGCCACTTACCGTAGCGCACGGTTACAAACCGATCACTATAGAGAACCCTCAAAACCATTTGCCTGTAACGATAGGCGTTGCAGCAAGATCACTCTCAAAAACAAAACAGACCATAACAGTAAGAACAGCACCAGGTGCGCTTGTTACCGTTGCAGCAGTTGATGAAGGTATCTTGCAGGTGAAAAATTATAAGACCCCGGACCCTTATGAATACTTCTATCAAAAGGTGGCATTATCGGTGAACAGTTTTGACATTTATCCTTGGCTATTGCCCGAAATAAAGTTTGGAAGGTCAAGTACAGGTGGTGATGGAGGCGATGCATCAAGCATGCGGGTTAACCCCAACTTCGTGAACAGGGTTAAATTGGTCACTTTCTGGAGTGGCATTCTTCTGGCAGATGGAAGCGGCATAGCAAGGTACAATATTGATATACCTCAATTCTCGGGCGACCTGCGGGTGATGGCAGTAGCATACAAAGGCAAGGCATTTGGCGGTACGGACCAACATATAAAAGTGGCAGACCCTATTGTTATCAGCACTGCCCTGCCTCGTTTCCTTAGCCCTAAAGATGAAGTAGTGATGTCTATATCTGTGAGCAATACCACCGCTCGGGAAGCGAATGCGACTATAACGGTACAGGTGACAGGCCCACTTACCGTTACGAGCAACGCAACACAAAATGTCAAGATACCCGCTAACAGAGAAGGACGAGCTGTATTTAATATAGCTGCACAACAAGCCATTGGCCCTTGCAAAGTGAACGTGATCGTAAAGGCCATGAATGAAACATTTACAAATGAAACAGAAATAGGCATCAGGCCACCAGCTTCTCTGCAAAAATTAACTGGCAGCGGGTTGGCTTCCAGTGACGAAACAGGGATGATCAGCGCCCGATCAAATTTTATCACATCCACGTACAGAGGTAAATTGGTCGTGAGCAAGTCGCCATTGGTCCAGTTCTCTAAGAATATGGACTACCTTGTTCATTATCCTTATGGCTGTGTAGAACAAACTGTATCTGCTGCCTTTCCTCAGTTGTATTATAGTGACCTTGTGAAGAGCATAAGTGGTAAGGAAAGCAGCGACATGAACTCTGCTTATAATGTTCAGCAGGCCATACTAAAACTTCAGTCCATGCAATTGTCCAATGGGGCACTGTCTTATTGGCCCGAGGCTGGTGACGGCAACGAAAGCTGGTGGGGGAGCGTATATACTGCCAATTTTTTACTTGAGGCGAAAAAAGCTGGTTTCCAAGTCAATGAACACACCTTGGAGCGCCTTTTGGCATATCTGAAGGTCAAACTGAACAAAAAAGAAACTGAGATATACTATTATAACGAGAACCTGAAAAAGGAGATCGCGGCAAAAGAGATCGCTTACTCCCTATATGTTTTATCTGCTGCAGGCCAGCCACAGGTAAATACCATGAACTACTATAAAGCGCACATGGAGATGCTGAGCCTGGATAGTAAATACATGTTGGCCGCAGCTTACACCCTTGCAGGCCAGCCAATGCAAAGTAGCCAAGTGCTGCCTCCTGCATTCACCGGCGAACGTTCAGTAAGATCATTTGGAGGCAGTTTCTATTCTTACATACGAGATGAGGCAATCTCCTTGAACGCCATGCTGGACATTGATCCCAATAACGTACAAGTGGGTATCATGGCGAAACAGTTATCGCAACAACTCAAAGATGAGCCATATTTGAACACACAGGAAAATGCCTTCAGCATACTCGCTATGGGCAAGGTAGCCCGGATGACGAACAAGACTACGGCAACGGCAGTAGTAACAAGTAACGGAAAAACAGTAGGGAATACAAAAGGAGATGATCTGAATTTGGACCTCCGTCAATTCAACTCGCAGACTTTGAACGTAAAGGTAACGGGCAAGGGCAGGTACTATTACTTCTGGGAGCAATCCGGTATAACTGCAGATGGTACATACAAACAAGAAGACAGCTACATGAAAGTGCGGCGTACCTATTTTGACAGGAAAGGTAACGAGATCACGAACAACACATTCCATCAGAATGACCTTATTATCGTGCGTATCTCTATCGAAGGACAATTCAACGGGACTATAAATAATGTGGCCATAACAGACATGTTACCCGCAGGATTTGAGATAGAGAATAACAGGTTGAGTGACCTGCCAGAAATAAAGTGGATAAAGAATGAGACCAAACCTGACTATCTTGACGTGCGAGACGATCGCATTAACTTCTTCACTTCAGCAGGAGCAAGAAAAGATCTCTATTACATGGTAAGGGCAGTATCGCCAGGGGTGTATCAACTTGGGCCTGTACAGGCTGATGCGATGTACAACGGTATGTATCACTCGTATAACGGTGCAGGGGTGGTAAGAATAGAACAATAGATGGAGCTGGGCATGAATATGATCAAGGAGCGGAAGAGGCCATTAAAACGTATTGCGATAGCCATATTGGGGTTGGTCCTATTGTTTTTTCTGATGGACTTTTTGTTCCCGGTGAATACCAACATAGAGTACTCTCCTGTAATCGAGGCCAGAGATGGGTCTGTTTTGCATTCTTACCTTACTCATGACCAGCAATGGCGAATGAACACCCGGCTGGACGAAATAACGCCAGAACTGCGAAAAGCCATTATTTACAAAGAAGATAAGCACTTCTATCATCACCCTGGTATTGATCCGTTAGCAATTGCCAGAGCTATTGGCCGTAACCTGTTCCATAAGAAACGTACATCAGGGGCATCTACCATTACTATGCAGGTAGCAAGGATGCTTGAACCTAAGAGTCGTACCTATGTAAACAAAGTGATAGAAATGTTTCGTGCATTGCAGCTTGAAGTTCATCATAATAAGGACCAGATATTACAATTATATCTGAACCTCGTACCATATGGCTCTAACATACAAGGTGTAAAGGCTGCCTCTATATTATATCTTGATAAGTCGCCAGGGCAATTATCACTGGCCGAGCTAACTGCGCTTAGCATCATACCTAACCGTCCTAATTCATTAGTAATAGGCAGGGACAACCACTACATCGTAAAGGAGCGTAACAAATGGCTATACCGTTTTCAAAAAGACAAGATCTTCTCTCCGGACATTATCGATGATGCGCTTGCTGAACCATTGACGGCATACCGTCATTTTGCTCCAAGTGACGTTCCACAGTTTGCTAATAGGTTACGGAAACACTACCCCCAAGGTGTGGAGATCAGAACCGCTATCGACAAGACAGTTCAGGCAAAAGCTCAAGACATTGCCAGTAATTACATGGCGGCATTGAGGCTGCACCACATCAATAATGCGGCGGTACTTATTGTGGATAACAAAACACATGAAGTATGCACGTATATTGGTTCGGCAGATTTTAAAGACAAGTTGAACCACGGACAAGTAGATGGGATATCCGCGGTCCGGTCACCAGGCAGCACATTAAAACCTTTACTGTATGGTCTGTCTTTTGATAAAGGGTACATCACCCCAAGAACGATCATTGCTGATGTTCCGGTAAACTTCAATGGCTATATGCCTGAGAACTATGACATGGCATTTAGGGGGAATGTTACGGCAGAGGAGGCATTACGCTTGTCTTTGAATATACCTGCAGTAAAATTGCTCGACCATATGGGAACAGAAACATTTGTTCATATCCTTGGTGACGCGGGTTTTAGATCCATCGCTCCTAAAAAAAGAAAGGCCGGCCTTTCTATGATATTAGGTGGCTGTGGTGTAAAGCTTGAGGAATTGGTCGAGCTATATAGTTCATTTGCTAATAATGGCAATCATTACCCATTGATATGGACGAAGGATGATAGTCTGGCCAGGACCGGATCAAAAGGCAATACCATTTTGTCAACGCAAGCCAGTTACATGCTCACATCGATCCTGGCCGAATTGCATCGGCCTGACCTGCCAAATCTTGCTGATCAGGCTAGCGGCGTACCCAATATAGCATGGAAGACAGGAACATCCTATGGCCGCAAAGACGCATGGAGTATTGGTTACAATAAACGATATACAATAGGTGTCTGGATCGGTAATTTCTCTGGCCAAGGTGTTTCAGATCTTAGTGGCGCTGCAACTGCGACTCCATTACTTTTTGAGTTGTTCAGTGCAATAGATAGAGGCTCACGCAACGAATGGATAACAGCGCCTGATGGAGTTGGGTTCAGGTTAGTATGTGCAAAAAGCGGAAAACTGCCTAACGATTATTGCGAAGACCAGGTAATGGACAGTTATATACCCGGAGTGTCGGCCAATGAGCGTTGTGAACATTTGAAAAAGGTGTGGTTATCTGCTGATGGAAAATGTTCCTATTGTACATCTTGCTTGCCTGCCAGCGGATATATCACAAGGATGGTCCCGAACATACCAGCTGACCTGGCAGCTTACTACAATATGAATCATACCGATTATGAAAAAGTACCTGCACACAATCCCGCATGTACCAGAATATTAGATGGGCTACCCCCAGTCATAAACTCCCTTACAAATGGCATGACATACCTTATTATGGATAAAGGCAAACAACAATTGCAGCTCTCTTGCACAACCGAAAATGATGTGCATACTGTGTACTGGTACGTCAACAACAAATACTATGCAAACACCAAGGTCAATGACAAGACATTCTTCATTCCTACAACCCCAAAACTTAAAATATCTTGTACTGATGATAAAGGAAGAAATGCGAACATTGAAATAAATATAAAATTCCTATAATTTGCGACAGATAGACACGTAATCTAAATTATTGTTGGAGCCAATATTTGCATTTTTTTCTATTATGCGATTTCAATATTGTAAACACATCAGGTAAATTCTATTGTTTCACGAATTTCCGAATTTCAGTGCCATTGATCTTTATAAAATAAACGCCTGGAGGAAAGCTCGCAATATTGAGGCGGGCCGATTCTTTATCAGAGTTCTCGCTGTACACGATGCAACCCGTCAAATTGTAAATTGACAGACTCTTTATTTTCCAATTAGCAGAAACTACGAGTTCTGACGCAGCTGGATTAGGATAAATATTTATCTCTAGTGCAGGCACATTGACAGAATTCACCTCTTCATTGATATAGAACGGTTGAGAAACTCCCAGGCAACCATTGCTATCTGTCACCATAACGTTGTATCGTCCGTAGGTAATGGGAGTATAAACATAATTGGTGGCTCCTGAAATAATGTAGCCATTCAGAAGCCATTGATAAGTTACAAAAGTCGGTGTGGTACTAAATATAGATGCTGAAAATGAAATTGGAGGCGTGGGTAAAGGCACGACGAAAACCTGTTGAGAAACGACTGCTGTACCGCACGTATTTGAAACAGAATAGGTAATCGTATCAACGCCAGATCTATATCCTATAATTGTGTCATTGAATGCAAAAGCATTGCCATTATCTGCATGCCAGATACCTCCGGAAACAGAGTCAGCCAGGATGATCGTCGAACCCATACATACTTTTGAGGTGCCAGTAATGACACCTGCATTCGGTAAAGTATCTATCGTAATCCTTTTGCTGACGGTTGCTGTATTGCCACAGGTGTTGGTAACCGTATAAATGATTGTATCTGTTCCTGAGTTTACAGCGGTAACAACACCGCCCAAGATAGTTGCATTCCCGTTGCTCGCACGCCAGGCACCAGTTGTGACAGAGTCTGTAAGTGTTACAGTTGTGCCTTGACATAACGTTGATTGCCCCAATATTGTTCCTGCGTTAGCGGCTGGATTTATTTCGATGATCTTACTGGCCACAGAAGTAGCACAACCGTTTGACACTGTGTACATTATTGTATCAATCCCTGTAGATGCACCAGTGACAACAACTGTATGCCTATTTGGAGAAAATGTTGCATGCCCATTTGAAGCACTCCATGTACCATTTAAAGCGGAAGAATTGGTGAGTGTGTCCGAAGATAACAGACAAGTTGAAGATAAGCCTGTAATTGTGCCTGAGTCAGGTAATGCAATGCTCGGTATCCTTGTTACTACGAACCATATATTTTTTGAGTAAGAGGTGGCGTTATCTTTTAGAAGTATTTCCATCCAGTAAGTACCTGCAGTGGTCGTGGTACTCATATACATACTGAGATAGAATAAAGGAGAGGTCGTTGATGAGTATGTAGTAGTTTGTGTTGATCCGGTACTGCCGTTCCATAGTGAATAGCCCCCGTTAGAATATCCGAGATAATTATCAGTTACCCCAAAAACACTGGGAGCATACCAATCGGCTGGGAAATTTGATGCTATAACAGTCCAGCTTATGTTTACACCAGCTGGTGATACAGAGTGTATGGTGTCTAAAAGGTTGCCGGTCGGACAAAGGTTCACATTCGCGAAAACTGTGTCTGCTTCAGTAGTAAAGGTTTGGCCATTGCTGTTTTTGAAGCTTAAAAAAAATAAGATAAAAACAAGGGTATAGCGTTTGGGTAGGGTCATGCTTTTTTCGGCAAATGTACATGAATGCATATTCAAAGTGATGCAACATATAAATATTGACACGAAGACATTAAACATTTTTAATTAGTCAATTCTGACTCCATGGGCCTAAAGACAATTTTGGTGATAAGGTATCTATTAATGGGGCATGTGTTTGTTGTAAGCAGTTTATACACATGACAGATTTGGAATTGGCCAGCATGCTCCAAAATGCACTAGACAACTATCTCTGTTTCTCTATTCGATGGCCGTATAAACATCACAGGCAACCTTTAAACCTGAATGGACATTCCTAAACATTGAATTTACAGTCTGTAATATATAATATACTCTTGCATTGTCAAGCGTATTTTTCCCGTATTTTATTTTAGATGTTATTTATACGTTTGTTATTCAATAAAATACTTTTTATGAAAGTTCTAATGTTTATGTTGGTATTTATTGCATGCGCAACAACAATGTCTGCACAGCATTATTCAGGTAGCCATCACACCAGTAGCCATGGTGGTACTTATTCGGGCGGGCATGGCAGTTCACACAGGGGTGGTACTTACCATCAAAGCAATGGCGCACATCATTATGGGCATCACAAATAGTATATAACTATCACTATGAAAACACTTTTAAGTCGCAATATCTATTTGGCTCTTAAATAAAATGGAATGAAAAAAATAGTATCCGGGCTACTGCTTCTTTGCTTGACAATATCCATGCAGGCCCAAGAAGTAAAAAAAGTGGTACATCATAAGTCACACCATGTACAGACACAGCCTATGGTGTATATATGTAATTCAGGCAGTGCATATGCATATCATAGCAGTAACGGGTGTCATGGCCTTGGAAGATGTCGTCACACCATTAGTCGGGTAACACTTTCAGAGGCAAAAAATGAGGGATACAGAGCATGTAAAATCTGTTATTGATAAAATTGACGGAACATTCTTAACAGCATAAGAATATGAGCAATAGTAAAAGAATATATGCAATCGTCTTATGGGCAATATTATTATTGCTAAGTACCTTCCTGTTATTTCAACAATTAAATAGAAATGTTATTTCATTCGACAGGATCGAAGATTTTAAAGATCCGCAACAAATAATAAGAGAAAAGCTTGAATGGTTAACCCAAAAAAAGGATGTTAAAGGAAAACAAGAACTACTAATGACCTTTACTGATTCTATAACCAATAAGCAAACTGAGCTGTATGTTTCAGAAGGTAAGATAGATTCTTTCGAAATCAATCCATCCGGAATTTGGAAACCGATATTGAAAGGGCAAGTTGCGATGCTAGTCAATTCCCCGGATGAATATTATGATTGCGATGTGACACAATCTGCAATAAGCTATTATGCCTGTAAAGGGTGTAACATTAAATCCGTGGCTTCTCCTATACCACCTGGGAATGTTTCCATTGATCGATGTTACGGCAGTCTTCACAAAAACGGATATTTGACCTATGTTGCCAATGCAGTCGTTGTAAATTTTCAATATTATGATGGCTTTATTAAAAAATCTTCCCTTTTACAAGGTTATGATTTTGCACAGCAGCTTTGGCAGATAAATGCCTGCAAAGCAATTAACAATGTATTTGACAGATATGACGCTGAATTTAAGGACAATAGATCAGGGTGGTGGGGAAATGACCATAATCGTCCAACTCCGGAAATATGGATATTCCCTGCTATTGGAACGAACCATGGAGGATTGCCAGCCAATGTTTTTTATGATGCTTTCTTTGCGAAACTCGACTCTCAAATATTAAAGCATAAACTTTTACCGACAAAGATCTTTTTAAATGTTTATAGGGATAATCTTCCTGATGAGCGTATCTATAATTCTATCTATTCAAATGCTCTTAATATTTATCAAAATTTAAGTGGTGTGAATCTTCAAAAATATTTGTCGGAATGGATGGAGATCATAGGAATTATATGCGCTATCCTATTGTCAGTATTGTTCATTAATTTTTTTATCAAAAAAGAGATTTTGGCCTATTCTAAAGAAACACTTGATAAACGGTTGATAATACTAACAATTGGACATGCTTTAATGGCATATGGTTTTATAAAATCTTTAGAAAAAATATCTTTTATAAATTCATTCTTTCATGATGAATCATCCATAATTCTACCCTTTATAATTGGGTTTATTTCCCTTCCGTTGTCGTTTATTATTCCTTTAGCAAAAAAAACAGTTGACTCAGATAAATCTAAAGCTGCCGAATAGATCATACCAATATAGCGCAATAAAATGATAAAGACTCCCTTCATAATTAATTCTCATACACATTGTTTCACAATTGAGCACGTGCCTAATAAGTTTACCAAAACGCTGACATGGTTTAGCTGGTTACTAACGATCAAATGGATTATTAAGCACAAATTCATTAGATGGGTAATAAACTTTTTAAATAAGGCTAGTATAAAAACAGCATTGGGTTGGATTGCGCCTTCGTTTTTAAAATCATTACCGCGTCTCTTAAATTTTGCTGAGTTCTATAATATAACAACCCAAGAAAAATTAATCAAGGAACTACAGAGTTATTATCCTACTAACACTAAGTTTGTACTTTTAACTATGGACATGGAGTATATGTCAGCAGGATTGCCGATAAAAAAATTCCAAGCTCAAATAGATGAGCTTGCCAGGCTAAAAAGAAATCCCGACTATAAACACATCATATATCCTTTTGTATTTGCCGATCCTCGGAGGCCTGATATTACTAGTATTGTTATAACAAGACTAGAAGACACTGAGGCCCCATTTCAGGGTATTAAATTATATCCCGCACTTGGCTATTACCCGTTTGACATTAGGCTCAAAGAAATCTATTCTCATGCTTTAGAAAATGAAACGCCAATTATCACCCATTGCATTCGGGGTGCTGTATACTATCGTGGGAAGAAATCGGATAACTATACATACATTGTTCATCCATACACTGAAAAGGAATTACCTTTTAAAAAGCCCGTCGATTTTACGGTCAATTTTACCCACCCATATAATTATGAGTGTTTATTAAATCCCCAAATACTTCGTTCACTTTGGAATGATCCTGAAATCGACTTGAGCAACTTAAAATTATGCTTAGGTCATTTTGGCGGTGAAGATGAGTGGCTAAAATATATACAAGATAGTTGGCGCCCAGACAAATATTTAACTACAACTGTTGATGAGTGCCTGGATGTCAAAAAGAATGTTTGGTACGATGAAACTTCACCTGATAAAAAAGCATACAGCTGGTTTTCTATTATTTGTGAATTAATAAGGAAGTATCCAAATGTTTACGCAGACATAAGTTATATGCTTTGTGAAGAACGTGTTTTGCCATTATTAAAAGTTCTACTTGAAACTGATAATCAAATTTCCCCAAAGGTGCTATTTGGAACCGATTTTTATGTCGTTAGTAAGGCGGGTGCCGAACGTGAAATGAGCCTTTACGTAAGAGGATATTTAGGAGAAGAACTCTTCAGGAAAATAGCTTACGAAAATCCGAAGAAGTTTTTGAATATATAATATGGCTTTTACGATTTTGTTAATTGAAATATTAGATAGTACTCTGGTTAAAATAAATCGATGAACGTTAACCTCCGAAAAAAAGTTAACCACTCATCAGAGGATAAAAACTATGCTGTCCCGATTTATGGTAAAAGACTTTTAGCGCTAATATTCCGCTAACAACGCCCATGAAACTTCCCAGTTCCATTTCTTCCAGCTACCCTTGCTGTATAAAAACATCGAGATATGGAACAGACAAATGAAGAAGTAGTAATTGGGTTCATCACAGCAAACCCAGATTCAACCAAAGCAACAATCAGTGAAGGCACCGACCTCAAAGGCCTGGTTCTATTCAATCTTTTAAAGAAACTGGAAAAAGAAAAAGTGGTTACAGTTGATGGCGGCGGAGCAGATGCCACTTACTCAATCAATGAAAACAACAGTGAAGAAGAACCGTTGGTTGAAGATGAGAACGATGAACAATCAGGTGACGAAGATGTAGAAGATTATGCGGATGAAGAATTTGATGAAGATGACGAAGATGAAGAAAAAGAAAATGATGATGAAAAGAATAATGAGCCTGCGAAGGATAAGAAAGCAGCGTCAAAGCCTTCGAGTCGTGATAACTCTAAATTCAAGTTCAACGGTGAAGAGTACGGCAAAGGGCCACTTGTGAGGGCAGTGGTGGCCAAGTATGTTGAAGACAATCCGAGCATGACTTACAAGCAACTGAAAGAAGCATTTCCTGGCGATCTGCTGAAACGATTTGGTATATTCCAAGATGAAGCGACAGCTCGTGAAATATCAGGCAAGCGTGATCGTTACTTCCTCAAAGAAACACAGCTCATCAAACTCAAGGATAAGAAAGTCGCCGTGTGTAACCAGTTCACTGCGGCGAACATCCAACCATTCCTCAAGGTAGCCAAGGCCCTTGGATTCAAGATCAAGTAGCGAATTATATATTTTATGTTTTAAAGCGGATATCGAAAGGTGTCCGCTTTTTTCGTTTGTAGCTAATCTTTTTCTTATGGATCGATTAGGGGAGCCGTCGATGGGTATGAAAAAATTAGTGATTATTAATTTGGGCTGGAGAGCCATTTACAGCCACAGAGAGAAAGTTTATAACGTTATAAGAATCAGAGTCGTATCTTGTGAATATGATATATTTGCTGAATGGATGCGGTTACGAAAAGAAGTATTGCGGAATTTATTTGTGGTGATGGCGAGGGTAAATATCCGATCTATCGTAGTTCGTTCTATTTAACAAGGTTCTTCCAAGAAATTGGTATTAATGCAACCCATGACGGCACATCAAGAAATCCTTGGACGTATTCAGTCATAGAAAAACTCAGCGGGCCTGATTTACAGAAAGTCATATTGAGACTGGCTTCTCCAAAATTGTATGGCGGAGATCGAGAGAAAATTAGGACCGCCGTAAAAACACTGAATGCAATACTCGCTATTGAAGGACTGAAAGTAAACATCGTTGGCATCGAACCTCAGTTAATTAAAGAGAAGCCTAACTATGATTTTTCTGAAAAAGAAACAGAGAGAGAACTAAAGCCTCTACCCCCACCGGACTTCAACAGGTTACAACTTGAATCAGGCATTTCAGAAATCCTTCAACAAAGATGGATTGAAATACAAATTTGCATTGATCATAATGCATCAGTCAGTGCGGTAATTATGATGGGCAGCATGCTTGAGGGATTCTTAATGGGAACGATGCAAAAGAAACCACAAGTTGCAAACTCTGCATCTAATGCTCCCAAAAAGGATGGTAGAGTAAAACACTTTGCTGACTGGACACTTAATGATATGATTGAAGTCGCCCATGAAATTGGGTGGATACAACTTGACGTGAAGAAGTTCAGCCATGCGTTACGCGATTTCAGAAATATTATTCACCCTTATCAACAACTTGCTTATAGAACCAATCCTGACTTAGATACCTGTAAAATTTCTTGGCTGGTTGTACAAGCCGCTTGTAATGATATAGCAGGCTGGTTGAAAAAAAATGAGAATTAACATCGTTTAAAGGAGGCGGAATTTTTACATTAGATAGACTTTCCAATATTCCAGACGTTGTAAATTTATATAGTGAAGGGAATAACGACAGATGGGCCAACCCCAAATTACAAAAGGGATAAACGGTCACCTATACCTAAAAACGCAACAGTTTCGAAGGTGATGAGCAGGATCAAGAGCTCAAACACCAAACCCGAAGTTGCGTTCCGAAAAATGCTGTCTTCCAATGGTATTCGAGGGTATAGGATAAATTATAAGAAGCTACCAGGTAAACCAGACATCGTATTTACGAGGAAGAAGTTAGCGATTTTTATAAATGGGTGTTATTGGCATGGATGCGAAACATGCGGATGGAAGCCTCCCAAACATAATACAGAATATTGGGTAAGTAAAATCCAAAAGAACAAAATTCGTGATGCTGACAAACGTGCGGCTCTAACGTTATTGGGGTATACCGTTATTGTAGTTTGGGAACATGATCTTAAAACAAAGATGGATCGACTTGCCGAACAAATGATTTCTACATTATCCTCTTGAAAATCTCATTCCTAATATCAAAGATATAACTGTCCTTAGCATTTCCTTTAGTGTCATTTACACGCTGCTGATACTGGTGAATTTGAGACTTTTCAAGAAGGGTGAGGAGATCACTGAATGAGGCCTTGTAAATCCCGAAATGAGGCTGGGCCTCGTAAATCCTACCACCTATTTCGGCTTTGACGGGTATCCAATCAACAAAATATAGGGTGTCAATGTCAGGATATTTGTTCTCATATCTCTCTCTATCCTTTACATTGAAAACGACTGCAAATGTTGGGTCTATATTGTAGCGTACTTTAGCTTGAAAGAAAGGGGAGTGTTGTGTCTTCAAGTCGGCAAGCTTTTGGCTCTCTGTCGAGATTAGATCAGGCACAAACGCGTTGGTGGACTTCTCTGGGTTAATGGCATACTTGATTGTCTCGCCATATTCTCTCACAAACCCGTGCTCCATTGACTCACCTTTTTTACACCAGGCCAACTTGTTCTGCAGGTCGTAATTATTAAAAACGACACCTTTATTATCATATAATATTGTTGCCATTTTTTCTATTTGTGGATATAAACACAATCTGGATTATTATTGATGGTAGTAGCAACGAACGCTCTAAAATCTTTTTCTGAAATGGTATGATCCACGGTCATCTTTATCAAGTCGTCCCACCGATAAGTGTCAGCCTTCGTTGATACTCGTCTGTACCACTTCTCAATGCTGGTGCCTATCCGAACAGCACTACTTGACGAGTTTTCGGAATTATCGCTTGTCTTAACCTGAAGCAAAGTACCATTGTCGTTGATAAAATCTACAGATTTTACAGTAGTACCCCAACAGCATCTCCATCCATGTGCTGCAAGCTTTCCAGATAGATACTCTTCCAGCATATCTCCTACGATGTTCTCTATCGTCATCATGGTTGAATGCCCCGCAGCCACGATTTCAACTACTTTGTCCTCAAGGTGTGGATGAAGTTTGTGGTATATCTCTTTCATTAGGCTGTCGGCTACTGTATTCGACGGGTTGCCTCTTCTTTTTGAGGGTCTATTTTCGTAGCCGTTAATGTACTTTGTGACCCACTTTTTTACATATTCATCCAAATCTACGATTTCAACTTTCTTATTCTTGATTGGTATCAGGAGATTATTGCTCAAAGCAATGCAGAATATTGAGGTCATGTCGGTCATGAAGTTAGCACCAGCAGCAGCCTTTATGGCTGTATCGATTTGCTCCCCCGTGTACTCGGCGCCATGGAAATCGTAGTTCATAGTCATCTTTTGCTGAGAGCAAAAGTATTGACCTAAAAACCTAACTCCAAATTATATGTAGTTTTTTTATTGTGAAATGATTTTACTTGACTTAGAAAGTCTTTTTCGAAATCGACATCGGATGTATTGGTATAACGAGAGTAGCGGAAATTTTCGAATTTCTTGGTGGTTTTATTTTTAAAATGGTTTATGATCTCAGTGCCTATTGCGTAACCTAAACCTACTGGAACTGCATTGCCTATCTGCCGATATTTGTCAATGGTTGTACCTTGTATAGCCCATTCGTCTGGAAACTGCTGTACACGCTTATATTCCTCTACCGACAACGGTCTGTCCTCTGTAGGATGGGCCAATTCAGTTGCAGGCATAGCAGGATGAGTTACGAGGGTAGGTGCAGGCCTGTCCCATGCCAACCTTCGATAGAAACCCGTTTTACCCCCACCGAGATGATACGAGTTGCCCATTGCCTCTGGTTGAATTTCTGGAGGGAGATCGCGCCAGTTCTGCCCGGGCTTTAGGAGCTTTATATATTTAAGCCTCTTTTCCGAAAAATTTACGTGTTCTACCTTTTCGTTGTCGAGTCCTTTTACTGCGTCTTTGAAAGTGAGCCACTTGCCCAGGCCATCAGTACCTTCCTGGTTATGTGAGGGTGTGAGATAAGGTACTTTTTCGTGAAGTAGCGTGCAGACTATTACGACACGTTCCCTTATTTGCGGAACTCCGAAGTTTGCTGAACTATATAGGTTGAATGTAATCCTATATCCTGCACTTTCAAGTCTCTTCGTTACGTAGTACAGCGAAGAGCCTGAGAAATCCTTAGGGTCAAAGGTGAATGATTTTGTTATCTCGTCGTTGACATCAATGCCCATAGGAGTTGACATAAGCCCCCTCACGTTTTCTATAACCGCATACTTCGGCTTGATTGTAGTTATCAGGTCAATAAATTTTAGAAATACGTTTCCCCTTTCATCCTGAAATCCCATTCGTCTACCTGCGGTACTGAATGCCTGACAGGGAGGCCCGCCGACAATTACGTCTACTTGCTCACTCGATTGAAGATTGGCATACTTTAAAATATCCTCTGCACTATAATCGAGTACGTCACCAATTAGGCCTACATTTTCTTCATTTTTCAAGATAGTCTTCCTTGAAGCTTCATCTTTTTCACATGCCATTAGCACGTTCATGCCGGCGCGTTCGAGTCCAATGTCAAGGCCCATAGCTCCAGAGAAAAAAGACAGAACGTTAAGTTTACTCTTAGAGTGTTTCCGCATTGAAATTCTATCCTCGGTCTTACCCACTGATGCTTTTTTGAGATCTTCGATTGTTATTTCTTCAATTACCTCATCCGGGACGAGCCACGTATGACCGATACGCTCGGCTTGAATTTTTCCGGCTTTAATTAAGCGCCTTACGTATTGTTCTGAGCATTTAAAATGTTCTGCGACCTCGGTGACTGATAGCATAATTATGGTTTCGATTACGAAACTAAATTATTATACCCAACCCGGGTACAAAAACAAGAAATTTAATTGTCATAAATTCAGCATGGCAGCCAGCCAAATATATTGTATCAAATAATTGTTGCATGAATCTGCAAAGGACTTCCACTATCTTTACTTGAAATTAAGTCTATTGTACTCGCGTTTGACTCCATGCTATTTAAAGATAAACGGCATACACTAACAAACATCTATTGCCTGTCGAAACTTATATATCATTATCACAACTCAGTTCTCAGATCAAGGCTGTACTTACCAACTCGTTCTTTAATAAAACGTTTTGGGTGCTCGCCGATGTCGTTGATCACAAGTTCTATGCACAGAAGGGCTATCATTACTTCTGCCTTGTAGAGAAAGACAAACAAAGTCATTCAGTTATTTCTAAAATACAGACGGTTGCCTGGGGAGCAGGCGCATCGTCCATAGATTCCTTTGAGCGAATTACGGGTCAGAAGTTAAGAAATGATATAAATGTTCTTGTGAACGTGTCCGTCTCATACCATCCGACTTATGGTCTGCAGCTTATTTTGAATGATATTGATACGACTTTTACTATAGGCCAACTTGAATTACAAAGGCAGCAGACACTTCAAAGGTTATTGGCAGAATGCTCAGAATTTATTCAGAAGGTTGGTGATAGGTTTGTTACAAGTAATAGCAAGCTTTGTTTAAATATCGTTCTTCAAAAAATCGCGGTCGTTTCATCAAAAAGCGCCGCTGGTTACAAAGACTTTATCGATACGATAGAAACTAACAAACAAGGCTACAAAATTGCTATCGATCCATATTTTACCATGGTACAAGGCGAGGGGAACGTTGATGCTTTGTATCAACGCCTGCTGGACGTATTCCATTCCAAAATAGAATATGATGCAGTTGTAATTATTCGAGGAGGGGGCAGTCAGCTGGATTTCTTGATTTTTGATCAATTTAAAATGGCTAAGATTGTCGCGAAATTCCCTATTCCAATTATTTCAGGTATAGGACACCATATGAATGAGACGATCGTTGATTTAATGGCACACACTTCTGTCAAAACACCCTCCATTGCTGCAGAATTCATAATAGCACACAACAAGAGTTTTGAGGAAGAGATTTTGAACATGCAAAAGGCTATAATAATCAAGAGCCAACAGTTGCTCAGGTATCGACAACAATCATTGTCACAAGTTGTAGCCGACCTGTCAAATTCCACCAGAGATATTTTATTGTCAAATAGGGAAGGATTAAATAACGCTTATCAATTAACTATCAATAAAAGTCAGTCTATAATCTTTGACGGGCGCGCGTCCCTAAATGAATTATCCGGAAGGATATTGTCAAGGCCACGGATATTGGTTGCCAATAAACTCAACGACCTTCACAATTTACTGCAAAACCTAACATCTTACAGTAAGAGATACATCATCAATCAGCGAGGGTATATCGGCTATTACGCTTCTGTTTGCAAAATGATGAGCCCCGACAACCTATTACGTAAGGGATTTGCCATTTTATATCTTAATAATGAAATAGTTGTTGATGCAAAGGGTATTAAGCCTTCTGACAAAATCAAGATTAAACTATCAAATGCTGATATTTTAGCTACAGTAACCTCTAATAAAGAAACAAATGGAACAGAATTTAACTTATGAATTGGCGTATGCAGAATTGAAAAAAATAACTTCTGAGATCGAATCAGAAGCTGTTTCTGTGGACGTGCTCGCGACTAAAGTAAAAAGAGCATCAGAATTGATTGCATTCTGTCAGGCCAAGCTAAAATCGACAGAAACTGAAGTCATGAAAATCATTCAACAAATGGAAACATGGGCTAAGAAATAATTATGAAATACTCTACCAATCCGAGCGCGACAAAAATATTTATATGACCTTTAAGTGCCGTTGGTAGCAATACCGAATTATAGCGTGCTTGACATTTTACTCCAAACATAAAATAACTCAACAGGAAGAACCTAATGCAGCCGTTTGACAGTTTCTTAAGCTATCAAACACAAATTTATTTAAACGGTCTATAAAATTGATCAAAATCAGAGTAATCATTATTGTACGGAGAAGCATAGCTGATAGATGAATTCGATTATATTGTTGATTTGGGAAAAAATTCCCAAACGTCATTTATGACCATTTTCTTAACTGTTATAGCTTGCAACTCTGTTCTAAGTTTTTGTCAAATAACCTTAAACTCAGAGGTACACTCAATCTGTTCTAAGCACCTCATTTGTGGTGTCAATATTGACACGTGAATATTTCTTAATGTGTTGTGATTTGGCAGCTGATAGCAATATCCCCCCAGAAACGCTCACCATCACCAGTATATTCTTTATTTATTACCACATAAATTAATTTCTTAAAAAGTTGTTAATAACCTCTTGCATATTTCAAATGACATTACTATGTTTGCGCCACTATTCTATAAACCCTTGTAATGAGAGCATTTACACTGCTTGTTTGTTTTTATTTATTTGTCCCGGTATTTTCCTTTGCACAAGAGGAAAATGCGCAGGTGATAACACAAGGCACTCATTATCTTGATCTGAAAATAAAAGCTGTTGACAAGTACAATGCCCGCCTGGAAAAGCAACAGCAGAAGCTCATAAAGAAGCTCAAAAGAAAAGAACGGAAACTTGCTGCCAAATTGAAAAGCACCGATTCTGTTGCATACTCCCGTTACAAACAACAAAACCTCTCTTACGATTCCATAGGCCATTTAATGAATGCAGATAGCGCCACTATGGCTGCACGGACTAAATCAGCTAAGAACCCTATTACAGACAGCCTTAAAGGAGTTGAAGCTTTTGTTCAAAGCAAAAGTGGCAGTTCACCTCAAATGCAGGGGTACACTTCTGAACTCACCAAACAGCAGACGGAGCTGAATTATCACACATACATCAATAGCCTGATCACACAGCGTACCAATAGCCTGAAGAGCATTGCAGTGCAAGGAGATGTACCAGGTTTCACAGGAATAGAAAAGCAGGTGTTTTATGGCAAGGCAAAGATGAATGTTTACAAAGACATGGAGGAGGACCCATCTAAGGCTGAAGATAAAGCGCTTGAATACCTGGAAGGCTCAGAAGGGTTTGACCAGGCCATGAAAGGGCAGGCGGGTGGTGCAGGTAGCATGGCGGCTGGCGCTTCATCTGCAAGCGATCTGGAAAAGATGGGATACCAGACCAAGAGCCAGCTTCAAAATAGCCTGCAGCAGAAGTTTGGCGGCAATATGGGGGCTATAACCCAGCAGGTAAGTTCCCAGGTATCCCAATTCCAGGACAAGCTGAATGGAGTGCAAAGCTCGATCAATGATGCAAAGCAGACCAAGCAATCTTTACTACAGCTCAAGAATACCACCAAACCATCTTTTAAAATAAATCCTGAACGAGGAAAGCCTTTTTGGAAGCGGCTGGAAAAACAATATAACTGGCAAACAACCCGAGCAACAACAGATGGTCAGCCGGCAATGCTGGAAGCATCGGCTATGGTAGGTTTTAAGCAAACACCTAAGTTAGTTTATGGACTGGGTGTTGCCTCTGCAATGGGTTTAGGGCAAAGCTGGAGTAATGTTCAGTTTTCATTTCAGGGAGTGGGGTTGCGGAGTTATACAACCTGGCAATGGCAGTATGGGGTAGGTACCTATGTAGGTTATGAGCGTATGTATAAGCAAGCTGTATTTATAAAGCAGCCTGAAAATGTAGCAACCGACATTACACCATCAGCACACAATACAACTACCTATAGCGAAAGCGTATTGGTGGGGCTTACCAAAAGCTATAAGATCAATTCAAAATACAATGGGGCTATACAACTGCTATACGATATATGGTGGCAGCAGAAAGGGCTGAACAACCCATTTTTAATACGATTTGCAACGATAACAAAATGAAGATTATGATAAAGAAGTTATTTTTTCTGGCGTTGATAGGTTTGCACTTTTTCAGTGAATCTTATGGGCAGACGACTGTCGGAGGTACGCCAACTAATGTAGATAAAAATGTTAGTAACAACTCATTAAATGGCAATAGTTGTAACGCTGATTTGTTTACAGGAACTGTAAATGTGAATATTCCAATTTATGCATACAAAGTGGATGGGCTTGATCTAGGCGTTTCATTAAATTATGCGACTAATGGAATTCAGGTGGACCAATTGGCTTCTAACGTTGGCTTAGGTTGGAACTTGAATGCTGGCGGATATATTACCAGGAAAGTAAATGGTATAGAAGACGAAATAACACATCCAGGCATTGGGCCATTACTACAAAGTAATTTAGGTTGGTATTTTACTACCCGTCAAACGTTTGGTTCGTGGAATATTGGGCAAACGTACGGAGGTACCCAGGCTAGTGGAGTAGAGCAAGAGCCTGATGTATTTTCAGTAAATGTCGGCGGTAAATCTTTTGATTTTATGATTGCATTCACCCCAAGTGACATCACTACAACTGTCATCAGTGATAATAGAAACGTGCATATAGATGTGTTAATGGATAATAACGTAGTGCCCAGTAAAATAACGGACACGTCTGTGGCTATGAGCAAAACAACAAGTGTGATGTCTTTTAAAATTGTTGATGAAGAAGGGAATCAATTTTTCTTTGACCGGGGAGATTATGAATATCAACCTTATGATGATGACACAGACAATTTGCATTATACCTTTTATCCGGTAGATAAATGGAATATTACCAAAATAATCACGACAAGTGGTGCAGAGGTTGACTATCAATACAATTATTACACTCTTGTTAACTATCCTAATTACAATGACGTAGAAATTACTGAACAAAAAAATTATATCTACCCTTTAGATCATAGCACCGATTTACCTGGCGGAATATCAGTTAAGAAAAATGTAGCGAAATCATGGCAAGGAACATTATCGCAGATAAAAGAAATCGATTATCCAAACGGAACTAAAGTAAATTTTAGTGCGGGAGCTGACCCAACGACTATGAGGAGGGATCTTGCTTTAACATGGGCTATTGATTCCATTATTATTCAAAGTAAATATGATAACAATTTGTGGCATCATCTCACGTATAGATTAAATCATGCATATTTTACGCAGGATCCTAATAACCCTGAATTATCTTATGGAACCGCCGATAATATAGATGAGCGTAATTACCGTTTAAAATTAAAAAGTATAGACAAGATAGGGTCTGATAACGTAACTACAGAATCATATTATAAATTTAGTTACAACTCTTTGCTCCTTCCTCCTAGGTTGTCAGCTTCGCAAGATTGTTATGGGTATTATAATGGAGCAACCCCTGTATTATCGGCTAGTTTTACAGGAACAAGCACTCCAACTACTGATATAACATCTTATATGGCATCTGCTGGGTTTAGCAATCTCGCGGTTCCCTATCATTCATTTCAATATTCAACCTCTTCTGGATTTTTCAGTGCGGGCGTTTATAATATCAGTTATGGCACATCAAGGGCAAGCAATGTGAGTTTTGCCCAAGCTTGCCTTTTAAATAAAGTAGTCAATTCTCTTGGAGGGGAAACTGATCTTTACTATAAAGCACATGTGCTTACTAATCCCGTTACACAAATAAATGGGGTCAGCACTAATTACTTTCTACAGGGTCAGTATGGAACGTTGACCAGCGATATTTCTTTCGATGGGACAGGCTTAAATGCTCCTTCTGACCTGGATTTTACGAACGTCTCAGATGGGGTATGTATAGATTATATCGTTAATTCAGATGGTATCGATGTAGATAACACAACTACAACACGTTACACCTTCACAAACGGATTGCGTTTTTTTGCGGGTGGCTACACTTGGTATCCAACGATGATTGCGGCTCCATATACTACTAATACAAATTATGACTGGCAGGAACGTATTTATACCAATAGAATTATCTCGCCACAAGATTTCATCAATGGTTCTAATCATGGCTATTCAGATGTGAATGTAATAACATATGGTTACAACACTGAAATAATAAGTAATAAGCATACGCATTTTACTAATATTATTGAAGCTCCAAATGAAGTCGATTCCATCGTTATAGACAAACCTGGTCAAACTTATAACAAAAAAATATTCCATACCTCCCCGGCCCTTCTTTCAAGGTTAATGTGGTTCGGAGGGTTGGTGCATCATACAAGCCCTGAATTTATATTTTATAAGAATTTGGTAGGGCTACCTATCGAAACAGATGATTATGACAAAAATAACAATCTGATGTCCCAAACGGTTAATCGATATAACATAAGTGAGAGTAGTACCCCTTTCAGTTATCCTATTTACCGATATTACAATGTAACAAAGGGAGGTGATTATCATGTATATGATTCATATAATCCCTTTGTTGCGTCCGTCCCTTTATTAAAATCTGCTCTTACTACTACTTATATTGGTGGGAGTACAAGAGGTTTTTATAAATGGTATTTTTATGACCAATGGGATAATATTTATTTGGAGCAATGGAATGACAGTAAAGGTGATAGTTATACAAATTCATATACTAATGAATATATTCCTATTTCACCTGCTCCCAAAAGCATTTTCAGAGTAACTGCATCATATAAGTCAAAGTTAATAAATGGCTGGTATTACAATGTTAGTGGTCAATCGGCCGGCTGGGGTTACAACCCAGCTAATAATGTCACATCGGCCACGTTAGGTAATTTTAAATTTCTTCAAGCGGGTATCCTTAAGATCTTAAAAACAGATAATAACACATATACTGATTGGAAGTATTATACCACATTTGACAATCACAATAACGTGTTGGAAACAGCATACCAAGGTATGCAAGTGTACAATAGTTCAGTATGGGATAACAGAATAGGTGAGAAAGTAGCGTCTGTGACTAATAGCCGATATACTGATATGGCATATTCAAGTTTTGAAGGGCCATTTTTGTCCGGGTTTGATTATAATAAAGGTAATTGGAGTTTTAATTCTGGCAATGTTGTTTATGACCCTGCTAGTAAACCTCCAACCGGTAAATACTATTACAATGTTACTAGCGCTATCACCGGCATAAATCCATTAGTTAGTGGCAAACTTTATTATCTCTCTTTCTGGATGCAGGGTACCCCCTATGTGCAAATAACCGGCCGCTATCCTGCCTCAGTAGCTGTTACAGCTCAAAATACAATAAATGGCTGGACGCTATATACATGTTACATAACAGGTAACGGCAATCCTATTAGTGTAGGATCAGTAGGAACAGCGAAGTTGGATGAATTGCGCGTGTATCCTGCAAATGCCTCAATGGAAACATTTACCTATGAGCCGTTATTTGGTGTAAGCAGTCACTGTGACGATCGTAATAACATCACCTATTTTGAGTATGATGCAATGGGAACTCAAACCGTTACACGCGATATAAATGGGAATATCATAAGCCTTACTAAAGAAACAAAACAATCAACCGATAACTAAAATCCTTTTAAACCCAGAGATATGAAGATCATTTACAGTTTTTTAGCGATTGTGTTTTGGTTATCGGTAACTAATGCAAAAGGGCAGAATATTCCATCTACATTTATTGCACCACCACCCATAAACAATTATGGACCGCCTAACTCCTACACATATTCAGCATCAAATACCTTGAATTTTAAACGTACCTGGCAACCTCTTGTACCAACAACAAATTCTGGCTCCGATATGTTTACGTTACATCCTACTACAATTAGTTCTCAATATTGTAGTATGGGTACCACTTATACGAATGGCTTTGGCCAAACTATTGAAAGTATAAAAAGAGGGGCCTTGACGAACGGAGGCAAAGATGTTATATCTTTAAATGACAATAAACCATCGCTTACTCACAATGGTTACTTGCCGTTTTCCACTACGCCAGCCCACCAATTTGATATGGATGGATTTTCTGATTCCTATTATTATTATAATTGGTATTATTATAATGAACAGGGAAATTGTGCTAGCCAGACATCCTTTTCAAATGATAATCAGATCCCTACAACAACAAGTTATGCACCCGGTGTATCATTTTTAGGGCAAAATGTGGGTACTGTTGTTACAACTAAGTTAGCCGATCCAACCGACCCTATGCAAAATATACCTGTGTTTTCATATACCACCAGTCTTACTCAAAACGGATATTATACTACTCCATTAACAGTGAAGAATACTGTATCTCCGAATGGTGGAAAAATGTATGAATTTTATGATTTAGACAATAAGCTCCTTTGCAAAAAAATATATCAGCCTATACCTCAAACTTTGCCTAATAATGTTGTTGTATATATGGATGCTTACCTTACTACTTATTATGTTTATGATGATATAGGTAGATTGCGTTTGATCATTCCACCATCAGAAGCAAATGACCCAAACCCTGACAATGCATCGTCATACCATTTCACTTATGATGCTAATGGAAATATTGTTAGTAAAAGTGTACCAGGTCAACTAGGGATTCAAACTGTTGTTTATGATTCTTTACAACGCCCGATATTAATGCAGACCCCATTGATGGCAAAACAAGGTAAGTCTCGCTTTAAGTTGTATGATGATCAAAATAGAGTAGTTATAGAAGGCTTTTTTTGGGATAATCATTATTTTCCTTTTACTGCGCTTCAAGATTGGATACGATATCCCGCTACTGCATCTACCACCGGTTCTTATACTTTGTTTAACTATTTTATCAATGGCATAAGCGGTGCCAATATTACATCTATCCCTAATTGTGAGATTGATGTAATAAATTATTATGACCAGCTTCCGTCAAGCGATCCTGCATTTTTAGGTGCAGCCTTCAACAACAGCTTTTCTTCTGATTACCTGCCCACCATTAACGGTGTAGTTACCCCGGTAGCAAGTGGCATTACCAAAGGATTGTTAGTCGGATCTAAGGTGTTGGTACGTGATAGCAGCTTCAGCAATATTGCTAATAAGTGGATAACAAGCACTTATTTTTATGATCAACAGGGGCAGTTGATACAAGCACAAACACTTAACCCGTGGAATACTACAGCAAAAGATGTAATGACGTTCCAATATAACTTTACCCATCAAAAAGTGCTGGAAATAGTGAACTACAATGATCATAGCACCAGCAATAAGCCTTCTACTAAGTTAGTAAAACAATATGCATATGACAAAAACAACGATGGGCGTTTATTGAGTACAACTTTAAGCCCGGATAATACTGGCTTCAGAACATTGAACACATTTACTTATGATGATTTGGGAAGAATACAGTCCAAAACCATGGGGGGAGTGGAAAGCCAGGTGTATGATTATAATATCAGGGGGCAGTTGACGGGTATTAATTCAAACTATGCATTGACAGGGAATAATCCTAATGGTAATATTAATTTTGGTTGTAGCCTAAATTACGATCAGGGCTTTTCAATGCCCAGGCTGGATGGGAAAATATCTGGTATGATATGGCGAGGCGCAGGAACTTTGACCCCGGAACGTGCGTATGGTTATGAATATGATAATGCAGGAAGACTTACTGCTGGAGATTATAATGAAATTGACTTCGTAACAGGAGGTGGATATACCGCATGGGCAAATACGCTCAGAGATTATTCCATGACCAATGTTACTTATGACCAGAATGGTAATATACAAACCATGAAACAAATGGGTACTCCGGGTGGGGCTGCGCCTATGCAAATAGACCAGCTTTCATATACCTATTCTGGTAACCAATTACAAAATGTTACTGATGCTGTAACTGCCAACTTCAATTTAGGTGATTTTACAAATGGGCCTGCTTGTGGTAATTGCCACTATGCTTACGACGAAGATGGCAACTTATCTTTTGATCCCGGTAAGCAACTGAGCGCTGCCTATAATGAACTAGGGCAGCCTGTAGCCGTGAATTTTGCTAATGGGGCAAATATTAGATATATATATACAGGACAAGGAGCCTTGGTACGTAAAATTACCACAGACCAATCTGCAAACCATCACGAATATCGCTATTGGGGACCGTTTGTATATGAAGACGACCAGCTGCAGTTTGTGCTTCATGAAGAGGGGCGTGCGCGCTACCTGGCCGATACGCTGGCGTTCCGGTTTGATTATTTTGTAAAGGACCACCTGGGCAATGTAAGATCGGTAGTAACAGCTGATGAGCGCCCCAAAAATAGCTATCTTGCAACTTATGAATTGATCAGTGCACAGGCTGAAAATCTTATTTTTAATAGTATAGATAATGTACGTGCAGATAATCCATTACCGGTTGAGGATAACACAAAAGCAATGTTGCTGAACGGGAGCAGTAATACCATAGGTACATCTATTTTACTCCATACAATGGCAGGAGATAAATTTGATGTACAGGCTCAAAGCTATTGGCAACAAGACAATAGCACCGGCGCCCAATATTATGATGATGCAGGCACGCTTGCGAACGCTTTGGTAAGTACGCTTGCAAGTGGTACCCCAGGGCCAAGCTTTAGCGAAAGTATTACAACCACTTTTTCCGGTGCTATAAATAGTAGTTTGGCTGCTAACCTGGATGCCTATCAGAGTATTATGAATACTGCTACAACGCCAGGTGTGCCGCGTGCCTACATCAATTATATGGTGTTTGATGAGGGTATGAATTTCATATCGGATCAAAGCGGGGCAGTACAAATAGGTGCTACCGATGGTAGCTGGCAACCAATTGGTACTACCCAGCCCGTGCAGGCAGCGCAAAATGGCTATGTGCTTATATTTTTAAGTAATGCACAAACACAGGATGTGCATTTTGACAATATGAATGTGACTGTGTACTCTGGTAGGTTGCTGCAAGAACAGGATTATTATCCGTATGGGTTGCCTATAAACGAAGGACAAAACAGTACGACGTTGACCAACAAATACCTTTACCAGGGCAAAGAGATGAATACCGAACTTGGCTTGAGCTGGGCAGATTTTAAAGCCAGGCAATATGACCCGCAACTTGGTAAGTTTTGTAGCGCTGACCCTGCCAGCCAATATACCAGTCCATATATAGGAATGGGAGATGACCCCGCAAACATTGTGGATCCCACTGGTGCATATGGCGTGAGCTCTAATGGAGGTAACATTAATAGCTATTCAAGTGGAAGCGCAGGTAGCATTCAGAATGGGGATGGCAGCGAATATGTAAATCCTATTTCTGCGGATGGTTCCGGATCGAATATTGTTGGCATACAATGGACCAAGGACGGAATGAATACATTTGCCGGTGAAGTGGTACCTGCTTTTGGTGGCGGATATACAATTGGCAATGTATGGGCTAATAACACAATTGGAACTAAGTATAATACAGCTGGCCAGTTTGGAACTTATACTCAGGAAGCCCACTATATGAAAGACGAATTTTCAAGCTTATTTGTAGCAGGGATTGGTAATGCCAGTTCAGTGGTTGTAGATAAATTTCACGCAATTGACTTGTCGTCTCTTAGGGCAAATTTAGGAGGAACCCACACCACTAAGGTTGGCTCGGAATTTGGAGGCAGTAGTGATCTCGGGGATAAATTTAGATTGGCAATATTTAAAGCTAAAACTACGGGTACTGAGAAACGAATCAATATAAATTCTACAACTTTCATAAATCAAAGAAATCAGCAAAGTACTTCAAATAATCTTAGTCTAAATTTTGACGTGCTTAAATATAATCTTACAGGTACACAAGGTTTTGAACAGGAAATTAATATTGGACCATTTAATTTTGCCAGCGGAGCAAATTTAACCGAGGGCTTTACTATAAGTGAAAGTATTAACGGATATGGGGTTGAAGGAAGTGTTAAACCAGGAGGATATATATATGGCGCAGCTGTAATTCTAGGGTCATATTTTGGAATTCCGCTTCCAGAACCAGCACCAGTCCTTGCACCTTAAAAGTTAATTTATGAATAGAAGAGGAATAAGGATATTAATCGTAGCAGTTGCTTTATGTTTTGTATATCCAATCTATATGTTTATGCGACTTGCATATACAATGTTCGATGCTCATGAGGTGTCAACAATGGTATCTTTGCCAGAGTATGATAGCTTATTTTCTAAGAGTGCCCATGACAAATTGAAATTGCTTGTCACTACTTTAAGCAGACATCGAGAACCTACGTCCGGTTATATTTTTGATAGTACATTTGATATTTTTATCTGCAAAATACCTCTCGCTACCAACCAAAATCTACGATCGATTTTCACATATGAAAACGGCACTTCAAAAGATGTTGGAATTTATTCCAAATTACCAAGCTATCAATTTGAAATGAAATTAAATGAAAGGCGAGTTTTGGGAATATCTACACTACAATTTAAATACAATGGTGACTTAATAAAAAACATTGCTAATACTGATAATTTTCTTTGTTACTACTTAATATTTAAAACGTTTTCTATAAGTTATGATGGTGGATCTTATGATATTTTTGCTAAAGCTGATCATACTGACATACCAGCTTCAATGGTATTTACTGAAAAGAACCATTTTGTATATATAATGATAATGACAGTTAATAATGGTAAGCAAGAAATGCCAACGAATCTTTTGTACGGCATTACCAAACATTAGATTCCTTTCATAGAGGTGTCGTCCCAACAAGCCATTTTGAAATGTTGAAAAAAATATATGCTAAACTGTTTTTTTGCTGGATTTAATAAAAGATTAAGCTGTACTCTATATCTTTTCGTTGCTATGGGCCTATTTTATGCTGCTTGTAGCAACAGAAAACCACAGATATACGCGGGTAATGAGATTGATAGTAGGGATAAAAGGGAGATAGATTCAATTAAGATAGGTATATACAAAGCATTAGTTAATCATAATACCTCATATTTAACTGGTATTACGAATAAGAAGGCTACAGAGCAACAGTTAGCGGCGTATGATACGATCTCGAATACTTTTAATATACATGATAGTTGCAATGTTGAAAACCTGAGTGACTATTTAATCTATAATCCTAGTAAGCTTGAATATATAGACATACATGATACCCAAAGTAAGTTTAGATACCACTTCGTATCTAATGTAAGGTATAATTATCTAACTACGTTTGCTATCCCAGATATAAATACCAGAACTAAGTGGCTAGTATCCTGCATTTTTGAAAAACAGGATAGCTTATGGAAAATAACTAATGTTTATATGTGTCAATATAGTTATGACAATTTAAATCTCCAGAATTATTTTTTATACATTAAATATTTAGAAAAAAAGAATTCTACCATTGAAGCAGTTTTAAATGCAGAAATCGCAGTTAAATTATTAGGGCATCGCACTTTTCTTCACATTGAAAATGAAGATGTAGCAAGAGAATATTTTATTGATTTGTTTAAAAGAGCAAAATTAATTTATCCATTCCCGTTTAAAGTGAATGTTCTAAATGAAACAATTGAAATATATGCCCTTAAAGCTGAACTAGTTAAGGGTAGCTATTACCCGCTTGTTTTTTATCGATCTAACATCCCATTGCAAGATGCAGAACGTTTAACGATTGAAAACAATGAGTTGAATAAAAAAATTGAAGTACTTTATCCTGGTATTGACAAAATATCTGATACTATACTTTATAATGCAACCAATGGTAGTGTGAGTAATAGGTATAGAGGAGAAAATCAAGGTTTTGTTAAAATGTTAAAATGAAAAGAATATTCCTGATCATTGGGCTTTTGGTTTTAATAATTTGCTTGTACTTATTTAAGGAAAAAAACAAACCTGCGTTGGGTAGTATATGCAATACGAAAAGACACAAAAGAAGTAGTTGATTTTATTGTAGGGAACAGAACAAACAAGACATTGAAGCAGGTAGCAGATACTTTAATATTATCGTCTGCAAGCAAGGTATATACTGACAAGCTGCAACAATATAAATACCTGGTACCTTCTGAAATACATTGTACCAAACAATATGGTACTAATCATATAGAGCGTAAAAACTTGAGTCTTCGTACACATTTAAAACGGCTCGGCAGACGTACTATATGTTTTTCGAAGAGCTCTGCAATGCTATCAGCATGTTTAAAGATATATTTCTGGGGATAAGATTGAGTATGCAACGTTAAAATTAGGTTCCTGAAATACTGAAAGATATTCAGGCAACAGCAAATACGACAGCACACTTATATCCTAAAATATTACTACAAATTCAAACTAAAATACCACACAGGAGGTTTCCCATTATTTGGCCATGCAACATCAACTCGTAAAGGGTAACCTGCTAGGCTGGTACGCGCACTTAACCCGTAAGAGGGCAGCCACTTATTGTTAGGTGTAGTATTCCATGTTTCCTTTGCCGT
>JABDEZ010000005.1 GCA_013286835.1 Bacteroidota bacterium
GCTATAGACAGCAACGCCAATAACAGCACAGAGCCTTCTGATGGATTGACCACATACCCTGCTAATGGTACAGTATATAAGTTTACTCCTAAAAACACAGGTTTAGACAACGTGGGTATTGCTTTAAAAGGTATTGAAGTTTATCCTACATTGGCTGCTGGTACAGTTTATATATTAAACACTGCAGGCAATAATATAAGCTATGATTTGCTATCCATAACCGGTGCAGTTGTAACCAGCAATATCACTTTGGCAAATGGTAAAAATACTATCAACATCAGCACGCTGACGCCGGGTATGTATATCATCAAAGCTGTAGGGCCACATGGCCAGGGTTTATATAAGTTTGTAAAAGAATAATGACCAACATTTAATATCGTAGTTCTTAATATTAGTAAATAATAGTATTACTTTGCATTTGCACAGCATATAAAAATGCTGCTGTTCCTAATTAAAAATTTTGAGGTTATGGATCAATCAGTCCTTTTGAGCTTAGAGTCATGGTGGAGTGAAGTTTCTTTTGAAGGTAAAGACAATTTTACCATAGGAGACAACGGAGAAATAATACTGAAGGCATTGCCGGGTGGTAAAGAGCGGGTAGTAGCAACCGTAAGTGCAGAGACCGCCGCTGCTATTTTAAAAACACTTACTGAGAAATTTGCTGAGGCTGAAGCCCGTGCAAAAGAACTGGAAACAGAGTGGGTACAGGCCGACGATAAACTAAAACTGCAAGGCAAAGTAGAGCGTCTTAAAGACTATCTGCAGCATGCGGTAGCAGTGGGCAACTATGGCCCTATTTTCGCGCTGGTGGCAGACTGGGAAAAGACCTTGTATGAACTTAGCGAAGAAAATTATAAAGAACGCCTTCGGGTAATAGAGCAGGCTGAAACGCTTGCCGATAGTGACAGCTGGAAAGAAACTACGCAGGCTTTTAAAGACCTTGCCGAAAAGTGGAAAACCATGGGCAACATCTCTAAAGCAAAGAGCGATGTACTATGGAATAGGATGGAAGCTGCACGTTCCAAATTTTACGATCGTAAGCGTACCAACCATGAGCAGCATGAGCAGGAAATGCTACGCAACCTGGATCTTAAGATGGAACTGGTAGAGCTTGCTGAAGGCAGTGCACTATCAGAAAAGTGGAAGGCATCTACCGAAGATTTCCGCCAGTGGATGGAACGCTGGAAAGCTACAGGCCGTACCGTTGCAGATAAGAACGAAGAACTATGGCAACGTTTCATAACAGCCAAGAATACTTTTTACGATCGCAAGAAGGTACATTTTGACCAGATACAGGGCGAGCAGGAACAGAACTATGCACAAAAACTGGCGCTGCTGGAAAGGGCAGAACAGCTAAAGGATAGTACCGAATGGGGAGCCACATCGCAAGCATATGCTACACTTATGGAAGAATGGAAGGCCATAGGCAAGGTGCCGCTTGAAAAAGCAGATGAATTGTGGAACAGGCTTACTGCTGCAAAAGACCAGTTTTTCCAGGCCAAGAAAAGCCACTTTGGTACCGTGAAGGTGACACAGGACGATAACCTGGCGCAGAAACGTGCTATATTAAAACGTGCAGAAGCATTAAAGAACAGTACCCGCTGGCGCGAAGCTACCGAGGAGCTGAACGAGCTGATGGACGAATGGAAGAAGATAGGCCCCGTAGCACGCGAACACAGCAATGCCATATGGGAAGAATTTATACAGGCGCGCAAACACTTCTTTAACCGCAAAGATGCTAACCGCGATGAACGAAAGGTACAGGCTGAAAAGACAGTACACATCCGTAACGAGCAGGTACGTGGCTTTGTAACCAAACTACAGGAAGAAATAAGGGAAGAAGAAGAGCGCATCGCCGATTTCAGGAATGATCTTCAAAATGTAACTCCCGGTCGCAAGGCTGAAGAATTGCGCAAGCACCTCGGCAACCTCATATCCCAGGGCGAAGAAACAATAGCCCGTAAGGTTAAGAAACTGGAGGAAGCTAAACGCGACGCCGCGCAGCTCGACGCCAAAGAAAAACCTAAGAAGGAAACCGCAACACCTGCAGCACCACAACCTGTAGCAGAAAATACTAATACTGCAACACCTGCGGCAGAAGAAAACACAGCACCTCAAGTTACTACTGAAACAGACGTGGAAACTCCTGCAAACAATACAGACGTTGAAACCGGAACAGAAAGTACCAATACTTCAGTCGAAGGCGGCACAGAAGAATAGTACCCTCTTGTAATCATATTGAAATAGCCCGGGCCATCGTCCGGGCTATTATTTTAAGTACATTTTAAGTGTAGTAGTGATAACACGCCATTTACTTCGTTTCTACGTACATCTGTATTACATCAACATACTCGCCCGATGGTTGTTTGGCTGCTTTGATGTGTCGCCCCTCTTCTATAAATCCTAACGACCGGTACAGCTCAATGGCCTTCTGGTTGGTATGAAAAACATTGAGAAATACCTTTTCAATATGCGCATTTCCTTTTGCCCATTCCAATAACGTTTCAACAAGCTTCCTGCCTATTCCCATGCCTTGGTAGTTTGGGTGCACACTCACACCAAACTCACCCGTATGCGCAAATTTTTTCTTAGCATGCGCAGCCAGTGAAAGTAATCCCACAATTACATTATCTGCTTCAGCTATCAATATAATAGAGTCAGGATTTTGAGCAGAACTTCTGATCCATGCTTGCTCTTGCTCAACAGTCATCGTAAATTCTTCCGGTGTAGTCACTACCTGGTCGGTTGAGGGAAACAGTACTTTAGCAAAATGGATAATGCCTTCCGCATCACTTTCTATCGGTTGTCTGATCGTAAATTTTATGCCGCCTTTTGCCTGGTAGTTATTCATTCGTTTCAAAAATTGTCTATCTAAAACTACAACAAAGCTCCAATCGGTGTCAAAGATTAAACGCTAATCCCATCTCCTTACTTTTTCGTGCTATAAGACTGATCTTATGATGGCGGTTATGGTCATGTATTATTCCGCCTATTGCCAAGCCTCCGCCCACTGCAAAAACTAATATACCAATGCCTGCCACCACTTCCCCCTCAGGGAATAAATTATTTAAGGTGGCTTGTTCATGGGCAGCTTCAACAAGCCCGCCAACTATCATACCCGCTCCTATCCCAGAAAGAACTATACCCGTCGTATGTGCGCCACACCATTTTTTAGGCTTGTTATTACGAGGAGAAATAACCCCATTGTCACTATCGTACTTGTCCTCATAGCTTTGAGCCAAGGCCAGGGAATTGCTGAACAGGAAAATAAACAGTAACAGGATTACAGGTTTCATAAGTTTTGATTTAACATCCTATGAAAATTAATCAATTTTACAGTATCAACTATAAATGAAAATATCCGCACCTGGCGGATATTTTCACAAAGTTATATTGTTCAATGTTTATAATTTATCCCCTTCCTTCACCTGGTAACTACCATTAGTTACTATTGCTTCACCTGCATGCAGGCTGCCAAATACTTCTGTGCTGTCAGCATGTTCATTGCCTTGCGCAACATTCACTAAATGGGCAGCGCCTTCTTGGTTTACAATTATATACTTACGTTCCGTAGTAGTTACAATAGCACTCTTAGGTACTACATAGGCATTTGCATTACCGCTTGTAGGTAGGGTTACCTCGGCATACATCCCCGCCTTAAAAATGTTATTAGGGTTCAGCACATCAATTTCTATTGCTTCAGCGCGGTAGCTATTGCTTAGGCTTTCTGATGAGCGGGATACCTTTCCGTGAAAATCCTGTCCGGGCAGTGCATTCACTTTAAAATGTACTTCATCACCATCGTTCACCTGCGCACTATACTGTTCAGGTATATTTACTGCAAGGCGCAGCTTAGATTGTTGTTGTAGTACAAGCATAGGTTTTGCCTCTTGCGCACCAGGCCCGGCCAGTGCACCTGGGTGTACATTGCGTTCTGTTATTACACCATCAAAAGGTGCAGTTACCGTGAGGTAGCTTTTTATGGTTTCCTGTGCTTTGTAGTTCGAATATTCACCTTGTGCTGTAGCGCTGTCACCATGCATTTTAGATGCTGCAGCATCCAGGTCGTAAGCTGCAATGGTTCCGGGAGTCTTACTGGTTTCCAGCAGGCGGTGGTAGCGGTCCTTACTGGTTACATACACAGCTTCAGCCTGTGTATATTTCAGCTTTGCGGCTGCTACTTGTTGCTCTATTTCCGGGGCTTCAAGTGTTAGCAATACCTGTCCCTTCTTCACTACAGAGCCGCGGTCGACAGTAACCGTTTTTACGAAGCCATTTACTTTGGGGAATATCTGTACAAATTCAAATGGCTGCATCACGCCCGGCAATTGCACATTGCTGCTTATCTGCCGCATCTGTAGCTGCATGGTTTTATAAACTTTTGCAGCTGGCGGAGCTTCTGTTTTTTTATGCTCTTCCTTACCCCCGCATGCAGCGAAAGAAAAGGTAATGGCCAGTGCTATTATTATTTGAGATCTCTTTGTCATAGTTTTTCTGATTATTGAGTTGTATCAAGACAATAAGCCATTGATACCAATGCTCATTATATAGTTTATAACTGTTTGGGGTGAATGTCTGTCTTGTTTACTTGTTTGGATAAATGCTTTTCCGGCAATAAAGACACCGATTTTAAAGTTGCCTTTTGTTGCAGCCATGTGTAGCATTGTGGCACAATGAATAGTGCTGCAAAAGTAGAGGCAATAAGCCCCCCAATGATTGCCCTGCCCAAAGGCGCTGTTTGGTCGCCCGATTCTCCCAGTCCACTGGCCATGGGTATCATACCCACTATCATTGCAAGGCTGGTCATTAGTATGGGGCGTAGTCTTATTGCAGCGCTCGATATCGCTGCCCTTGCTACATCGTTGTTAAATTCAAACCGCAGCTTTTCTGCATTGGTCACTATCAGTATCGCATTAGCCACAGATACACCTACCGACATGATAATACCCATGTACGATTGCAGGTTCAACGTAGAGCCTGTGAGTAACAATAGAGCCAGCGCGCCAAGTATCACAGCTGGTATAGAAGACAGTACAGCAAGCGATGCCCTGAACGATTGATAGTTGGCCGATAGTAGTAAGAAGATAACAATAATGGCCATTAGCAAACCACTTTGCAGGCTGTCAAGTGTTTCCGTAAGCAAGTTCGACATGCCTTTTACATCTACTCTCACTCCCCTTGGTAAAGCACCAAGAGACTTGATGGCTTTAAGTACTTCATGAGTACCGCTGCCTAGGTCTTTCTTGTATAGGTTGGCGCTTACTGTTATAAATCTTCTTGGGCCACTGCGGTCATATTCTCCGGGCACAGTATCCATCTCAAAGGTTGCTACATCTTGCAATACAAGCCCCGTTTGCCCCACCTGTAGGGGTATTTCTTTAAGGTCATTTATATTGTTCATTATGTATGGCGCTACCTGTGCCTGCACCTGGTAGGTGTATGCATTTTTTGTATCCAGCCACAGATTTTTTTCAGTGTACCTGCTCGACGATGTGAAATCTGCTACCGACCTTGATACATCCTGCAGCTTCAATCCCATCTGGGCTATTTTGTATCTGTCCAGTACTATTTTTACAGTCGGGTATTTTAAAGGTTGTTCTATCTGTACATCCCGCATAAAGGGTACTTTCTTCAGTTCACTAACCAGCTTGTTTGCACAGTTTTCTATGTCCTGCATATCCTTTCCGCCAACCTCTACCTCTATGGGTGTGGAGGCACCCTGGCTCATTATCTTTTCTGTAAGCTCTATGGGCTCAAAAGAGATTTTTACGTCTGGGAGTTTATCATGCATGGTGTTGCGAAACAGATCCTGGAACTTATCCTTACCCATTTTAAAATGCTCATCCAGTTGTATTTGTACCGAGGCTTCATGCATGCCGCTGTTAAATACATACAAGTTAGCTGTGGCATAGTTGGGCGGCATCATACCTACATATGCAGAGCTGATCTCCACATGATTGTCTGTTATGCTGTCCAGCAAATGCAGTACATCGTGCATCATTGTCTCAGTTCGTTCCAGTCTGGTTCCATCAGGCATACGCAGTTTTATCTGGTATTGTCCATTATTGGTTTTAGGCAAAAGGTCTTTTCCTATCCACACAAAAAAACATCCGGCGAGTCCTAGAACAATAATAAGATAGATGCTTACATTCCGCTTTTTATTCCTGATACTTTTTCTAAGTATCCATTCAAAACGGGTTTTTAGGTGTTCAAAAAAATTGGCTTTCGCCGGTTCTTTTGCATGCGTACCATTGGTTGTGCTTACAGCATGTTCACCTGTAGTCACGTGGTGCTGGTACATACCTTCTTTCAGCAACCAGTTAGATATGATAGGTACAAGGGTTTGCGATAAAAGAAAGGATGCTATCATAGCAAATCCTACGGATAATGATAGGGGTAAAAACATAGCCCTTGGTACTCCCGTCATCAATCCAGCAGGCACAAATACAGCCAATATACTCAACAGTATAAGTAGTTTGGGTAATGCTATTTCCTCACATGCTTCCAGTATAGCCTTTCGTTTGGGCTTACCCATTTCCAGGTGTTGGTGTATGTTTTCTATCGTCACAGTACTTTCATCTACCAATATTCCTATGGCAAGTGCAAGGCCCCCCAGGGTCATAATGTTTATGGTCTGTCCAAATATCTTGAGCAGAAAAACCGCGCTGAAAATAGCAAGCGGTATAGTGATCACTACTATAATGCAACTGCGCCAATCGCGCAAGAAAAGCAGTATCATCAAAGCCGTAAGCACAGCGCCTATAACACCTTCCGAAATAATACTTTTTACGGAATTGATAACAAATATGGACTGGTCAAATTCGTAACTGATGTGTACATCCTCTGGCAGCAGGCTTTGCATTTCTGGTATTTTTGCCTTCAGGCTCTTTACCACTTCCCACGTCGATGCATCTGGCGTCTTCACTATAGGCATGTAAATAGATCGCTTCCCGTTTACCAATGCATATCCCGTTGTTACGTCCGATGCATCTTCTATTGTTGCCAGGTCGTGGAGGAATATTGTATTGGTGTTGTCCGATCTTACGGGTATATCTCCAAAGGCCTCTACAGTGCTTTCAAGTGCATTTGTGGTGGCCATGTAAGTAGTGTTCCCTGCACTTATATTGCCCGATGGTGCAGTTATGTTATTGTGTGTCATCACAGATACTACCTCATCTGGAGTCAGGTTATAGCTTCTTAGTTTATTCGGATCTATGTTTATAACTATAGTACGCTGGTTGCTGCCTATAGGTGGTGGTGCCGAAAGGCCGGGCACTGTAGAAAATAACGGCCTGATGCGTGTGGCTGCCATATCATGTATCTCTTCCAGGTTCCTGTCTGGGCTGCTGAATACTAATGTGCCTACAGGTAAAGAAGATGCATCAAAACGTATCACCTGCGGCGGCAATGCTCCGGGCGGGAAAAATTGCATGGCTCTGTTCAGCTGCACAGCTACCTCGGCAGATGCTTCTGCCATATCGGTACTCTCAAAGAATTGCAGTTTTAAAATGCTTATACCTTGTATGTTCTTGCTGCTGATGCTTTTTATACCGCTTACATACAGAAATTGATCTTGCAGTCGGGTAGAGAAAAAACCTTCCATCTGCTGAGGGGTCATACCTGCATAAGGTTCTATTACATAGATCACTGGCAGGTTAAGTTTCGGGAAAATATCTATCGGTATCGTATTCACAGCCAGGAATGAACCGAAGAACACAGCTGATATAATTACCAGTATAGTTATCGGTCTTCTTAGGGCTGCTTGTATTAAGCTCTTCATGAAGATTATTTAAAATTTTGTAAGAAAGTGTCTAATTGGCCGCTCAGGCCTGCGCGTAGGTAAAGTAGTTGTAGCATATCGTCTTGCGCAAGCACGAGGTCTGTTTCAGATTGGTTCAGCACATACAGCGCAGTGGTCACATCGGTAAGCGTGTTTAGTCCTGCACGGTATAATGCAACCTGTTGCCCATACGCCTGTGTAGCAGAGTGCAGTCTCACTGGCAGTTCTTGCAGCTTCAGCATTGTAGTGTTATAGCCTATACCAGCCTGCTGTAGTAATCTGTTCAGCTCTAATTGTTGATTTTGTAAAGCATGTGCCGCAGCATCTGTTCTGTAACTGTTCTCTTTCAGCTCATCATGCCGGTGTTTTATATCAAACAAGTTGTAAGAAAGTGAAAGCCCAAGCAGATAATTATACCTGGTGTTGGCAGTAGCGTTAAGGGCATCAGGTGCGTACATGTCTGTGCTAGATATGCTGGAACCACGTTGCCATCCGGCACCTTCAAAAGCAACGCGAGGCAGGTATCTGTGTGCTATTACATTGCCTGTAGCTGCCTGTTGTTCGTATTGTTTTTCATACAGGTCCAGCAGCGGGTGGGTACCTGCCACGCTGTCTGCTGGCTCAAACAGTTTTATTTTATCCAGGAATGCTCCGGTAAAAATGCTGGTGTCTGGTGCCATTCCTGTAGTATCTGTGCCGGTATAACTGTGTAGGTATGCCTGGTCATATTTATAATCGCCCAGTGCTTGCAGGTAGGCTATGCGTGCTCTGGCATATTCAGCACTGGCGGTAGCACTGTCAACACCCGGTTTCAATCCACTGTTTACCGTAGCTTTTATAGCGTTCAGTATAGTTCGGGTACGTTCCACGTTCTGCATTTCTACCTTCATCAACTGGTACTTTTTCAACCAATCCAGGTATAGGGTGATCACGCTTTGGGAAAGTAGGTACTTGTCACTTTCCAATCCTGCTTTAGAAGCTGCCAATTGTGCCTTTGCTTCTTTTTGTTGTGCGTTGTAATACCCAAATGTGTAGAACTGCCAATCCAGGTAGGATATAGCAATAGTGCCCGACGATAAAGATCCGTTATTGGTTGCACGTATAGATCCGGATGTAGAGGGTATTACACCCAGTGGGAAGTAAGACCCTGGAAGACTGTTAGATGTACCGGCAGTAGCTTCTCCTATCAGTCGTAATGCTGGTAGTCGGTTTCCGTTTATTGTGGTAATGTGTGCCCTAGATGATGCCACTTCAGATTCACGCTGTAGTATTAGCGGGTAATTGGCCAAAGTTTTATTAACGGCATCGTACAGGTTCAGAGGCTGGCTATTTGCATTGGGTATAGTAGCAAATAGCACCAACCCTGCTAGGATGCACTTTTTTAGGTGCATACTTAGGTATGAATGCATAAAATTATATGGTTGGGGCGCAAGCCCGTTAAAAAATCTTAAGAAATATAATAGAGATAACTTAATAAATCAAGCCAGGCAAGCAGGTGGCCCCCGCAGCAGGTCATTGCTATTAAGTATAGCACTTATATGCGACCTGTATAAAGAAGAGAAATAATAAATTGTAAAATCAGGTACGCGTGTACTCATCACCCACATCTCAGATTGCACAGCAGATGACGATGGGTTTACCAGTTTTTTATGAATAAATTGTCTGTGCCGACCTGGATATTTACCCGCCTCATACATTAATCCGAAAGATGCGGGTACATGAAGGTTATTATGGACAAAATATTGGACGTGCGGTGCTGGCGGCTGCATAACATCATTGCATGCATGTGCTCCTTGCGAAAAAAGCAAGATAACCATACACTGCAATATGAACCAAAACGGCCTGCCCATGTTTTTAATAAGAGTATACGAAATTATGCAATAATTATTTATTAAGTGTATTAGTATTTATCTTCAACAATTCGTTAACACTAACTAAAAAAATATACAGAGATATCTTTGCAAGACATCTCTGTATGAAAATATTAGTGTAATCCATTAAGAATTAGAACCTATTTTTTGATTCTTTATATAGTTCTTCTACTTTATAATCGTGCCTTTTCTTATCGTACTTGATCAGGTTATCTTCACGTTTACAACTCTTCAAAAGCGTTACAAATTTTTCGTTGGTAGGAGAAAATACTCTGTCAAGGTTTGCATCGTTAAGTTCATAAATATCACCACCCAATCGCCTGCTGAAATAGTATTTTATTTCAGTAGTAGGATTCAACTCTGTAGATGGGGTTCGTCCTTCGTCCATGTTAGTTTCGTCAACAAGGCGAGAATAAATGCACAGGTTTCCTAATTCCAGTACACGATATTTATCTCCATCATAAATGCGGTATTCATTACCGTGCTTATCCCTAAATCCCCAGACGTCATTTTCTGTATATTCTGAAGATCCGCTTGTTGTTTTAACCAACACCATGTCCGCATTATCTACACGTACATTCTTAAGTGTTGGGTCCATTTTGGGATCTTTGAATTCATCTATATTCTTTGCTACAAAAGGGAAATTTCCCTGAGCCATTGTGCAGTAAGCCATAGGCACCAGCATCAATAGCAAAACTATCTTTTTCATTGCATTAAGTTTTTGGTTAAATATTATTGAATGTGTTACTACTCCGGGCCCACAGGCACTGGCACTTCGTTTACAAAAAAGTGATAACAATTTTACAGTAACCAGTTATGCTAAATCATATAGAAAGGTGGGGCGCGTTCTGAGATCTGTATTACAGAAGTTTCAGGCGTAATAAAGAGGTAAAAAGAGCATTGGTAATTATCTGCCGGGAATATGTGATCTTGGGTAAAGGTATATTGGGTAATTACAAATAGGGATCTTTCCCTCGAAGCTTTTATCCTTCTTGCAATCGGTTTGGTTTTTATGCGTTGGCCCGCATGTACATAGTTTTCATTCAACTGGTTTAAAACATGGCTATTATAATCATGTTGTACACCTGCCTTATAGGTGGCATAAAGAACTTTAGCATCCGTCCCAACACTTCCGAGGGAAAGAAAGAGTAACAAAACTCCCAGTTGCAAAAAGATGTTTGTCGATTGTTTCATAAAACAAACATGTTCTCCTCAAATTGCACCAAAATCTTGCCACCAACAAATATAAGAGGGCACGTATGTTTATCATAACATACATGCCCTCTTAGCAAAGTAACATTCAATTAAATAAATTAGTCTACAGCCCCTCTATCCACCACCTGCTTTCCTTTATCAGGCTGCGCCATTTCTTTTCTATAGTAGGTACGTTATGCGTAAGTTGGGCTTGTCTGCCCGGGTGCATAGGTGCAGCTTCTGCTTCTTCATCTATAATAATGAGCTCATAAATGCCATTTGCAGGGTCGTACTTGCCCACTTTAAATTTATCCAGGTTACCTTTATCCAGTGCCAGTTCATCTTCAGGTTCGCCAAGGGTGGGGTATCTGTATATCAGGTCACCCGGCTTCAGCCTGTTTACCTGATTTTCTCTTTCTATTTTTATCATAACCTTTAATTATAGACACAAATATAGCATGGTATAATGGTTTATACCATGCTATAAAGCTCCGTTAGAGACTTTCTGCTCTACTCCCCTACAATAAATCCTTCTGTAAATATATATACCTCCTTGCCTTCTTGCTCTTCTTCATGTAAGTGTGCATCTATCTTCAGTTGTTCAAAAGCATTTTCTATTTCAAACTTCGAGAATGATGGATACTTTTCCTGTAGTTCCCTTACCATTTCTTCTTTTGTAGCTGTAACCGGTGTGGCAGGGTTTTCCACCACAATTTGTTTGGTGATCACAATAGCCCTTATCTTATCGGTCAATGAACCTTGGTTTTCCATAAAATGATTTTTAAGTGTTTGTAACGCTATTCATATAAAACCCACGCCATCGCAGGTATAATACAAAAACAAAGAGGCCGGATTACATCCGGCCTCTTTGTTTTTGTCAGTTGACTTTTTTAATAATTACGCTGTCCCATTTTCTTCAGGTGCGATACATGTGATCCTATAGCCGCATACATCTTCTGATGCTCTATATAGGGTACGCCTAGTTCAGCACAAGCCTTCTTGATGATCTGGCTGATAACCGGGTAGTGAATGTGCGACACTTTAGGGAATAAGTGATGTTCTATCTGGAAGTTAAGGCCGCCTACGCACCAGGTTATAAATTTATTCTTAGTAGCAAAGTTCGCCGTGGTCTTCAATTGGTGTACTGCCCACTCGTCTTCTATTTTATTTGTAGCTACTACAACTTGAGGGAAACTGGTCTCTTCAACCGTATGTGCCAGTTGGAAAACGATACTTAAAACAAAACCACCAACGCTGCCATATACCAGGTAACCTATAAGCCATGGGCCGAAACCGCAGAAATATATAGGTAAAGCCATATACAATACAACGTACAATACCTTAAAACCCCAGAATGTAAAGTGGTCTTTCAGTTTCAATTTTTTCAATGGCACACTGCCCACATGTTTGCTGAAGTATTTTTTATAGTCGGTATAGAATACCCAGAATATATACAGCAAAGAATATAGGAACCAGAAGTACAGGTGCTGGTATTTATGGGCCTTATAGTGCTTTTGGGTATCGCACATACGCAGGAATGGTTTTGCATCAATGTCATCATCTACACCATCTATGTTGGTAAAAGAATGGTGTACCATGTTGTGCTTCACATTCCACATAAAGCTGCTGGCCCCCAGGCAATCTAGGCTAAAAGCAGCCATATTGTTTATGGTCTGGTTTTTACTAAAGCTCCCATGCGCCCCATCGTGCATAATGTTGAAACCTATACCTGCGGTCAGTAGTCCGAGCAACGCACATTCAGGTATTGCTATCCATACTATGGGTGTAAAAAATATAAGGTGTATGTAAACAAATATGTAAGAAGATAAAAGGATCGCAGCTTTCCAATACAGTTTGTGGTTGCCGGTTGCTTCAATATTTGCCGACTGAAAATAATCATTTACCTGTTTTCTCAATTCATTATGTACTGATAATGTTGAAGTTCCAAACTTTGGAGTAGCCATAATTATTCAAAAATTTTAAAAACAGATTATACTGCCTTGGTATAGCACAATATAAGCATAATTGTGCTGAACGTGCCGCAAAGGTCTTACTTTTTACTTGATACTCAAAACGCCGATTGTAATTTGTTTGACATTTTTTTCTTATTTAATGGTTAAGAAAAATAAAGCAAAAAAATCAACCATTAGTTTTCGGGGCACACTCAGTATTTATTCTTTGTCTGTATGTTTGGCAGGTACATTAAATAATGCTGATGTGGCTAGTGGCACAGCAAATACAAGTATGGTCAGAAGACTGGTCATCCAGTCGGCTTTTTCATCCATAAATATTTTGCTTACAAAGGTCTCAGGGTAAAAATGCTCATAAAGGCTCATAGATAGTTTAAGGCCCAGTATCCCCAATACCACAAAAGCTGCTTTTTCAAGGAAGGGATATTTTTCCATCAGTACCACAAAAGCGCTTGCCACAATGCGCATAGCCAGTATTCCTATAAACACCCCTACCCAAACCAATATAATATTACTGGTAAAGGCTACTGCTGCAAATACATTATCTATAGAAAATGCCAGGTCCATCACTTCTACCAGCAATACCGTAGCCCAGAATGGCCCAAGTACACCTATTATCTTACGGTACAGGGCGCTTTTTTGCTTGTTGGCAGCCTCAGGGGTGTTGGTGCGTTTCTTATGTTTTACAAAATAATTAATGAAGAGGTACAGCAGGTAAAAGCCCCCCAATGGCTTCAGCCACCATATCTGTATCATATATGCGGCAAAGAACAGGCACACCCCTCTGAAGATATAGGCTCCAATTATCCCATAGCTGAGTGCCCTCTTACGTTCCTTGCGGTCAAGGTCCAGCACCATAGTTGCTACTACAGCAGCGTTATCCACGCTCAGCAGGCTTTCTATAAGTATCAGGTTGCAGATAATGGCCAGCGAGTTAAGCGGTTTATCTACTATCTGTTGCAGGAGTGTACTGATGTCCATGGGGTAGGCTATAGTTCTTCAAAATATCGTACCATACACTCTTTTAGTATTTGCTCCTGGCCTTTCAGCCCGGTTTCGGTCACAGGTTTCAGTTCCTGGTAGTGGGGCCAGCCTTCTTCATCGCGTAGCACAAATTCATAGTATCCTAGTTGGCTCAGCAGTTTGCATACGGCTATATGCATCAGGTCCTGCTTTTGTTCTTTAGTAAACTTTCTTGTTTCAGGTATTGCCCCCAATTCATTTATACCTATTAAAAAGAACATGCCTTCCATATCGGGTTTCTTACCAAACCGTTCGGTAAGCAGGTTTGTCACATTCATCCACCGCTCCTCAAAATTGTCCATTATATATCCTGTAGTTTAAATTTTTTCAGGTGTAAAGTTACTCATTCAGAATGCTTTTATAGCTAAAGTCTGGGTAATGAAGTAATGAAGTTTTTAAAAAAAGTTAAACTATTAATATAGTTTCTTCTTTTTAGGTTCGAATTTCTATTTTTGACCCATATTGTTTTGTACCTATGGAAATGTCATCATCGGCTGAGATCCGCGAATTAAACGAACGTATTCACCAGCAGAGCGCTTTTATAGATCTGCTTAAGATGGAGCTAAACAAAGCGGTTGTTGGTCAGCAACACATGGTAGAGCGCCTGCTTATAGGTTTACTGGCCAATGGCCACGTATTGCTCGAGGGTGTACCCGGCCTGGCAAAAACACTGGCCATAAAGTCATTGGCAAATGCTATACACGGCAAGTTTGCCCGCATACAGTTTACCCCCGACCTTTTGCCTGCCGACGTACTGGGTACTATGGTGTACAACCCACAGGCGCACGAGTTCAACGTGCGTAAGGGCCCCATATTTGCCAACTTCATTCTTGCAGATGAAATAAACCGCGCCCCTGCCAAGGTGCAAAGTGCATTGCTCGAAGCCATGCAGGAACGCCAGGTAACTATTGGCGATACCACTTACAAGCTCGAAGAACCATTCCTGGTGCTGGCCACTCAAAACCCTATAGAACAAGAGGGTACCTATGAGCTGCCAGAGGCGCAGGTGGATAGGTTCATGCTCAAGATCATCATTACCTACCCAAAGAAAGAGGAAGAGCGCGATATCATTCGCTTCAATCTCAATCCAAAAGGTATGAGCAAAATAAACGCTGTAGTTACCCCGCAGGATATATTGAAAGCCCGCGAACTGGTGCGCGAGGTGTACATGGATGAGAAAATAGAACAGTACATACTGGATATTGTTTTCGCTACCCGCTTCCCAGCAGATTACAAGCTGCAGAAGCTGAAACCACTCATCAGCTACGGGGCATCTCCACGTGCCAGCATCAGCCTGGCGCTGGCTGCTAAAGCATATGCATTCATCAAACGCCGCGGTTACGTAATACCTGAAGATGTGCGTGCTATTTGCCACGATGTAATGCGCCACCGTATTGGCCTCACTTACGAAGCCGAAGCCGAAAATGTAACCAGCGAGCAAATACTTAACGAAATACTGAACGTGGTAGAAGTACCTTGATCTGTATCATTTGAAATATCACAGCCCGGACTGCCTGTCCGGGCTTTTTTTATCTATACCCTAGTCGATATGTAAAGATTTGCATCAAAATCTTTGTATGTTTACCGTATCTTTAAAAAATCCTTACACATCATGTGGATAAATGCTGGCCAACCATATAATGATCTACCAGATTTGCCGCCCATAACAGAACTGGAAACATCTGCTGTTTTAAAAAAAGCTATTGGGGCTAATAAATTTTTAGCGGAACTAAAGGGTTCTTGTCTTAGGTTACCTAATCCAGATTTATTACTTAATACTATTATTTTACAGGAAAGTAAAGATAGTTCGGCGATTGAAAATATTGTAACTACACAGGATGCTTTATACCAGGCAATAATCAATCCCTTCGATAGTATCCCTTCAGAGGTCAAAGAGGTACTAAGGTATAGGGAGGCCATGTATGCGGGTATTGAAGATATGAATGAAACAGGATTGATAAAATCAAGTGTTGCTATTAATATCATGTGCAGGCTTAGAGGTATATCAGTTGGCTTCAGAAGCAATCCAGGGACACAATTAGTAAACCCACGATCTAAAAAAATAATATATAGCCCTCCTGACCCCAGGCTGATACCTGATAAGATGGCTGCATGGGAAAGGTTTGTTAACGGATATGAAGAATATGATCCTTTGGTTAAAATGGCATTAATGCATTACCAATTTGAAGCAATCCATCCATTCAGTGATGGTAATGGTCGTACAGGAAGGATTTTAAATGTATTATATCTAATGCAACAAAACCTGATTACCCAGCCTGTTTTATATCATAGTTCCTATATTATACAACACAAATCGGAATACTATCGTTGCTTAAGAGAGGTTACAGAAAAAGGGGCTTGGGAGCCTTGGGTAATATTTATACTTGAATCAATAATAGAAACATCCCAGGTAACGCTTAAGTTTATAGATAAAATGCTTGCGCTAAAGGAAGAAACATTATCTATTATCAAAACATTGTCACAGAAGCTACCGGCCTATGAACTTACTAACGTATTGTTCAGTTTCCCATATGTAAAAATCAAAACCTTGTTGGATAATAATTTTGGTACAAGGCCAACGGTAACTGGTTATTTAGATGCTTTGGTGCAAAAGGGTGTGCTCAAAGTGTCGAAAATAGGAAGAGAAAATTATTATATCAACTTTCGTTTAATGAATTTGCTAACCCAGCCAAAATAGGTGTAAAGATTTTTTACACGTTGCTTTAAAGTGTAAAGATTTTCTTTAAAACCTTTACACTTTAAAATATAATAATAGTAACACTCATTTCAAGTAAGGTTATCATACCATCAAGGCATTACTTATATTTGCCACACCAATTTATATATATGTTGCCAATACATTTATTCCGGCAGAACAAGGAACTGATACTGGAAGGACTTAAGAAAAAGAATTTTAAAGAGCCGGAACTGGTTGACCAGATTATTGCCATAGACGAGCGCCGTCGTCAACTACAGGTTGAGAACGATAACATTGCTGGCTTTATCAATAGTGCATCAAAAAACATAGGCCAGTTAATGGCCAAAGGCAATAAAGAAGAAGCTGAAGGGCTGAAGGCGGAAGTGGCAACAAAGAAAGATGCCGCAAAGGATATAGCCCAGCGCCTGGCCGAGCTGGAAACTGAGCAGCACGATGCACTGATAAAACTGCCTAACCTGCCACATAGCAGTGTGCCATTTGGCAAAACACCCGAAGAAAATGAAGTGGTACGTACCGGCGGCTCAACTCCCGACCTTAGTGCACAAAAACTACCCCATTGGGAGCTGGCTGCTAAATATGGTCTTATAGACTTTGAACTGGGTAACAAGCTTACCGGCAGTGGCTTTCCTGTTTACATGGGCCAAGGTGCAAAACTACAGCGCGCACTCATTAGCTATTTTTTAAGTTACAACATAGATGCAGGGTACAAAGAGTATTATCCTCCTTACATGGTAAATGAGGCCAGCGCTTATGGCACAGGCCAGTTACCTGATAAAGAAGGGCAGATGTACCATGCTACGGCCGATAATTTTTACCTCATACCCACTGCCGAAGTTCCGGTAACCAATATTTACCGCGATACCATCATTGCCGAGCATGAGCTGCCGGTAAAGATGACTGCCTACACACCGTGCTTTCGCAGGGAGGCTGGCAGCTATGGCAAAGATGTACGTGGCCTCAACCGCTTGCATCAGTTCGATAAGGTGGAGATAGTACAAATAGTACAACCCGATAACAGCTATGACGCTTTGGAAGGTATGGTAGCACATGTAGAACTGCTTTTGGTAGAATTAGGATTAGAATATCGCATCCTGAGGCTTTGCGGCGGCGATATGAGTTTCACCAGTGCGCTTACTTACGACTTTGAAGTATATAGTGCAGCACAGGAACGTTGGCTTGAGGTGAGTTCTGTATCCAACTTCGAGAATTTCCAGGCCAATCGTATGAAGATACGTTACAAGGATGCTGGTGGAAAACCTCAGCTGGTGCACTCATTAAATGGTAGCTCACTTGCGCTGCCACGTATTGTTGCCTGCCTGCTCGAAAACCATCAAACACCCGATGGTATTAAGATACCTGCAGCGCTGCAACCATTTTTCGGAAAAGAAATGATCAACTAACAATTGTAAAAACCTAAAAGACATTTTATGATACAACGTATCCAGTCGGTATGGCTACTAATAGCCGCACTGCTTACAGCAGGCCTCTTCGGTTTTGATATGTACCATGCACACACACTCGTAAATGGTGTGGATACATTGGTAGAGATAAGAGTGAACAATGATTACTTGCAGCTACTGCTTGCTTTGATCATTACTTTATTGCCTTTTGCAGCAATTTTCATGTTCAAGAACCGAAAGCGTCAACAAAATCTTATTATGCTTACCCTGGTACTCACCTTGGGTTTCCTTGCCTATATGGTTATAAAAGTCACAAATCTTAATAATCAGGTACCTCAGCCTACCAAGGGTTCCTATTGGATAGGTGCAGTATTGCCGGTTATATCAATGGTGTTTCTTATCATGGCCAACAACGGAATAAAGAAAGACGAAAAATTGGTGAAATCTTTAGACAGGCTGCGATAACGCAGCCTTTATTTTTTCTTCTTGGGTGCTGCTTTGGCCTCTTTATTAAAGTCTAGTGCCAGGGTCACCCAATGCTGTAGTTTGGTTGTAGTGTTCAGCACCTCTTCGCTTACATACACAAAGCCTTTCATCACCTTACCCCCATGCACCATAGGTTCGCAGCTGGGTTGTTCTATTGATTCTTCAAAATTTGTGGGCGATATGCGCACCATTATCCTGTCCTTGCCTACACTCACGCACATTTTTCCGTTCACCATAAAGGTCACGCCGCTAAACATCACCTTTTCTTCTACATCATAGTTTGTTGCTGCTATCAGTTCTCTTACACGGGCTGCAAGTGCTTCATTGTACATATGTGGTGTTTAAAAGTTATTCGTAGCGGCTATCCTTTTTCTTCCAGAATATTATTTCCTTACCCAGCAGGTAGTGTAGCGTAATGTAGAAGGTAGGTATAATGGCATGGCCGCTCAGGTAAGTGCTATACGCTACCGTTTTCTGCAGATTATAGTCCTCAACCGTCAGGTGATAATAGTTGTCGTTTTGCAGGAAGATGATGTACTGGAAGTTTAGCCCAAGGCTCATGTACAGCTTCTGGTTCACCGCATCTCCATACACATACTCCATACCCAGTCCTATAGATGGGAAGATCTTGGTGATGTTAGATACAGAATCTATATTGATATTGCTGGCTTCCCCACCTTTGCCCGATAGTGTTGCTCCCGCCCTGGCATAGTCCATAAAGCCAATACCGCCAATAATGTATAAAGAGTTTTGGTTGTTGAAGGTGATTACATAGTTACCATTCAGCATCACATTTTGGTAGTTAAAATTTTCGCATGCCACATTTGTGCCTATCTGTTGCAGGGGTAGCCGGGTGCGGCCAAAAGTATAGTTAAGTGTGGGGAAGAACTGTGTGCCTTGTGGCTTGTAACTCACGCCCAGTCTCACACCAAAGCTGATCTGCCCATAGTTAAGGCGTTGGTTATATTTGTTAAACATCAGCGGGTAGCTCATATCTATACCAGAAGATACCTCTACCTGTGCATTACATACTGGCAATGCTGCTATCATCAACATTAAAACGAGCAGCCAAAGCCTTATTGTTTTTCTTGTCCTCATTGGGTCTGGTTTGCTAAAACAAGGGCAAACTTAGCACTAATAACACATTTTGGGACAAAGAAAGTATGTCGCCAAAAAACTATTAGCGGCAAAAAATAAACGTAAAGGCCAAAATGATCAAATATTATAGGTGTGCATGTAGTAGGTGATGAGTTTATTAATGTATTCTTCTACTTGTTCAGTAGAATTGCCTACAATGGCAACAACCTCTTTCAGCAACTTTTCAGTAACACCGAAATAGTTTGTCCAGTAATCTAAAAGCTGTTGTTGTGAGAGGTCAACGATAGCGTTATCGATAGAATTTTTTTGTATCGTCATCGCTTTTTAGTTTCTGTAGGTTCCCTTTTTATTTCTTTGTTATTGATTGGTTAATACAGGTGAAATTACAGCACTAAAATTAAAAAAAGTGTTATTGCATTAATTTATTGTAAAAAATTATAATGGGTTGTACTTAAAGGATTTATACATTGTCATCTCAACTCATTGGAAGATATTCCAGCATTGTTTTATATAATTTGTGCTATTCTTTCACAAGCTTTACCACCTGCGCACTGCCACTTTCACTCACCACTTTCACAAAATATATTCCCGCAGCAAAAATGTTCATATCAATAGTTGTTGTAGCAGATGCGCCAAAATTGTACTGGGCAGCTAACAATGTTCTACCCATAATATCGCAGATGGTAATTGTTGTATTAGTCTTCAGGCTTGGGGCAGAAAGTCTAACTATACCAGTAGTAGGATTAGGATATACAGAAACAGTTGAAGGCGCATTACTAATGCCCGGGGTCGCTAGTTTGTAAGGATGCGCTACTACAGCTGACAATATAGATTATATACCCCTCTCGTACTCGTTTATAACGAGTATGCCCCGGTTTGGCGTTTGCAACGCCTGTGAAACATTCCACACCGTGGAACGGTGCATATCTTCTTTACTAAAATACCGATTACCCATGGTACCTTGCACTCGCATATATAACCTGTAAACCCTCGCGTCAGCAGGGCACAGTATAAAATATTCGCTCAGTTCTTAAAAATCGCTAACTAAATAAATGTCTCTTAACAGACATTTTAAGACATTTTTAAATGTGCTTGTAAAATTTAATATAAGCTACTACAGCATGTTTCAGGCTGTATCCCAATCCAAAATGTCCGTTTCACGAACCTTTTTTGCAACAGACATTTTACAAGCTCCTCTCCTTTTTTCAAGGAGGAGTGGCCAACGGCCGGGGTGGTTACAATTGCAAAGTCTTGAAAATGAAGGGGGCTATATTTCACAATTCAAATCGGACAGCATCGGACAGGATAAGACAGCTAAAAAAAATGCATATTATCTGCCATAAAGCATTTCAGTCACAAGAATCAAGCAGCCTGTCCGGTTTTCGTTTTAAATCGGACAGGACATCTGCCTTTTTTCAGCTGTTGAAAAAGGATAAAAAACTAAAACAGCTCCTTGCGATGCTCATGCACCCAGCCGTTTATGTATTCAGCTATGTCTGCGGTAGGTGAGCTGGGGCCAAATAGCTTACCGGTCCCCATAGTGTTCAGTTGCTCCATATCCTCTTCTGGTATGATGCCACCACCCGTAAGCAGCACATTATCCAGTCCCTTTTCCTTCATCAGGTTTATGATCTTGGGGAACACGGTCATATGGGCGCCGCTGAGTATGCTTATGCCAATAGCGTCAGCATCTTCTTGCAGGGCAGTTGCTACCACCATTTCAGGGGTCTGGCGCAGGCCGGTATATATTACCTCCATCCCGGCATCGCGCAAGGCGGTGGCTATAACTTTGGCACCCCTGTCGTGGCCATCCAGTCCCACCTTGGCTACCACTACCCTTATTGGCCTTTGTGCATTATCACTCATAGCTTTTTAGAAAATATATATACTGTCACCATTAAGGTGGGCAACAAAAGTAAGAATTTATAGTGCTTCATACTAAAACCTTTTATATTTAGGTTATAGTTCGTTATAAAACCTTTAACCTATGAAAAAATATATCCTTTTATGCAGCGCAGTATTATTTACCCTGCAGGCCACCGCTCAGAATGGCTTCTTTTTACAACCCATAGCATCAACAGGGTTTAGCAAAACAGTGGTACATAATTTTGGCGGTCAACCCGATTACAAAAATGTTACAAGTACTAACTTTTCCTTTGGCATAGGTTACAAACTTAATAAATGGCGCTTTGCCACAGGCATAAGTTACCTACGCACAGGCAACAGTATAGACCTGACATTTGCAACATTTGACCCCCTTACAGGAACGCTAACTGGCATTCAACATCGAACGCAATGCTATTATTTCCATCACCTGGTTGTTCCTGTTACCGCAGGCTATCAGTTAAATTTGTCCCGCAAGTTGAGCCTGGTGCCAACGCTGGGGGCAGAATTATCCTATAATATAGATGAAAAAGAAACGCTCACTGGTTATCCCGATAGAACAATGTCCAATGAATCATTTAACAACAATTACCACAGGGTAAGTCTGTGGGCCACAGCTAATGTTCATTTGGAGTATGCCGTGGGTAAAACGCTATCAATTTTTGCCGGCCCGTCTGCCCATGTAATGTTAAGTAATATGTACAAAGTACCTGCTGGTGCCCCGTACAATGCTACCCAGCATAATAATGCTTACCTGTTTGATGCCGGGGTACTATGGTTTTTCCACAAAAAAGTAAAGACTGAAACTAAGGTTCAGTAATTTAAATACAGTTTCATCCTTTGTAATCAACCTTTTAGCCCAAAAGCCTAACTTTGCCCCGTAATGAGCGAAGAAAGATCACTAAACTTTTTAGAAGAAATAATTGAGGCTGATATTGCCGCTGGCAAGAATGATGGACATGTGCAAACACGTTTCCCACCTGAGCCTAACGGGTATCTGCATATAGGCCATGCATCGTCTATTGTGCTCAACTTTGGGTTGGCACAAAAGTACCATGGTAAGTGCAACCTCCGTTTCGATGATACAAACCCTGCAACAGAAGAAACAGAGTATGTAGAAAGCATAAAGAACGATATAAAATGGCTGCTGCAAGGCACCGGAATGAAATGGGCCAACGAGCTTTATGCATCTGACTATTTTGAACAGATATACACATTTGCAACAGACCTCATCATGAAGGGCTTGGCTTATGTAGATGACAGCAGTGCAGAAGAAATTGCTGCTACCAAAGGGTCAACCACTGCACCTGGTACCAATAGCCCATACCGCGACAGGAGCATTGAAGAGAACCTGCAATTGTTTGCAGCTATGCGTGCCGGTAAGTATGCCGATGGTGAAAAAGTGCTGCGTGCTAAAATAGATATGGGTCATCCCAATCTACTACTACGCGATCCTGTTATATACCGCATTAAACATGCACATCATCACCGCACCGGCAATGCTTGGTGTATATACCCCATGTACGACTTTGCACATGGCCAAAGCGATAGCATAGAGCATATTACGCACTCTATTTGTACACTGGAGTTTATACACCACAGGCCTTTGTACAATTGGTTTATAGAGCAGCTGGGTATCTTCCCAAGCCATCAGTACGAGTTTGCACGTCGCAACTTGTCCTACACGGTAATGAGCAAGCGCAAACTGCTGCAGCTGGTAAACGAAAACTACGTAACAGGCTGGGATGATCCACGTATGCCTACCATAAGCGGTATGCGCCGCCGTGGTTATACACCTGAAGCACTGCGCCAGTTTTGTGACACAATAGGTGTTGCCCGCCGCGAGAATGTGGTGGACCTTAGCCTGCTGGAATTTTGTGTGCGCGAACACCTCAACAAAAGCAGCGACCGCGTAATGGCGGTGCTTGATCCTGTGAAGCTCGTTATCACCAACTACCCTGAAGGTCAGGAAGATTTGTTTGATGTGGAGAACAATCCAGAAGACGGTACTGGCAGTACCCGCAAGGTGCCGTTCAGCAGGGAAGTATGGATAGAGAACGAGGACTTTATGGAAGTGGCGCCCAAGAAATTCTTCCGCCTGGCACCTGGACAAATGGTGCGTTTGAAGGGTGCCTACATCATCAAATGCGATGACTTTAAGAAAGATGAGAACGGCAAAATAACAGAGATCTACTGCAGTTACCTGCCCGAAAGCAAGAGCGGTAAGGATACCAGCGGCCTGCATGTAAAAGGCACCATACACTGGGTAAGCGTACAGCATGCACACACTGCCGAGGTAAGGATGTACGACAGGTTGTTCAGCGTAGAAGACCCCGCAACTGCTGAAGGCGACTTCAAAGACCATATCAATCCAAATTCGATAGAAGTTTTACCGGCTGCATACATTGAGCCTTCATTGGCTACTGCAGAGGCCGGCAAACAATTCCAGTTCCTGCGCAAAGGTTACTTCTGTGTAGATAAGGATAGCCAACCGGGCAAGCTTGTGTTCAACCGCACTGTTACACTTAAAGATGCCTGGGTGAAGGAAATGAAGAAGGCATAAAAGAACATACTAACAACCACCGCAAATGGCATACGAAGCATTAGTGATACTGGTATGTATTTGCGGTGTTTTTTCATACATCAATGTGCGGTTTTTAAAACTGCCTCCAACTATTGGGGTCATGTTGCTTTCGCTGGTGCTGTCGTTATTGGTTTTGGCAGCGGGTAGCTCATTTCCATGGTTCTCTAATTTTATTGTAACACTTATTGGCGGCATAGACTTTGGAAAGCTGCTGATGAAGGTGATGCTGGGGTTTCTGCTATTTGCCGGGGCCATACATATAGATGCCACCGCATTGCGCAAGCAAATGTTATCCGTCATTGCCTTATCTACTATAGGTACGGTGCTATCTACAGCCATCATTGCAGTTTCACTGTTCTACATGCTCCCGCTGTTCCACCTGCAGATACCACTCATTTACTGCTTGCTGTTTGCTGCGCTCATATCCCCTACTGATCCCGTAGCGGTTTTGGCTATACTGAAAAAAGCAAAATTGCCGCAGTCGCTGGAGCTTAAGATTGCCGGAGAATCTTTGTTTAATGATGGTGTGGCTGTGGTCATATTTGTAAGTCTTTTAGAGATCTCGCAGATCGGTTACGACAAGTTGAGCGCAGGCACCATCGCACTTTCATTTTTGCGAGAGGCTGGTGGTGGCCTGTTATATGGCGCCTTTCTGGGCTACCTGGGTTACTGGGCCATACGCACTATTGATAATTACCAGGTAGAAGTGCTTATTACCATAGGGACTGTAATGGGTGGCTACTTTATTGCTGATCTTATTCATGTATCGGGCCCGCTGGCCATGGTAGTGGCAGGTATCATTTTAGGGAATAAAGCCCGTAAATCGGGTATGTCTGACATATCGATGGATTACACTGGAAAATTTTGGGAACTGATGGATGAGATACTCAATGCTATACTATTCCTACTGGTAGGGTTTGAAATGCTGGTGATTAAAATGGATGGCCCATTACTTTTAGCTGGTTGTGCAGTTATAGTTATTGCGCTGCTGGCGCGCTGGCTATCAGTAGCGCTGCCCATATCGATACTAAGCCTGGGTATGAAGTTTGAAAAGAATGTTATAGGCATACTTACCTGGGGTGGTTTGCGCGGTGGGTTGTCAATTGCACTGGCACTCTCACTACCACAAAATGCATGGCACGACCCTTTGCTGGCAATAACCTATATTGTCGTAGTATTTTCTATCGCAGTACAAGGGTTTAGCCTGATAAAGTTTAGCCACAAGTTATTGTAGTCACCTTACCAGCCTATAGTTCTACCAATGTGCAAAGTCCGCATCAAAGTTCTTCATGCGCTCTGATGGTGGGTTGAAGTAGCCGAACTTGAGCGCGGGAAATTCTTCGCGTATCAGCTCCAGCAACTGGCCTACACCCATGCATTCACCGGTATCGGTAATGCCCATTTTACCCAGGTACCAATCGGGGTCTATATTGAAATTGCGCCACTGTATCATTTTAAGGTTTGTGGTCTTTATCAGCTCACGCAAGGCCTCGTATTCGGCAATGCTATCTGTCATACCCGGGAATACAAAGTAGTTGATAGATGACCAGCCATTGTAACGATCTACCACCCGCAGACTTTCAACTATATCTTCAAACCGGTAGTTGTTGGGCTGGTAGTACTTGGTATAAATATCGGCACGGGCGCTGTTGGTACTTACCCTTATACTGTTCAGGCCAGCCTTCATCAGTTCTTCTACAGCGGCAGGTTTGCTGCCGTTGGTATTGATGTTGATGCTGCCTTTGCTGGTATGCTTGCGTATTTCTATGATAGATTTCTTAATGGTTTCCCACATCAGCAGTGGCTCACCCTCGCAACCCTGCCCAAAACTAATGATGGGGTATGGAGCAGTTTCAAGGTGCGGTACTGTAAATTCAACTATTTCTTCAGCAGTTGGTTTAAACTGCAAACGGTCTTGTGTAGATACAATGGTTTCTTCCTCGGGCTGGAAGGAAATACAACCAATACAATTGGCATTGCACGCCGGTGAAGAAGGTACAGGGCATTCCCAACGACCCATAAAGTAATTGCGGGCAGCCGGGCAATGATAAGTAAGTGCACAGTTATTTGCCAAGTGCTGCACCAGACGGTTTTGAGGATAGTGGGCCAGCATGTCTTTCACTCCTATCTGCACTTTGGCGTCATCAAAGCCAGCACTTTCCTGCCGTATATCTTGCTCTATTCGTACCGCGGGAACATAAAATTTATCGTTGAGCCAGCTTGCGGCAGTGTAGCAGAACAGGGGCAGTGTTGGTGCGTCAGCCTGGGTTTCATAAGCAGCTATATACAGGCCGGTATGTGCCGGTGGTATAAAGGCAGCTACTGCCCAGCCTTTTTCGCACAGGCGCATCCCGCCTGTTTCTATATCTATACCTATGCCTTTGCGACCGGGCAGCTCGTAAAGGGAGCCGCCTTCCGGTAATTCTATCCATTCGTCTTCGGGGACAGGTACTGCGTCCCAACCCATCCTGCCCACGGCATATAGCGTGGTATCCTCAAAAATATTACCGTCCCCGTCAGAGTATAGTATGTATGGCGAAGTATCTAACATGGCTTAAAAATCAAAAAAATGCACAAATAATTTATCAACACAAAGGGCAGCACGACTACCAATCTTTTTCACGTTTATCAATATTAGCAGTTACATTATCGCTGCAGTAGTTTTCAAAAGCTTCTTTATCTACGCCAGCAGGTTCTACATGATACTGAAACAGCCTATTGTTGTGGCAGTCTATGGTGAGTATGCCATAACGCAGCAGTACCTGTTCTACCTCGTGCCAGTGTACCTGCCGCTTGCGCGAGGTAACCGGGAGTTTTATACCTTCTTTGCTTACCTGTATAGTAAGGTTTTTATAAGCGCCCCGTTCCCAATACAGGGCAAATAGCAGTGCAAGCGATAGGCTACCTGGTACAATAGTAGGCATCCATCTATGTTGCAACGACAGGTAGGCAGCAGCACTTAATAAAATAATCAGCTCAAACACCCTGAATATCCTGTTATTAATGCCTTGTGTGATCCATTTTATCTTAAAAAGTGAAATAAATAGAAGCACCAACCCTGCAATCATCATTATCAACCCCGCCCATTTTACATCGGCATACAGCAGGTAAAAGAATGCCCCGATACCGGCTATTACGAAGGCACTGAGCAAGTGCAATCCTGTAACCTGGTGTGGTTTCACTTTTTCGTCCATTATGGGCAACTGAAATGTCATAGCGTGCAAAGTTACAACAATGTGATAGAAATGCGGGATGTGACGGGTGCGAGCCATGTGCAACGATGTAAAATGTCTGTTTTCCCTTCAGAATGTCTTAAAATGTCCGTTGGGAGACATTTTGGTAATTGGCTGAAATGCGATACTGGTAAGGGTTTTATATGGAAATGTCTGTTTGGAGGTGGAGCAATTATTGTGAAGTTGTTTGTCTGAACTATGATTTTTATGGTTAAAGTGATTTTTGAGACTGTGGAGTGTGATACCACAAAAACCAGAGATCAGAGGGGGTGTACCGGGCTGGTACTAAAATGTCTTTTTTTTCCTCAGAATGTCTTAAAATGTCCGTTGGAGGACATTTTAAGTATTTGGTGAAAACCTTTACTGGATTGCATTTCAATAATTGAGTACTCTAAAATGTCTGTTGTAATATTTAATACGGAACGGACATTTTGTAGGAACGGAGATAATTATAGAAAAATATTTTTTCAAACTACTTTACCATCCAGGTACAACGTATCTGGATCAAAATCTATACTGTCATCCCATACCACCGTTCCGTTTAAGACTTTTGCTTTACGGCAATATATTTCATCCTTTAAGGGGCTATAAACAGGGTATTGCAGATAGCTACTGAAATCAAATTCCTTTACCTCTTTATTAGCAAAAGTAAGGAGCAGCTTATAAGGCGTTTCGTATAACACATTTGTGATTCTAGGATTCATAATTTCATTTTAATGGATCAATGGTAAAAACTTTGTTTCCTGAAACAGCCAATTGCCAGTTTGCCATTAAATCTTCATGATGGATTTCTATCCATGCCTGTACTAATTTTTCTTTATTTGAAGGCAATGAACCTTCAAGCAGTTTGCCATCTGGTAATTGATACACACCTTCCATTTCACCATATTTGACATGTATATGAGGCAAATTATGCTGCTTTGTATCTAAATAATACATCGCAATAATTAAGCCGTAAAACATTGATATAACTGGCATAAAACAAATTTAAAGCAAATAAATGAAATTGCTACATCACTATAGTTGCTAAAGGGCTCAACAGAATGTCTTAAAATGTCCATTGGCAGACATTTTAAATTTTTGGTGAAAACCTTTACTGGATTGCATTTCAATAGTTGAGCAATCTAAAATGTCTGTTGGAATATTTAAACGGGAACGGACATTTTGTGTGTGTTGAATTGAGCTGCCTGGAAATACAACAACGGTGCAAGATACTATTGGTAGAAGTGGTTTACCAAAAGAAGATGTGCACAGTTCCACGGATCGTAGTGTTCCACAAGATTGTTTTGCATTGGTGCTACAGACGCCGTCTGGTGCATCCCCTGCTCGGAGAAGTTTCACCCACAAATGTTCGGAACCTATTTTCTCACAAAATCGGCCCTTCATTTCCTTACTTTCTTTTGCATGCCCAAAAGAAAGTAGGCCCTTTGGGCTCGAAAAAGGCAGTCGGCAGCTATGACAGCTGCAGCCGACGAAGCTTTGTGCAGGCAGCAGTACTACTGTTCTTCCAAACTAAACGATTCTACCTCATAAGAATCCGTCCAAAAACCAACAAAAACATCAAACTACAGGTTCCGAATATCGAACAGCTGAGGACAAACTTTAAGCTTCAGCCTTTCAAATTCCGGTCGGGAGACCGGCTACTTTGGGTAGGCACGAGTCATCCTATCGGAAGACTGCGTGCCAGTGGAAAGGACGTATTCTTTATTCCATCTTTACCAGTTTTTCAGTTGTTATTATGGCACCGGTTTCATTTGTTACCCGTGCAAAATATATTCCATTAGGCATTTTTTTCAGGTTTACTTGTGCAGCATTGCCCGCAATTTTCTCCGTAGCAACCAGCTGGCCCATATTGTTGAATACTACAACCTTTGCGTTTGTTTGCTGTGCAGTTGTAGTCACATTAAAGATACCTGTGGAGGGGTTGGGTGATATGGTAACATCCCCGACGTTAGGGGTTTCAGGCACATCAAGAGGATTTAAAATGACCTTGAACAGCATAGACATACTGCTATTTAGGTCTTCTTCATCAAAGTACAGGTTGCCCTTTTTATCGAATATAATATCATTGGGGCTATTGATATGAGAAGTAGCGGCCACTGTACTGTCGCCACTGTAACCCCATACACCGTCACCTGCCACTGTAGTAACAATACCCGCTTTTGATATCTTCCTGATCTTTGCGTTATTACGTTCAGCAAAATACAATTCACCATCGGGGCTGAATGCAAGGGCATCAGGATAAATAGCTGCATCACTAATGCCAACGCCATCAGCAGGGTTGGTTCCGTTACCTGCGTAAAAAGAATAAATGCCTTTGTTGTCTATTTTAACGATAAAACTATCGTCGCAGGAAATATACAGGTTGTCTGCATCGTCTGTGATCAACCCTAACGGATGGTCTATAATGGCCTGGCGGGCCGGTGTGCCATCGGCAGTTGATGTGCCGAGGCCGGCATAACGAGTGATAATGCCCGCAGGGGTTACCTTAGAGATATAACCATTGGTAGTGGAGCCATACATCAAAAAATCGGCATGTGCTATATAGATATTGTTTTCCTTGTCGGTTGTTATGGCGCTTATTGGCCCAAGATTTACAGTAGTTGCGGGCACCCCTTCCCTGTAAGCAGTTGCGGTATCGCTGCCCGCTACCACAGTAATAATGCCGTTTGTAGATATTCTCACCACCATGCCCCATGCCATAGAAACAAGTATATTATTGTTTATGTCATTGGTAAGGTACATGACATTGAGCATTGGCGTAGTATCTGCACTCGCACCCGATACTATTGAAAATGCACCCGATACTTGGTTGAGAAAGTTATTGGTACCGTTGCCTGCAAACCGACTTATGATGCCATTGGCAGCTATTTTCTGGATAACTTGAAAGCTCCAGTTGTTCAAATAGATATTACTTGAGCTATCCATTGTCATACCCCATGGAGCACATATTGTTGCGTATTTGGCCGGGCCGCCATTGCCTACAGTATCACATACACCGGTACCGGCAATCCTTACCATCATCTGTGCATTTGCAGTGCCGCAAATAAATATAAACACAACTAGGAGCAGGTTTTTTAGGTTCTTCATATTGGGGGAGTTTTATATAAAGACACGATGTATGAGTAAAAAGGTTGGTAGCCCGCAGTATATAGTTGTCGGATAGTAGTTAATTGTTTTTATCCGTAGAATGCCTGGCGTGGGAAGTTCTTTAATTTAGCTGCATAACATTGAATGGCGTTCGCAGAACGGATTTTATTGGCTAGTTCCAGATGTCTTTCAGAACATCTAGAACATCGTGGGTTTTAGGACGAAGCAAACGCTTCGACCAGTTGGGGGTGGGTATATTCTTTATTCCATCTTTACCAGTTTTTCGGTTGTTATCACGGCACCCGTTTCGTTCATCACCCTGGCGAAATATATTCCGTCAGGCATTTTTTTCAGGTTTACTTGTGCAGCATTGCCAGCTATTTTCTGTGTAGCAACCAACTGACCCATATTGTTGAATACTACAACCCTGGTGTTTGTTTGCTGTGCAGTTGTGGTCACGTTAAATACACCGGTGGAGGGGTTGGGTGATATTGTAACATAACCGACACTAGGAGTTTCAGGCACATCAAGAGGATTTAAGATAACCTTGAACACCATAGACATACTGCCATCTGGGTATTCTTCATCAAAGTACAGGTTGCCTTTTTTATCGAATATAATATCATTGGGGCTATTGATATGGGAAGTAGCGGCCACAGTACTGTCGCCACTGTAACCCATTGCACCGTCGCCTGCCACTGTAGTAACAATACCGGCTTTCGATATCTTCCTGATCTTTGCGTTATTACGTTCAGCAAAATACAATTCACCATCGGGGCTGAATGCAAGGGCATGAGGGTAAATAGCTGCATCACTGATGCGAGCGCCATCAGCAGGGTCGGTTCCATTACCTCCGTAAAAAGAATAAATGCCCTTGTTGTCTATTTTAACGATAAAACTATCGTTGCAGGAAACATACAGGTTGTCTGCATCGTCCGTGATCAACCCTAGCGGCTGGTCTATAATGGCCTGGCGGGCCGGTGTGCCATTGGCAGTTAATGTACCAAGGCCGGCATAACGAGTGATAATGCCCGCCGGGGTTACCTTAGAGATATAGCAATTGGTAATGGAGCCATACATCAAATCGGCATGTGCTATATAGATATTGTTTTCCTTGTCGGTTGTTATGGCGCTTATTGGCCCAAGAGATACAGTAGTTGCCTGTACCCCTTCCGTATAAGCACATCCGGTATCATTCCCTGCTACCACAGTAATGATACCGGATGTAGAGATCTGCACCACCAGTCCCCACGCTAAACTGACGAGTATATTATTATTCCTGTCGGTGCACATGTACATAACATTTTCAAACGGTGTGGTATCTGCAAGTGCACCGTTTATGATACCATCATCTGTGCCTGGTATCCAGTTACCCCAAGTGCCGTTGCCGGCAAACGGGCCGATGATGCCGTTGGCAGCTATTTTCTGGATAACATTGTAGTTCAAGTTGTTCAAATAGATATTACTTGAGCTATCCATTGTCATACCCCATGGAGCGCATATTGTTGCATCCTTGGCCGGGCCGCCATTGCCTTCGGTATCACATACACCGGTACCGGCAATTCTTACCATCATCTGTGCATTTGCAGTGCTGCAAATAAATATAAGGGCAACTATGAGGAGGGTTTTTAGGTTCTTCATATTGGGGAGTTTTATATAAAGACACGAGGTGTGAGCAAAAAGGTTGGTAGCCTGTAATATATAGTTGGTGGATAGTCGTCAATTGTTTTTTATCTATAGAACGCCGAGCAGAGCAAGTTCTTTAATTTAGCTGCATAACATTGAATGGGCGTTCGCAGAACGGATTTTATTGGCCGGTTCCAGATGCCTTTCAGAACATCAGGAACATCGTGGGGCAGGCAGCAGTACTGCTGTTCTGCCAAACTAAAGGGTTCTACCTCATAAGAACCCGCCCAAAAATTCACAAAAATATCAAAAATTGCAGGTTCTGAATAGCAAGCAGCTAAGGACAAACTTTAAGCTTCAGCTTTTCAAATTCCGGTCGGGAGACCGGCTGCTTTGGTTAGACACGAGTCATCCTGTCGGAAGACTGCGCGTTAGTGGCTTACGGCAATTTATTAGTGTTGGCACAACACCAGCATTAAACTGAATGCGTAGTTGAAACGTCGTTAAGGCAAGTAAAAAGTATCCTTCTGGTGGTCTGAAATAGAATTGAGCTCGAGGCAAGTGCAGTCGGTTTGCATAATGAGTTCGTGCCAGGTAAAGGGTAATATCTCCAGTCTTACCGGGCCTATTAATTCTGCTGTTTGTATTTCTGTGTCGTTTACGCTGCGCCAGTTGAGGGTGCAGGTGCCATGCAGCAGATAAAATATCTCCGGCTTCTTGGTGAGCGATAAGCCTTTGTGGTAATGCCTGCCGCTTACAGTACCTGCCTTGCGGAAAATGATAAGGCTTTGCCCTATACGTTCATGGTAATACTCGGCCGTATAACCCCTGTCGTCACTTCCTGATATATCGAGCCTTGTAATTTTCATGTTCTGTTTTTTATGCTTGTATAGATTCTGGTTCGCCACCGGGCAGTTTCACGTCAAAGTCCTTTATAGACTTTGTTTCATCGCCCTTTATTTGCACCAGTCCTGCTGCTGCCATTTGTCGCAAGCGCCAGCCCAGGTAAAGATCGCCCGTAGGGATACTGAACTTAGTGAGCGCCTGGGTAACTATACGTGCGGCCTTCTGGAATTGTTGCGAGCAAAAACTAATGAGTTGACTATCGTAATAGTTCTCGTCTTTAGACGATAGTTTTTTACCACCCTCGTGTGTGCGTATGCCTTTATTTTCTTTTACCAGTTTCTGCCATTCATCGCCATCTATCTCCACTTCGGATGGCGTTACCAGGCGCGCCAGTTTACGAGCTTTTATTATTTCCTTAGGTATTACCTCGCTAAGGCTTTTGGGGTAGAATACTTTGCCTTGTATATCTAAAAAAGGAAGGTTAGCAATATTGACAATATAGAAACGCTCTTTGTGCTTGGACAGGTAGGGCAGTACCCAGTGGTATGCGCAAACATCGGCAGGGATAGGTGCCATCCAGAACCAGGCAACCAGTTCATCGTTCTTGTACATGGCGTGAGACAGGTCGAGGATACGCTCCATGTCATCTACCTGTATCTTATCTTTTTCTGCGGGTATCACCTGCTGCCAAAAGGCAGTGCGGGTGTTGCTGAAGGGTACGCCATCTTCTTTTAAGATAGGGCCAACGTTCAGTATATCTTTCAATACCACAACTTCCCCTGCCATAGAGGGGTCTTGTGCAATTGCTTCTTTAAGAGGTACAGCGGCGAGATCGCCAACTACTATATGATAGATCATTATTACTTTTTCCGAACGGCAAAAATAGGTGGATATTGACAACTTTTCATGTAATACCAATTCGACAACTGATTTTGGTATATTTTGTATGTAGTGGAAATCGATTTGCGGTAGGGGGCGCATCTACGAAGCGCATTATGATGATGCTTATTTTTTCTGCAAAGCTGTAGCCCTACAGGGCAGACCATCATAACCTGATCAAATTAATTGTCTAAATAGCATAATTGCCTGTTGGTGTACTACTGGCCTATGATATCATAGAGGAAATCGGTGGTGAACTGCCCGGCATCGCGCCACCGTTTATGGGTACCCGGGCCTGCAAACAACGGATTGAAATGCCTTTGCAACTCATGTCCGTACCCCTCGTATAACTTGAGCGTATTGGGTATGTGCCTTTTATCGGCTTCGGCGTGGATGGGTATACTGCCGTAGAACGAGGATTTGCCTGTGGCCTGAACTATACGGTCTTTTGTGCCGTGCACGCAAACAATGGGTACGTTGTTGTTGCCGAGCCATTCTAAATTAAAAATAGCCCCCCAGTAACTGATGACTGCTGATACGGGTTGGTAGGGCAGGGCTTTCTTTATTTGTGCTTCCGGTATATGCGCTATCTCCCCCAATTGCTCGTTAGTGCTGTATACCGCTTGCAGAGCAGTTATTGCACCGGCCGAGATGCCGCCAATAATGATCTTATCCGGATCGATATTGTAATGGGCCGCATTTTGGCGGAAGTAGGCTATTGCAGTACGGGCATCTTGCACGGCATAAAAACAACTGGTCAGTAATTCATCGAAATGAGAAACGGGATTGTACTTGCTGAGCCTGTAATTGATGGATACACAGACATATCCCTTTTGGGCGTATAGTTTGTTCCAGAACCGCATGCTATGGTCGGTTTTGGAGCCGTATTTAAAACCGCCGCCGTGCAGCCATATTATTAGCCGCCTTTTTGTTGCTGTATCGCCCTGTGGCTGGTAAAGATCAAACTGGTAAGCTTTTTCATACTCCACCAGGCCCGGGTGGTAAGACAAGTTCTTTTCAACAGTAACATCAGTAAATACATTGGACCTGTAACGCTGCATGGATTGGGAATGAACGGTAGTTGTAAAACATAAAAGTACGCAGCATAGGGCGCTTTTGAGCATGAGGGAACTTTTGTTGTATATACGAAGGAAAGTAGGCGAGAGATGCTGCCATGCTTTCATCGAATCCATGTTTTATAAATTTCCCTTCATTTCAGCCAACGAATCTTCAAGCCTGCGTTGATTTGCAAAAGTACTGGTTAGATACAGTGTTTCCTGGAGCGCGTTATATTCGTTAAAATCCAGGAGAACAACCTTGCCTTCCGGTCGAGAAAGTATAAAAGATTTTTTATGTTTATTTAGTGCATTAAGGAACTTGTCTGGGTTCTTATTAAATTCACTGAATGCTACTGTTTTCATATATAAAGGTTCATAACAAATATAAGGATTCCCTGTATATTGTGTTCGCTGAGTCTTCATTTACTAATTTTGATTAGCACTAGAAGATTAATAATAGGTATGACAGGAAAAAGAACAACAGAATATAAAGCCCAATCACTGCAATCATTGCTGCAATATGTATCGGTGCATTCGCCCTATTACAAAACGCTGTTTGAAACGCATCATATTGATAGCTCGACCATCCATACTGTGGCTGACCTGGTGGCTATTCCGCCCACCAGTAAGGAGGATGTACAGCGATATAATAGCGCCTTTTTGTGCGTGCCCCAGCGCGATGTAGTAGAGTATGCGGCTACATCGGGCACACTGGGTGCACCGGTAACTATTGCACTTACAGAGCGCGACCTGCAGCGACTGGCTTATAATGAATACAATTCGTTTGTAACGGCTGATGGGTCGGCTGATGATATTTACCAGCTGATGCTGACGCTAGACCGGCAGTTTATGGCAGGTATTGCCTATTATTCGGGGCTACGCATGCTGGGGGCCGGGGTTATAAGGCTGGGGCCTGGTGTGCCCTCGCTGCAATGGGAAACTATAGAGCGGCTGAAGCCTACTACCATTATAGCGGTACCCTCCTTCGTTCTTAAACTAATAAAGTATGCGAGTGAAAATGGTATTGACATCAATGCATCATCTATAAAAAAAGCAATTTGTATAGGCGAAAATATAAGGAACGCTGATTTATCACTGAATATACTGGGTAAGAAGATCACAGATGCATGGGATATTAAATTGTATTCTACCTATGCCTCAACCGAGATGCAAACCGCGTTTACAGAATGCAGTGCAGGCATGGGTGGTCACCATTTTGAGGAACTGCTGGTAATAGAACTGCTGGACGAAAATGATAAGCAAGTGCCACCACATACTCCTGGTGAGCTGACCATTACAACCCTAGGAGTAGAAGGCATGCCCCTGCTGCGCTATAAAACAGGTGATATCTGTATGTATTTTGATGAGCCCTGCACTTGTGGAAGAAAAACCTGGCGGCTGTCGCCAATACTAGGGCGCAAGCAGCAGATGATAAAATTTAAGGGAACAACATTATACCCCCCTGCACTGTTCGACATACTGAATGAGCGGGACGAGATAAAAGAGTACGTGGTAGAAGTATATGCAAATGAAGTAGGGCTGGATGAAGTGTTGATATATATAGTACCAGCCGATGAAACCGAGGATTGCGACCGCAGTATAAGAGCCTACCTGCAAGCCAGGTTGCGCGTGAGTCCGTATATAAAATACATAGCTGCTGCAGACATGCAAAAAATGCAGTTTCCTGAAAACGCACGCAAAGCCGTTAAATTTTTAGATAAAAGGGCTAAAAATTAATAGCGGTAATAAGTTGGCGTAATTTTAGTGATGTTACGGGTTAAGCACATTAATTAATACATTTACCCTTCATTAATACTTGCAATAAAAATATCTATTTGCCCATGATCGTAATTGGACAAAGCACACTGTCGGTTGAAGATTTTGCTGAACTGGTTTTTAAACAACAAAAGATCGCACTGCATGGCGCTGCTGTTGAAAAAGTGGCCGCCAGTCATAAATTTTTAAAAGAGTTCTCTTCCAACAAGCTTATATATGGCATCAATACCGGTTTTGGGCCCATGGCACAATACAAGGTTGAAGATGCCAACCTGCTGCAATTGCAGTACAACCTGATACGCAGTCACGCATCGGGCAGTGGCAACCTGATGCAGCCCCAGATGGTAAAAGCGCTGATGGTAGCCAGGCTGAATAGTTTTATGCAGGCACGCAGCGGGGTACATACTGATGTGCTGGAACTGCTAAAAGAACTGATCAACAATGACATAACCCCTTGTATTTATGAGCATGGTGGAGTTGGGGCCAGCGGAGACCTGGTGCAACTGGCCCACCTGGCGCTGGTATTGATAGGCGAGGGCGAAGTGATCTATAAAGGCGCTGTTTATCCTGCTGCTGAAATATTGGGCAGATATCAACTTAAACCTTTGTCCATACGTATAAGGGAGGGGCTTGCACTCATCAATGGCACATCGGCCATGACTGGTATAGGGATGATGAATATTGTGCGTGCCCGTAAACTGCTGCACTGGTCGGTAGTATTGTCGGCTATGATAAATGAGGTGGTATCTGCTTACAGCGATCATTTTTCTTACGAGCTGAATGCTGTGAAACACCATAAAGGTCAAAACAAAGTTGCGGCCATGATGCGCCGCATTCTGAAAGGCAGTGGAATGATACGGCAGCGTGCTGACCATCTCTACAATCCTGAGCACCTGGACCGGGAAGTATTTGAGGATAAGGTGCAGGAGTACTATTCACTGCGCTGCGTGACCCAGGTGCTGGGGCCGATTTATGATACTATAGAATATGCAGCAGGTGTAGTAACAGATGAACTGAACTCAGTGAATGATAACCCGGTAGTGGATCATGAAAATAAAAACATTTACCACGGGGGTAATTTCCATGGCGACTATGTATCGCTTGAGATGGATAAGTTGAAGATAGCCATTACGAAACTATCTATGCTTTCTGAAAGGCAACTGAACTACCTGCTGAATAACAAGCTGAATGAGAAATTTCCGCCATTCCTGAACCTGGGTGTGCTAGGGTTGAATTTTGGCATGCAGGGTGTGCAGTTTACTGCTACATCGACCGTAGCTGAGAATCAAACATTGTCGTTCCCTATGTACGTGCATAGCATACCGAATAACAACGATAACCAGGACATAGTAAGCATGGGCTGCAATGCCGCGCTTATGACCAAAAAAGTAATTGACAATTCTTTTGAAGTTCTGGCAATACAGATGATGGCAACCATGCAGGCAATAGACTACTTGCAGTGTACAGAAAACCTGGCACCAATATCTGCAGATGTATATAATGAAGTACGCAAGATATTTCCAAAATTTGTGGAAGACATGCCTAAGTATAAGGACATAACCAACGTGAAAGAATATTTGGAAACAGCTGAAAATATTATTCCGCAAGACCTATGAAGTGCGCACTGGTAACCGGCGGATCGAGAGGTATAGGCAAAGCCATATGCATGAAAATGATGGCCATGGGATATCATGTGCTTATCAATTATCGTCAAAATGATGTTGAAGCCAATAATGTACTGCAAGAAATAACGGACAACGGCGGCAGCGCTGAATTGCTAAAATTTGATGTGGCGGACAAAGAAGAGGTACAGCAAATTTTAGGGGGCTGGATAGATACAAATACCGACCAACAAATTGAAGTATTGGTAAACAACGCCGGCATACGTGACGATAGTTTGCTGGCCTGGATGACAGATGAACAATGGAATGGGGTAATGAATACCAACCTGAATAGTTTTTTTTACACTACCCGGTTGGTGCTCAATAGTATGATGATGAATAGGTACGGAAGGATAATAAATGTTGTTTCTCTTTCGGGCATTAAAGGTATGGCTGGGCAAACTAATTACTCTGCCGCCAAGGCGGGCGTTATAGGCGCTACTAAAGCACTGGCGCAAGAAGTAGGCCGACAGGGCATTACAGTAAATGCTGTAGCACCCGGTTTTATAAAAACGGATATGACTGCAAACCTCGACGAAAAAGAATTAAAAACGTTGATACCGCTCAAGCGCTTTGGCCTGCCTACAGAAGTTGCATATGCTGTAGGTTGCCTGGCTGCGCCTGAGGCTGCTTATATAACCGGGCAGGTATTGTCTGTAAACGGAGGGCTATATACATAATGGACCTTACGTTGCCTATATCAGATGTTGTAGCACTTTTGCCACAAAGACCACCATTCGTTATGGTGGATAGTTTGCTGTATGCAGATGTTGAAAGTTCAAATTGTACGTTAACAATACTGGCAGATAACATTTTTGTTGAGGAAGGAAAGTTTAATGAGGCTGGTTTGCTGGAACACATAGCGCAAACAGCAGCTGCAGGGGCAGGTTATAATGCAGCAGTAAATAACAGGGCAGTCACAGTGGGGTATATTGGCGCTGTTAAAAATTTTGAGATAATCGATTTCCCTAAAGTTGGTGACAGGTTGGTAACAGAAGTAAAGGTTGCCAGCAGGGTATTTGATGTACTGGTGATAACCGGGATTGTAAAGTGTAATGGAGCGCAAATTGCATCGTGTGAAATGAGGGTGTTTACGCAAAACAGTGCAGTGTAATGGATGTGCGGCAACTACATAAGGATGTATTTGTGATAGCTGATAATATACTATCGCCTATTGGCAGTACGACTGCAGAAAACATTCTGGGCCTAAAAAATGGTGAGAGTGGCGTGTGGCAGCATAGCAATACAAACATATTGCCTGGTACATTTTCAGCATCGCTGTTCTCACCATCGCATATATTTTTGGAGGAGGAAGGAGATTATACAAAATTTGAACAATTGCTTATTGCATCTGTAACCGATGCAGTAAGAGAATTATCAGAAATTGTAAGCAGTGAGCGTACTTTACTCATCATATCATCTACTAAAGGCAATATTAGTTTATTGGAAACAAAGGCACATAGCGCTGGGTTATACCAGCGCATAGCGTTGTATACATCGGCCGGTTTGGTAGCAAGGCATTTCGGGTTTGTGAATACGCCAATAATTATCTCCAATGCCTGCATATCTGGTGTGGTAGCAATTATTACCGGCATGCGTTTATTGCAGTCAGGCGACTATGATCATGCGATTGTGGTAGGTGCTGATGTTATATCGAAATTTGTTTTGTCCGGCTTTGGCTCCTTCCAGGCGCTCAGCAACGAGCTATGTAAACCGTTTGATAAGGACAGGAAAGGCATAAACCTGGGTGAAGGGGCGGCTACGGTGGTGCTATCGAATATGGCAAAGAATAGTGACGATCTAAAAATATTGGGCGGAGCTATTAGTAATGATGCTAACCATATATCGGGGCCATCGCGCACAGGTGAAGAGCTTGCATGGGCCATTAATGAGGCATTGACTGAGGCTGACCTTACAAATTCTGATATCAGCTTTATTTCGGCCCATGGCACAGCCACGTTGTACAACGATGAGATGGAGGCAAATGCGATCAATATTGCAGGTATGCAAACAATACCGGTAAATAGCCTGAAGGGATATTATGGGCATACATTGGGTGCCGCAGGGCTTATTGAAACTGTTGTTTCGCTGCATAGCCTTAAAGAAGGTATAATACTTCCCACCCCCGGCTTCCAAAATTCTGGGGTGTCAAAACCTTTGAATGTAAATGCACAGATGTTGAAAGGACCATTGACAAATGGTTTAAAAACTGCATCAGGTTTTGGGGGGTGTAATGCAGCTTTAATATTTGGTAAATAATAGAAACTAATTTGGCCGAACAGAAACATATTACAGCATGGTGTTCCATCTTTGATAATAAGGTGGTTAAAAATGGCACGCAACTTTTTGATGCCAAAAGTGTTGGTATAAATGAATTTGTTGTGGCTGTGTACAAACATTTACAGGTGCAGTACCCTAAGTTCTATAAGATGGATAACCTGAGCAAGCTTGGTTGGCTGGCTACAGAAGTATTGCTGAAAGATAACTTTGATAAGAGTAGCTATGCACCGACACAGGTTGCTGTGGTGTTGGCAAATGCGAATGCCAGTCTTGATAGTGATTTGAAATACTTAGAATCTGTAAAAGATGGTGCAAGCCCGGCGTTATTTGTATATACCTTGCCCAATATTGTTATTGGAGAGATCTGCATACGGAATGGTTTTAAAGGTGAGAATACATTTTATATTACAGTGCACTTTGATGCAGCTATGATACACAGGCAAGTAAGTGAAACGATGGATCACAAAGCTGCAGCTTGTATTTGTGGATGGGTAGATGTTTTGGGCGAAGATTATAAAGCTGTTTTGTTCCTGGTAGAAACCAACAAAGAGGGCATTCCATTTTCTGAAACCAATTTGAAAAAACTGTTTGAAAGTAATTAAATGAGTAACGGTGAATATACAGATGCTCCTATTTACGTTGCTGGTGCTGGTATTATCTGCGCCATAGGTAATAATGTAGGTGAATGCATTACGTCATTTGAGCAAGGCACTGCAGGCATGGGTGGGATGACCTACCTAAATAGCCTGCATAAAGAGCTGCCAGTAGCTGAGGTGAAGCACAATAATAAGGAGTTGGTGGTAATGGCTGGTATGACTGCAAGTACCAGTCGTACAGCATTGCTCAGTTGTATTGCAGCCCGTGAAGCGCTCAGTGATGCAGGTATTAAGAATATAGACAGTTTACGCTCAGGTTTTATCTCTGCCAATACTGTTGGCGGCATGGATAAAAGTGAACATTTCTTTGAGGCATTTGCTGTAGACAGGAATGCAGGCAGACTAAGAAATGTAAACAACCATGAGTGTGGCAACATTACTGAAATGGTGGCTGAACAGCTTAATCTGCGCGACCAGGTTACTACCATCAGTACGGCGTGTTCCTCATCAGCCAATGCTATATTTTATGCTGCCAGGCTCATTCGCCATGGCCTGCTTGATGTGGCGGTTGCGGGTGGTACAGATGCACTTACAAAGTTTACACTCAATGGGTTCAATACCTTGATGATACTGGACAAGGAATATTGTCGTCCTTTTGATGATACTCGTGCCGGTCTTAACCTGGGTGAGGGTGCAGGGTATGTAGTGCTGGTATCAGAAAAGGTAGCTGCATCATTGCCGCATATCTATTGCAGGTTCAGCGGTTATAATAATAGTAATGATGCCTATCACCAGACCGCCTCATCTCCCGACGGTACAGGCTCTTACCTGGCTATGCAGGGCGCTCTGAAAAAAGCAAAATTGCAACCGGCCGATATTGATTACATCAACCTGCATGGTACAGGTACACAGAATAATGATAATGCAGAAGGTACTGCTATAACCCGTTTATTTGCACCCCATGTGCCGCGCATGAGTTCTACAAAATCTTTTACCGGGCATACCCTTGGCGCCAGCGGTGGCATAGAAGCTGTGTTCTCTGCGTTAGCTGTAAAACATGGTTATGTATATCCCAATCTGCGCTTTGAAGCGCCTATGAAAGAACTGCAGCTCACACCCGAAACCAGCTTCCTGAAGAACGCACCTCTGCGACATGTGCTATCCAATTCGTTTGGGTTTGGGGGCAATTGTACATCACTCATTTTTTCAAAGGCTTAAGATGAAGATATACATACACTCGGCCACTGCAATATCTCCGCAACATACCTTTGATGGCGCGTTGCTGGAAGATCTGGTTACTTATAATACCAACCGTTTACAAGTTATAGAGCCACCCTATCAAGACCTGCTGGATACTAAGCTGATACGCCGCATGAGCCGCATTATACGTATGGGCACAGCTGCTGCTATAAAATGCCTGAGGGATGCAGAAATAGATCAGCCTGGCGCCATAGTAACAGGTACAGCATACGGTTGTCTTGAGGACACAGGTACGTTTTTAACTAAAATGGTAGAGCAGTGCGAAGATCTGTTGCCACCTACGCCTTTCATACAATCGACCCACAATACAGTGAGTGCACAAATAGCCCTCACATTGCATTGCCATGCATACAATAACACGTTTGTTCATAATGGCTTCTCTTTCGAAAGCGCCATGCAGGATGCTGTTTTGTTGCTACGGGAACAGGAAGCTGATAATGTACTGGTAGGTAGCGCTGATGAACTTACAGACATCAGCTACCAGATTTTAACGCGCCTGGGTTTATACAAAAAACAAGCAGGCAGCAATCTTGACTTATTCAATACCAATACAAAAAGGACTATAGGAGGTGAGGGTACTGCTTTCTTCCTTCTTTCTCCAACGCCATCTCAAGATGCAGTTGTATTAGAAGGAATGAATACTTTTTACTTATCGGAGCACGCACAACTTTCGCCAGAACGTATAGCCGCTTTTCTTTCAGTGCATAATCTGTCTGTGGAGGATGTAGATGTTGTTATAGACGGCAGTAACGGTGATGCCATAGAGGATGGCTTATACAAGTTTCTACAACAAACTATATTTAGTGCTCTGCCTGTTATCCGTTACAAACATCTCTGTGGCGACTACCCTACCGTATCGTCATTTGCTTTATGGTTGGCATACAGCATCATAAAAGCCGGCAAAGTACCATTCTCACTTCATGTTAAACAACCTTCAGCAAAACGAATACTCGTTTGTAATACCTATCTTAACAAGTATTGTTCATTAATGCTGGTTACAAAATAGCAGAACTATTCATGTTGAGGGATGATCTTTATACCATACAGGAGCTAACTAACGATGGCAGCACCGTCAATGCCACCATCGCATTAAATGCGGATCACAAGATATTTGATGGTCACTTTCCTGGCCAGCCGGTACTGCCTGGTGTATGTACTATGCAAATGGTTAGGGAGATACTAGAAACAGTTCTTGGAGAACATTTAAGACTTTTCCGTAGTGGTAATATCAAATTCATTTCACTTATAGTTCCAACAATTACCCCCCTGGTACACATCGTCATGTCTTATAAAATTATTGATGATAAGATAACTACAACTGCCAGCGTGATGGTAAATGACGTTGTATGTTTTAAATTTCAGGGAATATATTTCCGCAACTAAGATTTCCAACTTATTAACGGCTATACTTATGGTCATTTAAATGCACCTTTCTGTAGGTCCATAGCTGGTTTCATCATGAAATTGTAAATACGCTTAATTACAGAATTTATATTGCAACTATACCTTTAATATATTCGTAAATTAGCTGGAAATAAGCAATAACGTGAGCGAATTGCCAAAACCAAGGGATGAGAAAGAGAGACTTAAAGCCCTTAAAAATTATGCAATACTTGATTCATTAAGCGAGGAAGAATTTGACAGGATAACAGAATTGGCATCGCTGATCTGTGATGTCCCTATTTCATTAATATCACTGGTTGATGATGACCGGCAATGGTTTAAATCTAAAGTAGGTATAGATGTATCAGAAACTCCGCGTGGTCTTGCTTTTTGCCAATATGCAATATTGGATACCGATACACTTGAAGTAGAAGATGCTACCCTGGATGAAAGGTTTAAAGCAAATCCATTAGTTACAGGTGATCCCAATATTCGTTTTTATGCGGGCCATCCTTTAATTGATCCTCAGGGGTATGCTTTGGGTACAATTTGTGTAATAGACCAAGAACCAAGGGTGTTGACTGGAAAGCAAAAGAGAGCTTTACAATTGCTGGCCAAAGAAGCTATGAACCTCATTGTTGAGCGGCGTCAAAGGGCGGAGCTTAAAAATTTTGAAAGCTTATTCCAACTATCTAACGACCTGATTTGTGTAGCAGGTATTGATGGTTTTTTTAAGAAAATAAATCCAGCATTCGAGAAGCTTCTAGGATGGGATGCAGATATATTGCTAAGCACTTCCTTTTTAGACCTGATACATCATGATGACCTGGAACGGACAAAGCATGAATTGCAGCTTTTAGCAGAAGGGTATAACACGATCAACTTTACACACCGTTTTAAAACAAAAGATGGCAACTACAAAGTATTGCAATGGGTAGCAACACCCGAACCTTTAACGGGAAACTTGTTTGCCATAGCCAGGGATGTGACTGAGGAAAAAGAGAAAGAATTGCAACTTGTACTGAGCGAAGAAAGAGCAAGAGCGTTTTTTGAAAATTCGCAAGGCTTTATGTGCACACACGACCTGCGCGGCAAATTTTTGTCTGTTAATGGTGCAGGTGCTACTATACTGGGATATACTAAGGAAGAGATATTGCAACGTACTTTATTTGATATTATACCGGTATCAAGGCATGCGTCTGTTGAGATCTATTTAACCGAAATAGCGCAGAATGGAAGGTTTAGGGGGCAAATGGTTACCCAACATAAAGATGGAACTTACCGCATTTGGATGTATAATAATATCTTAGAAACAACATCTGATGGCGACACGTATGTAATAGGCAATGGTATTGACATTACAGAAAGGCACCAGCTGGAAGAAGATCTGAAGAGAACGAAAGAGACACTTGAGCAAACCAACAAAGTTGCCCGTGTAGGTGGCTGGGAAATGGATGTTAAAAAACAAAAAATTACATGGACTTCAGTAACCAAAGAAATTTATGGTGTAAGCCCTGACTATAAGCCCCAATTGGAAAGTGCACTTAACTTTTATAAAGAGGGAGAAAGCAGGGATAAGATCACTGAAGCTATGAACCTGGCTATTAGCGAAGGACAGCCCTGGGATATTGAATTACAGATCATTAATAAACAAGGTAAAGAGTTATGGGTGCGTGCCCTTGGCACCCCAGAGTTTGTGAATGGCATTTGCACAAGGCTTTTTGGCGCGTTTCAGGATGTTGATAAAGCTAAGAAAGCAGAGCTTGATGTTACCCGTTCCCGTAAACTATTGAATGATGTATTGCAGGCAGCTTCTGAGATCAGCATCATTGCTACCGATACCAATGGTACAATAAATGTCTTCAATGCAGGCGCTGAAAGAATGCTGGGCTATACAGCGGGAGAAATGGTAGGTAAGCAATCACCGACTATTATTCATTCTTCTGATGAAATGATTGCCAGGGGTAAAGAATTGACAGCAGAGCTAGGCTATAAAGTTGAAGGTTTTAGGGTGTTTACTGAAAAAGTTGACCTAACCGGGTCAGAGCAACGTGAGTGGACATACATAAAAAAAGATGGAACCCAAAGGACCGTATCGCTTGTTTGCACAGCCATCCGCGATATTGATGATGTGGTTGTTGGCTACCTGGGTATAGCGACCGACATCACTGAAAGAAAAATCATAGAACGTGCATTAACTACTGAGAAAGCAAGACTATCAGCATTTGTAGAACATGCACCTGCTGCAGTGGCTATGTTTGATAATGACATGAAGTACGTGGCTGTAAGTAAACATTGGATGGATGATTACCGCCTTACCGGGCAAAATATTATCGGCAAATCTCATTACGATGTCTTTCCTGGTATAACAGAGGAGAGGCGTGCATTGCATTCCAGGATCTTACATGGTTCGGTAGAGCGGAAAGATGAAGAAGAAAGCATTGTATCATTAAATGATAGTAGCGAGGCCCAATATGTTGCGTGGGAAATGCGCCCATGGTACCAGTTTGACGGTAGTATTGGCGGCATGATGATGTTCACACAAAACATTACCTCTATTATAAATCAAAGAGAAGAATTAAAGGTTGCTAAAATACATGCAGAACAGGCCAGTGTTGCAAAATCTGAGTTTCTGGCCAATATGAGCCATGAGATACGGACACCACTCAACGGAGTTATTGGGTTTACAGATCTTGTTTTAAAAACCAATCTGAATGAGACCCAGCAGCAATATTTAACTATCGTAAATCAATCTGCTAATGCCTTGCTTAGCATTATAAACGATATTCTGGACTTTTCTAAAATAGAAGCAGGTAAACTAGAACTTGATGCAGAGAAGTGCGACTTATACGAAATGAGTTGCCAGGCTACGGATATTATTTCTTACCAGGTACAGAACAAAGGGCTCGAAATGTTATTGAATGTTTCGCCCGATCTGCCCCGGTTCATTTATGCAGATCCCGTAAGGCTAAAACAAATACTGATCAACCTTTTAGGTAACGCGTCTAAGTTTACGCAAAAGGGAGAGATCGAACTTAAGATAGAAACGCTATCAACCCACGGCGACCAAACTGCAATACGGTTTAGTGTAAGGGATACCGGTATTGGCATCAAACCAGAGAAGCAGGGAAAAATATTTGAAGCCTTCTCGCAAGAGGATAGTTCAACCACCAAGAAGTATGGTGGTACTGGTTTAGGATTAACTATTTCAAATAAACTGCTGGGATTGATGGGTAGCCGTTTACAACTGGATAGCAAACTGGGTGTTGGCAGCATTTTTTACTTCGATGTTACGTTTAAATCTGAAATGGGTGAGGCGATCAATTGGGAAAATATCGACAAGGTCAAAAATGTTCTGGTAGTAGATGATAATGATAACAACCGGATGATTGTCTCCCAAATGATGCTGCTCAAAAACATCCAAACCACTGAGGCCCGGAACGGTTATGAAGCGTTGCAGCTTTTAGCCAGCGGTGCCCGTTACGATGTTATTTTCATGGACTACCACATGCCCTTTATGGATGGGTTGGAGACGATAAGGAAAATTAGAGAGAGTTTCTATGCAACCTCTGAAGAGCAGCCCATTATTATGTTGCACAGCTCGTCTGACGATGGCCTGATCATTAAGGCTTGCGATGAATTGAAGGTGAGCAAACGGTTAGTTAAGCCCATAAAAATGCAGGACATATACAATGCCCTGTCCCGGTTGCACAAGAAGGATAAAAAGGTAGCGGAAGATGCCACTCACCAATCAGAGATCACCTCCGGCCAGTTCACTATATTGATTGCCGAAGACAATACTGTGAACATGTTGCTAGCCCATACCATTGTTAAGAAAATAGCACCTAATGCTATTGTGCTGGAGGCTAAGAACGGTGTTGAGGCTGTAGCCTACTGTGAGAAGCAATTGCCCGATCTGATATTAATGGATGTACAGATGCCCGAAATGAACGGGTATGAGGCTACTCAAAAAATAAGATTGCTGGAGACCAGTAAACACACACCTATTATAGCCCTCACTGCAGGTAATGTAAAAGGAGAAAAAGAAAAATGCCTGGCTGCCGGCATGGATGATTTTGTAGTAAAACCCATTGTGGAAGAAATACTCGCAGCCGCCATAAATAAATGGCTGGATACAGATGCTCAAAACCAGGAAGCTGAAGACCCACTCGCTGCTACCGGCGAAAACTCACATTTTAACCTAAATACGCTTAAGACCTATATTGGTGATGATAAGGAAATGCTGAATAAAGTGCTGGACCTGGTAAAGATAGAAATGCAGACATCTTTAACCGCATTTACCAAAGGCTGGGAAGATAAAAACCTGGCTGCACTCAACAGCGCCGGCCACAGGTTATATGGCACCGCCGCATCTTCTGGTATGGTGCCCTTGTCAAAAATAGCTAGGGAATTTGAACACCTGACAGTTTTGGACGGAGAAAAGATAGAGACTTTGCTACAAAATGTGCAGGATGAAATAACTCAGGTCTTTAATATTATTAAGATGCTTTGATTAGTGGAGTGACTCTTTTAAAGAAATAAGGCCATCTCAAATCTTTTGAGATGGCCTTATTCTTGTTTGTGGAGCCGCCGGGAGTCGAACCCGGGTCCAAACACATGCCCAATAAGCTTTCTACATGTTTATTCCTTTATTTGATCTTGGAAGCCTGCCGGAAAAGGACAAACCTACCTGCTTCCCAGCCACTTTGATTTTAATGCTTGCAGCGTAGCAATACAAGCCTTATCCCATTATTTGTTTGATTGGGCGGCGGGGACTGCAATGGGCAGCATTCCCGGCGGCCATAATGGATGCGTTAATCTCTGATTAAGCAGCCATGGCGTAGTTAGATTCGCCAGTTGAAGTTTGAGCATTCAGATTTACGTGCTAATTACACAACGCACGACATGCTTACACCTACCCTGCCTTATGCTGTCAAAACCAGTCGGCCCCGTTACATAAAATGTAGCGGTAAGTAGTCTTCACATTTACTTAAAGAGCTACTGCAAATTTACAAAATAAAAACCGTTATACATCAGCGCTGCGATGTTATAACGGTTTATTATGAATGATCTTGAATAGATGTTATCCTTCTTCAGTAAGCGCCTTCCACAGCATGTCTTTTAGCTTATCTATACCCTGGTTGGATAATGACGAGATAAAGATGTGCGGAACATCTTTCGGCAATGTCTTCGCTATTTCTGTTTTTAACTCATCGTCCAGCATTTCACTTTTGCTTATAGCCAGGATGATCTTTTTATCCAGCAGCTCGGGGTTAAACTGTTCCAGCTCATTGATCAGTATGTCAAACTCTTTTGCATGGTCGCTACTATCTGCCGGTATCAGGAACAAAAGGGCTGCATTGCGCTCTATATGGCGCAAGAAACGATGCCCAAGACCCTTGCCTTCTGCTGCACCTTCTATAATGCCTGGTAAGTCTGCCATGCAGAAAGACCGGTTATCGCGGTAGGCCACTATACCCAACATGGGTACTACAGTTGTAAATGCGTAATTAGCTATTTTGGGTTTGGCTGCACTTACTACAGATAGTAAGGTGGATTTACCCGCATTAGGGAAGCCCACAAGGCCCACATCGGCAAGTACTTTCAGTTCCAGGTTCTTATACCCTTCAATACCCATTTCGCCGGGTTGTGAGTATTCTGGTACCTGGTTGGTAGCTGTAGCAAAGTTTGAGTTGCCCAATCCGCCACGGCCGCCATGCAGCCATATTACTTCCTGGCCGTCTTCAAGTATTTCAGCTTCTATCTCGTCGGTTTCCTGGTCTTTGGCTATGGTGCCCAATGGCACCTCTATGATCACGTCTTTACCAAAGCGCCCTGTGCATTTATTCTTGCTGCCGTTCTGGCCATCTTCGGCATGTACGTTCTTATAATAGCGCAGGTGCAGCAATGTCCATAATTGGCTGTTCCCTTTAAGTATTATGTGGCCACCACGTCCGCCGTCTCCGCCGTCGGGTCCTGCCTGTGCATCAAACTTAGTACGGGCAAAGTGTGTGCTTCCTGCACCACCTTTACCCGAGCGGCAAAATATCCTTATATAATCAACAAAATTTCCTTTCTCCACAATACTTACGCTGGTAACAGGTATTTATCTATTTGTTTGGCTAAAAGCCTGAATGTATCTTCTATTGAGTTGTCACCTTTCACACGTTCCAGCTTTCCTTGTTCAGCATAATGGCTGGCAACTGCTGCAGTTTTGGTGTGGTATTCCTTTATACGTTTGGTGATCACTTCTGCATTATCATCAGAACGGCCCGATGTAGCCCCGCGGCCTACCAGGCGATCTATGAGTTGCTGTTCAGGCACTTCAAGAGACAATACCAGGTTTATAGATGTGTTTTTAAACTCCAGCAGTTTGTCCAGGGCCTCTGCTTGTGCCTTGGTACGCGGGAAGCCATCAAATATAAAACCACGTGCATCTGGCAGTTCATCTATCTTACTGCTTATCATTCCTATCACTACTTCGTCTGGTACCAGTAAACCCTGGTCCATGTATTTCTTGGCTTCTACACCTAGTGGTGTATGCCGTGTTACTTCATCACGTAAAAGGTCGCCGGTAGATATGTGCTGCAATCGGTATGTCTTCACAACATTTTCCGATTGGGTGCCCTTGCCACTACCCGGAGGGCCGAACAAAATCAAATTGAACATAATTGCAAAAATATTTTAAACAGCACAAAAATAACCATACCTGCGAATAAGCAATGAAAAATATGATAATAATAACATGCCGGGTAGGAGAACGGTCAAATATATGCCATTCAGCGGCTAAATAACAATTGTTTGTCTGTGCCTGTAAGCTTAATACTTTCTCCCGGTTGCATGTTGCCTATCGTTACGCTGCCTATGCTGTATCGCACTAATCGAAGCGTTGGGAATCCCACTGCCGCTGTCATTCTCCGCACTTGTCTGTTCTTGCCCTCAGTAAGTGTAAGGGACAGCCACGAGTCTGGTACGTTTTTCCTGTAGCGTATGGGTGGGTTACGGTCGGGTAGCAAAGGTGGTGCAGATAACAACTCTGCCTCTGCGGGTAGGGTGGTGTATTTTTTACCGTCAATAGTTATGATAACACCTTGTTGTAAATTTTTTATTGCTACTGCATTTATCAATCCTTCTACTTGTACCAGGTAGGTACGTTTGTGTTTGAAAGAAGGATCGAGCAATTGATGTGTGAGTGCTTTATCGTTAGTAAGTAACAACAGTCCTTCACTGTCATAATCGAGCCGGCCTACCGGGTAAACATTTTTTGCAACATGGGGTAAGTAGTGTGCCAGCGTTTTTTTATCACCTTCTTCAGAAAACTGTGAAAGCACATTAAAAGGTTTGTAAAAAATAAAATAGTCGAACATACAAAACGGTGATCGTTGAAAGAGGCTGCAGGTAAGGCTTCCCGGCTATACAAAAAAAACCCGGCAAGTGTTGTGAACTGCCGGGTTTCTATAAAGGATGGGTTAGTAAGTACAATCCTTACCACAATATTAAAAATAATTTTGCGACTAAAAAAAAATCTTCAAACTTTTTTATAGCGATGTTGAAAACATGTGCACAACCTACGTGGCTATGAGGTTACAAAAAAGGAAAGAAAATGAATTTGTATTGTCATGCAGGCCGCATAAAATAGACTGATTACTGTGTATATACTGTGCTGCATCTGTATAAAAAAGAGTAAATAATGTCTGTCATACACTGTGCAAAAAATAACCCCGGCTATTGAGCCGGGGCGTAATAAAATATAAACAAGTGCTGTACATTTTTATTTAGGAACAACATTCTGTTTCGCATGGTGTGCTACCAGTCTTTTTCCATTCTTGCAGGTATGCCCTTTTCTTTATTCAGTTTATCCTGTAATTTCTTTTCTTCGTTCTGCAATGCATTCAGCACCTGGTCGGCTTGCTGCTGTGTCAGCTTGCTGGGCTGGCTTTGCTGCTGCTGATCTTGTTTGTCTTTATCGTCCTTATTGTCTTTGTTCTGCTGGTCCTGGTTTTGCTTGTCTTTATCCTTATCTTTTCCCTTATCGTCCTTGTTCTGTTTTTGTTTGTCCTTGTTTTTATCTTTCTTATCGTCTTTTTTCTGGTCTTTACTACCACCGCCACCTTGCTGTTGCTTCTTCAGCATTTGCTCCGCGTAAGACAGATTATATTTGGCATCAAGGTCCTGTGGGTTGTTGCGCAATGTTTGCTTGTAGCTATTTACAGCATCTTCCCATTTTTTTTCGGCCATGTAGGTATTACCTATGTTGTAGTTTACGCCGGCCTTAGCAGTTTTATCTTTAGTAGCGTTGGCTGTGGCGGTCATTACTTGCCGCGAGGCATCAAACTTCTGCTGCTGGTAAAGTGAGTTGCCCAGGTTAAAAAGGCCTGGGGTATAGTTTGGGTTTTTAGTCAATGCTTTCTGGTAGTCTGCAGCCGCATCGTTGTATTTTTGTTGTTCATACAATTTGTTACCCTGCCGTATCAATGCATCGGCCTGGTTTTGCGCGAGCGCTGTACTGCCGCAAACGCCAACTAGAACTATAAATAAGCTGATGTATTTTTTCATGCTGTCTTTGCTTTCAATTTTGTTTTCGCTCCTGGCAATAACCACTCAATAAGTAAAGCAAGCAAGCCCACTGCCAGGAAGTACTGGAAATAGCTGGTGTAATCTGTAAATACAACTGCGCCCAGGCTTTTCTGCTCCATGCCATCCATCTCCTTCACCAGCTTGTTGGCTACCTCGTCTGTGTTTTGCAACAAACTATATGTGCCATGCCCGGCAGTAGCTATTTGTTTCATCTCGTCCTCGTTCAGTTTGCTGATGACGGGCTGGCCGTTTTCATCCAGCTTCACAGATTTTGTGGCAGGATCAAATATAGTAGCGCCCTGTGGCGATCCTATACCCACTGTATGCACTATTACCCCGGCATCGGCGGCTTCCCTGGTTTTGGCAATTGCCTTTTCATCGTGGTCTTCCCCGTCCGATATAATAATGAGGGTCTTATACTTTCTTTCTTGTTTAGAAAAAGATTGCATCGCCATATCTACAGCGTCGCCAATCACAGTACCCTGTGTAGGTACCGACTCAGGCCCTGCATTCTGCAGCATCATTTTTACCGCACTGTAGTCAACCGTCATAGGTACTTGCAGGTAAGACCGACCTGCAAACAATACCAGGGCTACCCTGTCGTTCTGCATCTTGTCTATAATGCGCGATATAAGTTGCTTGGCCCGTGTAAGCCTGTCAGGCTGCAGGTCTTTTGCCAGCATACTCTTGCTTACATCCAGTGCAATAACTACATCTACGCCCTTGCGTTGTATTTTTTCTATATGGTCTGCGCTTTGCAGATTGGCCCAACCAATAATAATGGCGCCCAGCGCTACTGCCAGCAAAATAAACTTGAACGTATGGCGGCCCGGTATAAATCCCCGTATCTGAGAGGCAACCAATTCTTCATCACCTATTTTTTTCAATTTGCTTTTACGCCAGTAGAGCATCCATAAAAACAACACTATAAACACCGGCAATACGCCGAGTGTAAACAGGTAAGACATGTGCTGAAATCGAAGCATAATATATAATAGTGCGGTTGCAAATTTAATTAAAACTACCAATTGCCCTCGCCGATTGCAAACGCAATGAAATGTTTTTGGGAATAGGTTAACAAAAAAAGCATACTTGGCTGCAATGTAGCATGTTTTCAGGCTTACAGGGTCAAAATACATTGTTCTGCACCATCGGAATACTGTTGTTTAGATGGCTTTTCTGGTTGTAAAATTGATTGGTAATAGGTCTGTTTACTATGCTGGACGCCAGCTTACCGAATAGCTGATTGCTATTACAGCCTTATCCGTTAATTTCGCTGTCTTAAAAAGACAACAGTATATGAAACTAGTAACCTATGTAAGCAATGGCGGACAGCAACTTGCTTTTTACATCAACAATATGCTATATGCTACCAATACTGCCAACCCCGAACTGCCAGGCAATATGAAAGCATTGCTAGACAACTGGGAGCTGAACATAGGCCTGATGCGTACTACTGAGGCAGATATAAAGAACGGCAAGAATACTACGGCACAAGCCATTCCCTACAATGCGGCTCACATTATGGCGCCTGTGCCACACCCAACCTCATGTCGCGATGGTTATGCCTTCAGGCAGCATGTTGCCGCTGCCCGCCGCAACCGTAAGGTAGATATGATCGCCGAGTTCGACCAGTATCCTATATTCTACTTCACAAATCATAATGCCATACAAGGCCCGGGCGAAATACCGGTGATGCCGGACCACCTGCAAAAGCTGGATTTTGAACTGGAAGCCGCAGTGGTATTGTGTAAGAAGGGACGCAACATAAAGGCTGAAGAAGCTGACCAATATATAGGTGGGTACATGATAATGAACGACATGAGCGCCCGTACCCTGCAAATGGAAGAAATGTTGCTGAACCTGGGCCCGGCTAAGGGTAAGGATTTTAGTACGGTAATAGGCCCAATGCTTGTTACGCCCGATGAACTGGAGCAGTATCGTGTACCTGCCAAGCCCAACCATACAGGTGCCGCATACAACCTTAAAATGACTTGTAAGGTAAATGGTATAGAAGTGAGCGCAGGTAACATGGCCGATATGGACTGGACATTTGCTGAAATAATAGAACGCTGCGCATATGGGGTAGATGTGCTACCCGGCGATGTGATCGGTAGCGGTACTGTAGGCACAGGTTGCTTCCTGGAGCTTAACGGCACCGGCAGGCTCAACGATCCTGCTTTTAAGGATCAGTGGCTGCTGGATGGCGATGTGGTAGAAATGGAAATAGATGGCCTGGGTTTACTCTCCAATACTATTGCAGCCGAAAAAACAGATTGGAGCATACTAAAGTTAAAAAAGCAAGCTTAATTGATAGCGAAAGGAATAGTGAATAAGTAAGGCTGTCTGATAAAGGCAGCCTTACTTATAATTGCTCACTTCAACCAGGTTCATGTCAGGATCGCGAAAATATATAGAGGCTATCTTTCCCGTAGCGCCTGTCCTTTCTACAATGCCTTCCAGTATATCAATGCCTTTGGTACGTAATTCTTCAAGTACGTCTGTTACCGGTGTATCGCTAATAAAACACAGATCTGCAGATCCCGGTGTGGGGTGGTTGGCTTTGGGGTCTATCTCTTTCCCTTTCTGATGCAGGTTTATCTTCTGTTGTCCAAACTGCAGTGCTTTCCTGTTCTCTCCAAAAGTAATTATAGTCATACCCATGATGTGTGCATAAAACGCACAAGTTGTGTCCACATCAGCCACCGTAAGTACCAGGTGGTCCAGCCTGTTGATGATCATACTGCAATTTACAAGTTGACCCGGATAATTTTGGGATCCTTAATGTAAACGATATTTTAATTGTACCTGCATGTAATTACGATCTATATAGTTATTACCAGCGGAAAGTAAATTATTAGTGCCTATGCGGTAACTTACCCCACCTTTAAGACGTGTGGTTACCGCATAGTCTGTTTTTAATAAAAGCCCTATATCTGTCATCGGTGCCACCTTTTCTTTGTCGTTATAGATAACAGTAGTCTCGTGGTCCTCCAGCAGACGTTGCAGATCTGCACCAGCCCCTACAATTATTTTTTTAGAAACATTATAACCTGCTACGGGCGAAAATTGTAAGTAATTAAGCGGCGTTGTATTGGTTGTGTTGGTTACGTTGTGCACCGCGTTTGTGGGACCATAGTTTGACGTACCATTGCTCATTGCTGTGGCGCTGCTATTGTTTATATACCCCATTGTAACCTCAATACTCATTTTATTACTTATCCTTTTGTCGGCAACTGCATTCAGGGCGTAACCAGCATTTAGTGTGCCATAGTTAACGCCACCACCTACACTAATATTTATATTCTTCTTTACAACCGCAACTTCTTCCTTTATTGATGGCCCGGGCAGCGGTAATGCAACAGATTTTTGCTGAGGAGTTGCTTTTTTATCAACCTGTGCAAATTTTTCAGCCAAGGTTGTTTGTGCTACAGCGCTGTTGCCACTATCGTGTGATGTTGCAGGGGCTGCAGCCATGTTGCTTGCTGTATTTTTGGTGATACCAGCATTGACCAGTAATTGGTTGTTGTTTGTTTTTTTAGTTGTTACGGTAAAGGTTTTACTTCTGTTTGCAGATGTAATAGCAATAGTGTTTTGTGCTTTAATTGGTGTTGATGGGGTAACAGGGGCTGACGTTGCTATTTTGCTGGCAGTGTGTTGGTGAATACTTACAGTAGTTATGATTTCTTTCTTAGACAATAAAAGACTGATGCCTACCATGCAGACAAGCAACGATGCTGCTATGCCAGATACTTTATAGACAAACAGTATGGTACGTTTCTTGTGTCTTGCATCAGCAAGCTGCACGGTTAGTTTATCCCAGTCACCGGGATCGTATGTAAAAGTGGTCTGTTTCAGTTTTTCAGCCACAAGCCTGTCAAACTCATTGTTGCTCATAAAGCTTGTTTTTTGTCACTATCAATTGTTGCAATGTCTTGCGTGCATGATGCACATGCCAGTGCGATGTGCCGGTGCTCATGTTCAGCAATGCCGCTATTTCATTGTGGGTATAGTCTTCAAATACAAACAGGTTGAATACTGTTCGTGTCACAGGGGGTAATGACTGCAGCAGCGCTATCAGATCATTCGTATTTATGTTGCTTATGGCATCGTTATAAACAGCATGATTGGTATTATCCTCTATTACCTCTTTATGTATGGTCTGATTACTTTTTTTAAATTCACTGCTTTTCAGATATTCAAGACAAGTATTTACCATTATTTTCCGCATCCACCCTTCAAACGATCCTTCATTCCTAAAGCTGCCTATAGACATGAAGATCCTCACAAAACCGTCATTCATCAATTGCTTTGCATTCTGTATATCCTTAGCATAGCGCACACAGACAGTAAGGAATATGCTGTAGTATTTTTTATACAGATACTCCTCATATAACCTGTCTTTTCTCAGGCAGCCTTTTATTACTTCCTGCTCGGCATACTCAGCCATGGTTTTATACTTCCTGTCATTGTACTACTAAATTTAAGACGATGTTTTTATAACTGATCCAACACATGCCCTGCCTGCCATATATATGTTCTTAATTCAGCCGGTATCTGCGATGTATCTGCATTAACATCCCACTTTGTTCTTACGTCATTAGCTGTAGCCCAGAGCCGTATTACGGCCCCATCTGCACAACCTGGGCACCCTATCAAGCTGTCGCTAGGGTGGTTGAGCAGGTATGCCGGAAAGTTGTCAATGAGTTGCTTTGCAATAACATAGAGACTATCAGGCTCCTTAGCCAAGGCAAAGGGATTAGGGGTCATGTAATAAGACTGGTCTGCGAACAGCATATTATTTTGCAATAAATAGAATTGTCCGCATACCATTGGTGTCACGCACATTGGGTTGTACCTGCCAAATATCAGGCTATCAGGTTTGGGTACAGGGGCTGTTGTTTCTTTTTTGCAGGCCGATAATGCCATGATAGCCACCAGGCCAACCATTATTAATGGTTTCATAACTTTTGATGAATTACTTGTTTATATAGAAGGATATAATGACCGGAACCTTGGGTAAATGAGAAAAAAAATACGCTAACGGTTTTGCGCCATCAATGCATATGAGATAAAGAATCCCTCACCTGCTGCATTTGCGCTGTATATATCCTTATCTCTGCAGGGATCTTTGTGGTATCGATGTTTATATTCCACGTAGTAGTATCATTCTTATTCACGGTGGCTATATAAAGATATAATGCAGGCACATTTGGGGTAGCGCCAAAAATAGTATTAGGATGTGCCAGCAGGTATTGCGAGAAACCGGTGACCAGGGGCCGAACTAGTGTGTATGCTTTATCAGGCATTAGTATCGAAGAATCGAACAAATTATTTGCCCACGTGTTCAGCATACTATTCAGCATCACAGAGTCTGTGAAATACCTGGTCTGCTTATATACCCGTGTTGTATCAAAAAAATAGAAGGTATAGGATGGTATATTGTTAGACATGTGCGGCCGGTCATATTCACCAAATACAAACTGGTTACTGACCAAAACAGGGGCAGGCATGCCATCATTACCGAAAGAATTTATTGTTGCTGTTTTCTTGGTGCAAGATGTAAGTGTGAGTGCTAATAAGCAGATAGTGGCCAGGTTTTTCATAACTAAGATTTGTTTTCTGTTCTTTAGTATAGAAGGAGGCAACACATATAATCTTGGGTCAGGCGAACAATATTTTGATAAGGATATACCATTTGTGCGTGAATGAACAAACCTGCTGGCGTAAGCGATAGTGCTTGTACCAGCAGGTTTGTAAATCAAAACTCTTGTTTATTTAAAGCCTAGGGTATGGTCTACCTGCCATACATACTGCTTTAATTCCTTCGGTAGCTGGCTGGTATCCATGTCTATATTCCATTTCAACGTGTCCCCATTTACCAACGCTTCCAGGTGTATGTACACGCAGACATTAGCGCCTATTGTAGTATCTGGAACATGGCTGAGCAAGTACGATGGAAAGTTGTCCTGCAGCAGTTTTGCTTTTGCATATACACTATCAGGCAGCGGCACCGTATAGTAGTTTATAGGTGGTAGCAAATAAATACTGTCCATGAATACATGGTCATTGTGTACTGCAAAATAAACACCTTGTGGCATTGGGGTCAATGCACAGGGAAATGCCCAGCCATACAGGAACCATTGTGTATTAGACACAGGTTGTGTGTTGTCTTTTTTACAAGAGGTCGCCATTGTAATGGTTAGCGAACAAATTATTATTACCTTCTTCATGGTCTGTTAAGGTTGTGCCTTATATAGAAGAGGATATAGTGGTGCCAAACTTGGGTAAAAGTAGAAAAAATATTCTTTTGTATTGTTCATTTTATTGTTTTTCATCGCTTTCTTCTCCTGTATCCTTGTCCACATGCCTGTATTCCGATCCTGGAACTGTCTCTTCCTTCGCATGCTTTCGTCTATGTTTAGCATGGAACGAAAAATTGTCAGAAATGCCAAAGTTTACCTGCTGGCCAAAAGTGAGTTGTACACTTTTTGAGTTTCTTGTTTCTGAATAGTCGCTTTTTGAGTGCATATTTACGTAGTCAACACCACCGAAACTAAAATTAAGTGCAAGGCCTTTATATATTTTAGCCCCTACTGCCGGGAAAATTTGTACCTGGAAACTGCCGGTGGACGTAGGGTTGGATCCGTAGTAATAACTATTAACTGGCATGTAGTTACTTAAGAGTGGGTAAAAGTATTCGGGTTGGTTATGCAACTCGCTGGATAGGTAGGACATATTTGCTTGCCCATACAAAAAGAATATTTGACCCAGGTCTTGTGTATAACGGAAGAATCCTCCTGCAGACCAATTGATCGTTATGCTGTTGCCAGAAGCATATTCATACCCGGAAATAGGGCCTGCGTTAAATGGTACATAGCCATTCGTTGCATCCTCAATATGGCTATAGCTAACCTGTACACCTGCGGTAATGTGTTTATTAAACTGGTACCCTATGCCTGGGGCCACACTCCAGCTTGTATTTGTGCCTTGTGGGTATTGGTAAGGGTCGGTATTGGAATTTTGCGATAGGCCGGCAGTTCCATATACCAACCAGGTATGTGGCTGTGCAGATATTGCAGTATAATAAAACAGGCTTGCAGCTAACAGAATTGATTTTTTCATAGAATGTGTTTTATTGTTTAATAACCTTTTGGCTGTGCAGTATTTTACCGTTATCGTCTGTAATAATAAGTATATAGGCACCCGGGCTGAACCTGTTTATATCAATTGTCTGTACGGTTTTGCTATCTGCACTTTGCGTTACCAACAATTGCCCCATTGTATTTAAAATGCGGATGGTTGTTTTACCCGCAGACGCGTCTATACCAGATATAGAGACAATATTGTTAGCCGGATTAGGATATACAGTTATACTGCTTGCTGCAGTAACGTTGGGTACGGCAGTGGCATTATATGTTTCGTAAGTATAGCGTGCAACATAATAAGGGACGGTGGGGAACGTAGTACCATTACCATAATATCCCTTTGTGATAACAGGGTTGTTGTAGTTATCGTATTGCACTATATACTTAATAGGTGTTTGGTTGACGGTACTTCCTGTATCAACAAAACCATAGACAGAATCTAGAAGCCCCATGGCCGATACGTGAAACTGCAATGTATTTACGTAGTTAACACCATTTTCAAAAGCGGTATATTTTTCGAAAGTATAAAAACCCACTCCACCGGTATAGCCAAAAGAGTCTATAGAAGCAGTGGACCACTGGTTATTACTAAAATCAATGTAATCCTCTTCCGAAGTTTTTAATTGATTTAATGTAGTATAGGTATTTATATACTTCCTGGAGGGAATGGTAGTTGAGTTGCTATAGTCAAATGCGTCCACCTGAGTAAGGTTACCGGAACCATCGTAAGTATAGGTATTTACAAATTGTACCGTAAGAGGGGAATTTATGTATGTTGAATCTGCGACGAGTTTGTTTTGGACATAAACAAAAATGCGCTTAGTCTGTGTGTCTGCAACACCGTTTAATACAGAAGATAATACCAGGTTAAGGATGTTGTTTTGGCCATTGTAGCTGGCAGCAGTAATAGTAGTATTACTACCCGAAATACTTATGTTGTTGGTAATGTTATCGCCATGGTAGGTTACATATTGCTGGTCTAATAATGAAATACTACTTCCATCATTATTATAATTTCGTACTGTGTCAGCAAATACGTTGCACGGCTGGGGGGCATATACGCCATTTATATTCCCATATGTGTCGTACCCATACGGATCGTA